>JBIKWE010000004.1:0-26844 GCA_044356445.1 Limisphaerales bacterium | reverse complement strand
GAAAAAAAAGATACTCAGCCCTCAATATTATGTTTTGTCGGACCGCCGGGTGTTGGAAAAACCTCACTTGGAAGATCCATTGCAAGAGCTCTGGGACGAGAGTTTGTTAAGATTTCGTTGGGTGGCATAAGAGATGAAGCAGAAATTAGAGGTCACCGTCGAACATATGTTGGGGCTCTTCCGGGAAGAATGGTACAAGGTATTAAGCAAGCTGGTGTTAATAATCCAGTTTTTATGCTTGATGAAATTGATAAGATTGGTAGCGATTATCGGGGTGATCCATCTGCAGCACTTCTTGAAGCTCTGGATCCTGAACAAAATAATGCCTTCTCAGACCATTATCTTGAAGTACCGTTTGATTTATCAAAAGTTTTTTTCATAACAACTGCCAATATGCTTGATACAATTCCTGAGGCCTTAAGAGACAGATTGGAGATAATTAATTTTGCCGGATATACTGAGGATGAAAAATTTAGCATAGCTAAAAATTACCTTATCCCAAAACAAAGAAGATCTCATTTTATTAAGGAAAAACAAGCCGAGATTGCAGATCAGGCGCTTGAGCTTGTAGTTCGTCGATATACAAGAGAGGCTGGTGTACGTGAACTTGAAAGACAAGTTGCAACAGTCTTTAGAAAGATTGCCAGACAGGTTGTTGAAGGTAAAATAAAAAGTAAGAAAAAGATTGTGGGTGTTACTGATATTGAAAATTATCTTGGACCAGCAAAGTACTCATCATCAATCATTGAGGAGAAAGATACTGTTGGAATTACAACAGGACTTGCATGGACACAAGCAGGTGGCGACATTTTGTTTATAGAAGTTGCAACAATGCCCGGAAAAGGCAACTTAACTTTAACTGGTAATCTCGGTGACGTGATGAAAGAATCATGTCAAGCGGCATTAACATATATCAGAGCAAGATATGATGAATTTGGAATTGATAAAGATTTTTTTGAAAAAAAAGACGTCCATGTTCATGTGCCAGAAGGAGCCGTACCAAAAGATGGACCGTCTGCTGGCGTTGCCATCGTCACATCTTTGGTGTCAGCGTTAACTTCTCAGCCCGTCAAGCGAGATGTTGCCATGACAGGAGAAATAACTTTAAGGGGTCGCGTAACTGAAATTGGAGGTTTAAAAGAAAAAGTAATCGCTGCACATAGAGCTCAGATAAAAACAGTCATACTGCCTGAGGAAAATAAGAAAGATATGGTCGATATTCCTGAAAATGTCAAAAAAGATGTAAAATTTGTCTTTGCATCAAAGATAGATGACGTGTTGAAAGTCGCCCTAATTTCACCAAAGAAAGACTCAAAATTAAAGAACTCTTGACCTTAACAAGATGTCTCTTAAAAAGTAGGCGGTATTGTAAATATTGTAAGCAACTGGATTAAGTATTAAATCGAAGGAACCCACAAATTGCTTAAAATTTGTGCCGTATCCTTCTTTAAATTTAGTAAAACCCGCCCATTCTTTGTTTTTATTGTAATTAGGGGGTAATGAACCCCACATATCAAACTCAGTTGCACCATTTTTCTTGCCAAAAAGAATGGCTTCCCACATGAGTAAGTTTGACGCCATTAAATTTTTATGGGATAGGGAAGACCCGCCGTATGGATAGTATAATTTGTCCTTGAAAAGAAATAGTTCATATGCCGATAATGGCTTATCCTTATATTTGGCAATCATAATGTGAGCAATACCATTCTTCATGTTGTCCCATACTTTTTTATGATAAAGTTCGCCATGACCATGATAAGTCTGTCTTTTAACCGTCTCAAAGTATAGTTTTTGGAATATTAAATATCCTAAATCATTTGATTCTTCAGAAACCGTGACATTATTTTTTTGCGCTATTTTAATATTGTAGCGCGTTTTTGGCTTCATTTTTTTTAATATTTCCTCTTTTGAATTTAATAATGACAATGTTTGAGTCCAGTTTGGAAAAAGTGGGTGCCTTGATTTTGTTAATTCTTTATCAATCTCTGATCCAAACACTTCATCAGGTTCAAATTTAACAAAAATTAAATTTAACTCTTTTTTTAACGACTTTAAGTAAGTTATCAAATATGATGAAGGAGCCTTGGATCTTGGAATGTATCCGATATGATATTTGGTATGTGGAATATTGTGAACAGTGACTGTTATAACATCTTTTAAAACATTGCTAATTTCCTCAAATATACCAATTCTTATTGTCATAACGCCCATTTTTTGCCTTGCTTGACCCCACTGATAAGATTGCAGAGGGTGGGAAACCACGTTGTTTACAATTGACGGGTCAACACTAATTGGTAGTTCTTTTATTATCATTTTAAATTTTTAAGAAACAGCTGATTTTAATAATTCTAATGTTTCTTCAGCGCATTTTTGCCATGAAAAATATTTAATCCTTTCTTTACCAAGTTTTTTTAAGTTTTGTCTCAAAACATCGTCAGTTAATAATTTTTTTATCTTATCTCCCATATCCTTTACATCATTAGGGTCAAAGTATAAACAACTATCACCACCAACTTCCGGTAAACTGGACGAGTTTGAACAGGCAACTGGCAAATTAAAACTCATGGCCTCTAATATTGGAATGCCAAATCCTTCATATAAAGATGGCATAACAAAACAGATGGCATTTTGGTATAGACAAGCGAGATCTTGATCTGATACATAATCAGTAAAAATAACTCTATCTTCAATTTTAAGTTTTTTTGCTTCGTTTAAAATATTATCAAACAACCAGCCTCTTTTGCCAGCTATTACCAATTTAATACCGATGTTATCCAGCGTGGCATCATTAAATGCGTTTATTAATCTGATTAAATTTTTTCTTGGCTGGAGTGTGCCGACGTACAAAATAAATTCATTTTTCTTCAGTCCCCAACTTTGATTAAGTTCCTTTTTATAAGATAAATCAATGTTTTTTTCAAATCCGTTATAAATGACTGAGCATCTGTTTTCGATTTCAGGATAAAATCGCATAATATCTTTTTTAGTTCTTTTTGAAACAGCAATTATTTTTTTAGCCTTTTTAATTGAATATTCAGTCCAGTTTTTAAGCTTATATAAATCTCTTTTTAAAAATTCGTGTGGAAAGTAAAAATACGATAAATCGTGTATCGTTAAGACGAGGGGGACTTTTAAGAAGCGCGGAGCATAATGTGCCGGTGAATAGAACAGATCTATTCCTTTATTTTTTAAAATATAAAATGGTAAAAAAATCTGTGACCATAAAAAAGGCGCTTTAACAACTACATATTTGTAATACGCATTTTCCAATGGCATTTTTGTGCTTGGCTCAGATTTTAAAAATATCTTAAATCTTAAATCGTTATTTGCTTTTTTGGCACAATATTCAAGAATATGTTTGGTATACACGGAGACGCCAACACTTGAGTTTACATTAGCTTCATTGCCATCTATGCCAATAACCATAAATTTATTTTAAATTTTCAATTTCGCGTATTAGAACTTTTTGATAATTTGACCAAGTATATTTTTGAGCATTGATAAATCCTCTTTCCCTTAACTCTTCAATTAGACCTTGATTTTCAAGCATTTTAATTAACACGGTTTTAATTTCAAGAGTGTTTTCAGGATTAAATTTTAATGCAGCATTATTAGTTATTTCTCCCATAGAAGAGGTGCTACTTGTTGCAACAGGGCAGCCAAGGTTCATAGCTTCTATAATTGGATAACCAAAGCCCTCGTATAATGAAGGATAGATAAATATTTTTGCATTTCTATAAAGTTCGTAAAGAAATTCATCAGGCAAAAAGCCGGTAAAAATAATGCTTTTATTTCTTGATTTTAAGTTATCACCCCAACCTTGAGCTCCAACCACCACGAGTTCATAATCTTTAAAATAACTATGTGTTTCAAAAATCTCAATTAACCGGTTGATATTTTTTCGAGGTTCTTTTTTCCCCACAGTTAGAATAAATTTTTTTGTAATACCCAACTTTTCTTTTAATTGTTCAAACTTAATTTGCTTATTAATGCTTATCTTAACTCCCGGATAATTTACAATAACATTTTTTTTGATTTGATAATATAAGTCCAAGTCATTTTTTGTTGATTCTGAATCTGTAAATATTAAATTTGATTCTTTTTTAATAAATTCCATTCTTTTTTCTTGAGTCTTTAAGATACTTTTGTCCAAGGTTTCAGGGTATCTTTTAAAGACCAAGTCGTGAACAATTGTTACCTTTTTAACTGGAAGTTTTAGTTCGGACCAATCAGATGTTATAAACACATCCTCATTTTTGGAAATATCTCTTGCCATAGGTATGATATTTTCTGACAATTTATGGAGATTATGAGCCATAAATGACAATATTTTTGGGGGTATTTTATATGTAAATAATCTATGCCCTGATTTGTTAATTCTTTGCACCAAGATATCTGGTAACTGTCTTCTTAATCCAGAAAAATAAAAACTAATAGTATGTTTTTTTTCAAAATCACAAAGAGCAGAAATTAGTCCTTCATTAAACCGAGCAACTCCTGAGCCTTCGTAAACTGATTGAGAAATGTCAAGCCCGATTCTCATAATTTAATTATTTTTGATAACTTTTTGATATACGCCCTCAAGTTTTTTTGCTATAGCTTCCCAGCTAAAATTTTCCTTAACATGGTTAAATGCATTTTTTTGAATTGATCTATATAAATTTTGATCATTTCTTATTCTTTTAACTTTTTCAACAAAATCCTCTGGCGTATTGGCAATAAGAAAATGTCTATTATCTATTGCATCCAAGCCCTCAACTCCGATTGGAGTTGAGATAACTGGCAAACCTGATGCCATGCTTGCTAATATTTTAAGCCTCGTCCCGCCGGGTCCAAAAATCGGGGCAATAAAAAGATCCGCCGATTGATACAGTTTTTTTACAGACTCAGTATCTCCTGGATCAAGATTTAAAACCTTGATACCCGATAACTCTTTGGTGGATATCTTTTCAAAAACATTTTGGCCACCTATGATAAGTTCAATATCGCGCATCTCCTTTGATAGTAAAGGGTACACTTTATCAATTAAATACTGTGCTGCCTCTATATTTTGCAACCAGTAAAAGTTGCCCACAAACAATAACTTCATTTTTTTGGGCAAAGCATCATGTAACTTTGGAATAAACATTTCATCTCCGGCACCGTTTGGAATAATTGCCGGTTCAATTTCAGGTAAAATTCTCTTAATTTCATCTTTATCAAAGTGTGAAACTGTGGCAACCAGATTGGCTTTTTTCCAATAATACTTCTCCCAATTTTGTAATTTCAAAATATCTATTGTTAACGGCCATCTTAAAATCCATGGCAAAGTTTTTATAAAATGCTGATATACCTTATACTCAATAGTTTGCTCAACGAGCAAGACCGGAACTTTTGTCTCTGGAATGTGTGGCATTATGTAAAAAGTTTCTGCATGAATAATATCAAATTCAGCTGATGCCAGTAACTGCTTAACTTTTATTACAGCTTCTTTGGAGTAATTTCTAACAATTAAAAAAGGTAAGTTGGTAAAAACAGATTTAAAAATATTGTTTATGTGCCATGGTTTTTTTGGGCGCTTGCAAAGATGTATTTCTTGACAATAAGATTTCAAATGTTTAGCAAATTTTTTTTCCTTATCATCTTTATATAAGGCAACAAGGGTTATGGAGTGATTTTGAGCTAAGTATTTTAACAAATACAGCGTCCTAATCTGTCCGCCTGAAGCTGGAGGATACGGCAAATAGGGAGTAAGCATTAAAATTTTCATTATTTTTGTTCAAGCTTTGGTTAATTAAGAGCCACAATTGTGCATAAATCATTTTCTACAACAGCTTTATACCCACGATTAATTAGTGATAATCCTGTATCTTTATTGGCAGTTACTATGTGGGAGTAACCCAAGTTTTTTAACTCTTCGGGCTCCTTATATATGGCAGGAGCTCCTTTTCTATCTGATAAGTAAAGCAATGTTGTGTCGCCCATTCTATCAGTAACAATTTTATCATCTTTATCAGTAAATAATTTTATTAGTTCGGCAATTTGATTAAGATCTTGTGGATATGAGTAATAATTTTTTACATTGTAATACGAAAAAAAAAGCATAAAGATAAAAAATATTACTCCAACAGGATATGATAACAATTTATTAAATTTTTGACCGGACAAATCATGTAAAAAAGCAACTCCTGATCCGGTAAGCAGTGCGACAGCTGGGAATATCACAGTTTGATAATACTCATGTTGCACATTGCCCCCTTGAAAAGTAAATAAATAAACAAGAGAGGACAAGCTTATCGATGGTATTAATATGCTTTTGTATTTTCCCAATATACCAAGCGCCAAGAAAAAAGCGCCAAACATCCCAAGCATAAGGCTTCCAATTCTTTCCATAAATATCCATCTAAAAAAAGCTGGTCTAAAGAATATTTCTTTTGGACCCTCAAAAGTATTAACCATCGTAAAAAGCCATGCGTTTGCCGGAATGCCTTCTGGAAACTGAGTTATATACCATCTCCAAAGAATAAATGGTAACAAGCTAAAGACGCCAAATATATATCCGTAAGGAACTTTAAATGTTTCAAACCTAAACTTTGCAGCTATGAATAATGCAATAGCTATACCATAAAAAATAGTCGTCGGTTTAATTAAAATTGCAACTGCAAAAAAAATAATGCTTATGGAAAAAAACAGGTAATTAACTTTTTCTGACTTTTTAAAAGATAAATAAACTGTAAGCACAGATAACATTGCGAAAGAAACCGCTGTGGATTCCGGCAACACAACTCTAGAAAAAAATACAATATATGGCATTGCTGAAAAGCTAAGGGCTGAGAAAATGGCGGCAACTCTATTCTTTTCACAAAGAGCGATGTAATAAATAACAATTATAGAAATTAGTGAAAAGAAAATGGAAACCATGCGACCTGAGACCTCCACTGAAATATTAGGAATAATTTTTACGACAATAGCCGATATAGCGTTATAAAGCGGCATCTCAACCATTCTTAAGCCATTTGGATTTTCATATCCCGTTTGCAGACTTGAAAGATCATCGTATGTTGGCTTAAAGATATCTATACCGTTTTCAACAAAATTGCGTGTGACAGCTGATGTATCTGCTTGTCGCCAAGAATGGAGATCGGAGACGGGTGCTGATATTTTGTATAATCTTAAAACGGTTGCCAATACAAGAATAAGGGTGATAATTATAAAGTCAATTTTTTTCATAAATTTACACCTTTAGTTTACTTGTCTTAACTTTTGGATTCTCAAAATACTGTGTACCTGCGTAAAATAATCCAGCCGTAAACCAGAAAATGTAAGCAAATTTTGAGGCTTCAAAAATATCAATTGTTGAGGCATTTATAAACGCGCCCATAAATCCAAATACAAAGCCATGAAAAACATAGGAATTTAACTTGGACATTTTTCTAGCTTTTTTGAAAATACTTAAATTGATAAATCCAAGAATTGATAAGAATAACCCAGTTCCAAGTAAGCCTTTTTCTCCCAACCACCTAAAGTAATCGCCATCTGTTGCTTCGCCAAGTGATGACGGACCTGAGCCTAACAAGGGATTTTTTAAGAATGCAACTATGGCTCTTGGCCATGATACTTGCAATCTTGTTGAGATTGAAATATCGGGCAAGTATTTGGTCACAAATACTTGCCTAGATAAAATTTCATCTACAGTCTGATTAAGCTCATCTGCCGAATATTGTTTACCATCTTTTAATGCCTCTTTCATAACGTCATCTTGTATTCTCAAGCGAGCAGCAAGTGCTTCTTCGGACGATAACTGTGAAATGGTTAAACCTTCTGGGCTTTTTTCAGACTGACTTGAAGCTCCAAAATCTCCGGGAGGGAGGTCGTCTGGTTTTAATCGACGAGTTACTCTGGCATCGCCTGTTTCAGTATCAATTGACACTTTAGTTGATTGAAAAGTTCTTGAAATTCTGTTGGTTAAATTATCTGAAAGAGGAGTAAAAATTATTGTAATTAATAATACGAATGCTAAAACCTTAAATTTTTTGATGTAAATTAAATATGAAACAGTGGCTAATAAGTAGCCAACATAAGAAGCTCTTGTGGCTGATAATACCAATGTGCCAACGGCAAGTGAGAATAATAAAAAATACCACTTTTTTTTTGAGGTTAGTGCAAAACCGATTATTGGGGGTAATAATAATGTTAAAGTCCCTGATAAATCATAGTGTCCAGCAAATGTTGACGATATTCTTGACCAAGCATCAAGAACTAAAATATATCCTTTGGCGTACTCGGGATTCATAGTTTGTACCGCCGGCCAGCCGAGATATTTTTGGCCATAACCGTACATTACAAATAAAAATACGCTCGCAAAAAGGAGTTTTAAGAAAAATTCAAAATCTTTTCTTGACTTTATTTGAGTTAATGTTATTAAAAATATGAGCATATACTCTATCCTTCTTAAACTATGAAGCAAGCCCAAGTGATCAATAATTATTGTTTTTTGAACGTAGTAACCCCATATAAACGAAATAAAAACCGAGAGCCAGAACGCAAGAAAAAGCCATAATATTTTTGCAGGAATATTAACTTTGCGTCTAAAAAATTGTATAGCAAATACCAAGCCAATAACCGCCATATAAACATCATCCACACGAAGAGCTATATATGTGTAATTTATCATTTGAAGAGGTAGCTTCGGGAAAAGGGGTATAACAAATACAAAGCCCACCAACAACCATTTTAATAAATTTTTGTCAGTCCAATTTAATATTGTTCTTAGCTGATTCATACGTTTTTGCAAGCTCAGGTTTCTTTAAAATACCGGCTATAAAAATTACCAGATATGCTTTAAATTGTAACATATTCTTTAACATAAACTTTGACAGTGGTCCATGATGTTTATTGTAAAAATAGCTAAAACCTCTAAAAACCTGAATAATTGGATAAGATTTTCCTCCGCTTGAGGCTGACCCGAGATGAGTAAATATTGCACTATGTACAAAGTATGTGAGAATTCCAGCTTTTTTTGCTCTAAATAAGAGATCGATCTCCTCCATATACATGAATATTTTTTCATCAAAACCATTGAGTTTATTGAAAGTAGTATTATTTGTTAATAGGCAGGCACCAGAAACCCAATCAACTCTTCTGTTTACAATAGGCGAGTACCTTGTTAGTCCCCAGTAATCACCCCTTAAAAAAAGTGCAGCAAACACAACTGGCAAGCTGTAAAATGGTCCGCATGAAGGTTGGGGAGACCCATCGTTATTTAATAATTTACCTCCGACAAAAAAATCCGAACTTTGTTTTTTTGCAAAATTTAAAAGCTTATCAATAGCCATATCGTGTACAATAATATCTGAGTTTAGAAATAGAATATATCTCCCGCTTGCGGACTTTGATGCTAAATTATTGCCCCTTGAAAAACCGATATTATCCTTATTTTCTATTAATTTTAAATTTGAGTGCAATTTTTGAAGTTTTTTTATCTCCTCAACTGAATTATCAATAGAATTGTTATCAAAAATAATAATCTCAAAATTGCTTTCTTCCAGTTTTGTAGAATTATAAATTGAATTTATTGTTTGGCAGGTTAATGATTGGGTGTTGTACGAAAGTATTATGACTGACACATCTATGGATTTATTGCTGTGCTTGTTCATATGATAGGTATATATTATACTATCTGCAATAAAAATATCTCTTTTTAAGGCTGGGTAGCTCAGCGGTTAGAGCAATCGTTTCATAAGCGATAGGTCGAGAGTTCGATTCTCTCCCCAGCCACCAAATTTAGTTTATTCTACTTTTTAGATATCACACATGAAACAAGCGGACAAAGAAATTTATGTATTTTCGGGTAAGGTTATAAGAAATGAAGGTCGTGGAACTAAAATTGGTTTCAAAACAGCTAATGTAAATGTTCATAAAAATGCACCGGAAGGTGTCTTTGCGGGGCATGTAAATATTGGCGACAACCTGCATGAAGCGCTCATTTTTATCGGAAAGCCAATAACTTTTAACGATCAAAATAAGAGATCCGAAGTTTATGTTTTAAATTTTAACGGTAATTTGTATGGAGAAAAAATAACTGTAAAATTATATAAAAAGCTAAGAGATAATAAAAAATTCAGTAGCACTGATGATTTGGTTGCGCAAATTAAGGAAGATATGAAAGAAGCACAAGATTTTTTTGCAAAAAACAACGTATAATTTACATTAACAAAAGTTTTTAATTTACTTAACATAATGACATTTTCAATCAGAGAAGAGCTTCACATAGAAGATAATATATATAAAACCGCAATTGATGGATTGTTTTATTTACACAGAGAGTTAAAAGGTGATGATCGTGGTTTTTTTTCCGAAGTTTGTCATTTGCCAAGTATTCAAAAAATAATGCCGACCGGATTTAATATTAAACAAATAAACCATGCTAGATCCCAAAAAAATGTAGTTCGCGGAATGCATGCCGAAGATTGGAACAAACTTGTTTTTATAACTTCAGGCAAAGCATTTTGCGCGATTGTAGATCTTCGTCCAAACTCATCAACTTACAAAAAGGTTGAAACTTTTATTTTGGGATTTGATAGTTCTTCGTTGCCCGGTGGTTTGCTTATCTCAAAAGGCTTAGGAAACGGTGTTGCTGTGATGGAGGGTCCACTTGAGTATATTTATTTAGTTGATAGACTTTACTCGGAAAGAGACCCTGCCGGCGATATAGCAATATCCATATTTGACCCTCAATTAAACATTAAATGGCCAATGTCAAAAGAGCAGATGATTATTTCTATGCGCGATCAGAAAGCTATAGAGTTGAAGTAGTTTTTATTTTTTTTAGATTTTTTGGCATATACTCCTGTTTTGCTTCGGTAATTACTTCACGAACTTCTTTTATCTAATTTGTAACTGCCAAAAAAAGATACAAATGGAGTTTATCTATTTTCAATCATGCTTCATAAGGGCTTTCCTGAGGTTAGCACATAACTTCGGCAAGAGGTTTGCAATGAGCTCATTTTAACATATGATTAATGGTGGATATGTAAATGTAAGTTTTTTTTAGATTGTTATTTATTAATATTGAAATTATAATCAAGTGAATGTTAACTAAAATTCATAACAAAAATTTGAAATTTATTTTTGTAATAACATTAATTTCATTTTTTATTGCTTATTTTATTGAACAATATTATTTTTTAAATAAGGGCTGGAGTTTTTTACTTGAGCTAGTAAACTAAAGATATGATTTTTAGACTAAATAGATTTTTCTTTGATGAGAAAGATATTGCCGTTTTTGTTTTAGGTTTATTTTTGGTCGCTTCGTATATTTTTAATATTCCTATTTCGCCTTTTAGATTTGAAAGTTTAGTTTTGCTTTTTGTTTTTTTAACTGTTACCAGATCAATGAGAAGTCAAACAATGTTTTCAGCTTATTTTGTAATCTCTCTGTTTGGATTTTTCTTATCTTTATTTTTATCACCATACACTTTAGGGATATTTTTGTTTTTATCAACTCTAATTTATATAAGATCAAGAAGGGTGTAGGGTTTATATCTCTTTACTATCAATAATAATTGTCACCGGTCCATCATTGTGAATCTCAACATTCATATGATTGCCAAAAGATCCTGTTTTTACTGAGATATTGTTATTTTTTATTCCGTCCCTTAATTTATTAAAAACTTTTAAGGCCTCATCAGGATTCATGGCTTTAATAAAAGATGGCCTTCGACCATCTTTTAAATTTGCACATAGCGTAAACTGGGAAACCAATAAGACCTCACCCTTTATGTCAATTAATGATTTATTCATTTTGCCTAACTCGTCAGCGCAGATTCTTAAACTACAGATTTTATTGATGATTTTTTTTATGTCTATCTCTGTATCATCTTTAAAAATACCAACCAAAATACAGTAACCCGCTTTTATTTCTGATAAAAAACCTTTTTCGGTTGTAACTTTTGCCGAAGTTACTTTTTGTATAACCGCTATCATGCTTAATTTGCCTTTGGTGTTGGTAAATTATTGGTGCAATCTACACAGTAATTACTAAATATATCTCTTAAAATTGTTTTTTCTTGCATTTCGACAACCGGATTAGATGGATCATTTAAATACTCTCCAGTTTCACGATTTACCGGAACTTGTTGTCTTGTAACATTCACTTTTGCGTTGGTGCCTTTTATCAAGTATTCAAATCTCGTTGGACATCCTCCATTTTTATTAGCAATAATCCCGGTGTCTGAGCAAACATTTAAGCCAACAACCGTATCTGGTTTAATTAATGGCAAATCAGGCTGATTTTCTAATAAGAACTTCATTACCCCATTCCAAATTGGAGAGGCGCCGGTTAATCCAGATGCAATGCCCGGCGCCATAGGCGTAAAGTCATTATTGCCTACCCAAACCGCAACTAAGAAGTTTGGAGTATATCCAATTGTCCAGTTATCTCTTATATCATTCGTGGTCCCTGTTTTAACAGCAACAGTTTTACCGGGGATGTATAAGTCTGACCGGGCACCAAAGGATGGAGTCCTGGCATCATTATCTTGTAAAATGTGTGAGATGATAAAAGCCGTGCCATCGGAGATGGCACGATTGCCTTTTATGACAAGGGTATTTGGTCTTTCAACAGGTTCTTTTACTTCGGCAACAAAATTAGGATCTTTAAATTCATAAAGTATTTTTCCACTTTTATCTTCAACTTTAAGCACATAATTTAACTTTCTTGGTATACCTCTATTTGCAAAAGCCGAGTATGCCTGAGCCATCTCAGTCATTGGTACTTCACCACCGCCAAGCGTTAATGCAAGTCCGTAATCATCAGGATTTTTAAAAGATGAGATTAAAAAAGCTGATGACGATGCCACAAAGTTTTGCAGTCCATTAAATGCAAGCATTTTTACAGCTGGAATATTGTATGAATTTGCCAAAGCATACCTTAATTGGACCATTCCATGAAACTGATTATCATAATTTTTTGGACAGTAGGATTTTTGACCCGGATTGGGGAAGCAAGTGTATACATCAAGAAACATTGTTGAAGCAGTTACAATTCCGCGATCTATGCCTACGGCATAATTTACTGGCTTAATTGAGGAACCGGGTTGCCTTGTCTTTGCGGTTGTGACATTAAATGCTCCTGATGTCCCATCAAAATAATTTACTGAGCCAACCATGGCTAAAATTTCACCAGTTGGTGGTCTGGTAACCAAGACGGCGCCGTTTGTGACACGTAATTTTTCTAACGAAGTTATTTCTTTTAAGACTTCCTCTTCAGCTTTCATCTGAATATCAAGATCTAATGTTGTGGTAACTCTTAAGCCCCCCTCTTCCAGTTGGTTTAAGCCATATTCCTTCTCTAGTAAATTTTTTACCTCAAAGACAAAGTGCGGCGCCTTAATGTTGGTAACTGGTGGTAGAACTTTAACAGGTTCTGCTTTGGCTTTTTCATACTCTTCTTTGGTGATATATTGCTGTTCATACATTCTTGAGAGAACGGTATTCCTTCTTGTTTTTGCTTTATCTGGGTTTGTGTGAGGGGAATACAGTGTGGGAGCCTGTGGTAAACCTGAAAGAAGGGCAGATTCGGCAAGCGTTAAGTCCTGAGGCTTTTTATTATAATATGTTTTTGCAGCTTGAACTATGCCATATGATGAACCACCGTATGGGACTTGATTAAGATACATCTCCAATATCTCGTTTTTAGTGAAAATCTGTTCAACCCAGACAGCTAAATATATTTCTTTAATCTTTCTCTGAATTGTTCTTTCAGGTGTAAGTAAAGCACTTTTTACAAGTTGTTGAGTGATTGTTGAACCCCCTTGAAGTTTGTTTGTTTGAAAAGAGTCTCGTAAAGCTCTTAAAATTCCTGAAACTATTGATATTCCTCCGTGTCTGTAAAAATCCTTGTCCTCAATGGCAATTGTTGCATCTTTAATGTTTTGGGGCAATGAGTCAAGAATGATGGGAGTTCTGTTTTCGTCTCTAAAAACTTCGTAAAGAAGTTTGCCGTTTCTATCATAAATCTGAGATGATATCGGAATGGCTTTATAATCTTTTAAAGAATAAGGGGATGGTAAATCTTTAAAAATATAAAAATATATAAATCCCCCGATAGAAGCAACGCATACAAAAGAGAGTATTGCAAATAATGACAATGTTAATACTTTGAGTTTAACCTTGTTAAATAAAGGCTTTAATTTCATGCTCAAATTATACCTTAAACATATCAAAGTTGTTAATTAAGATATTTGCCAGATCACGTCAACTTTGGAAATAGCGGAGAGCTTTTTATGATTTTGCCGGTAGTCGCCTGAATAATTCTATCTGAGGTTGATGGCATATAAATTGATAAGGAAACTCCAACTCTTCTTAAATCTTTAAGTGAGTTTATTAAAAACTCACGTCTTTTATCAGCTTCTTTTTTCCATGGTTCCTGCTCATTCATCTCCTTATTTAGTTTTTTAACTTTTAGCCATATTATTTGTAACCCCTTATTAAAATCAAACTGCAAAGCAGATTCTATACTTTCTTGAATTGGAGTCTCATCAATGTCATCTAAAAAAATTTCATCAGTTGCTCCAAGGTTTGTTAACCTCGAGATAAGATTGCCTAATTCATTCGCCAAATCAGAGTTATATAGTTGCTTCATGCGTTCATATGAGAAGTCGCCATCAGTTAAAGAGGGGATCTCTCTTAATAGGAAATATCGAACTGCATCAGTGCCAAATTCTTGACATAGTTCATATGGGTCAATGACATTTCCAAGCGATTTACTTATTTTTTGACCATCAACTGATATAAAACCATGAACATATTCTTCTGTGGGAAGCATTTGCTTTGCGGAGATTAGCATTGCAATCCAATAAATCGCATGAAATTTAACAATATCTTTGCCAATTACATGAATTCTTTTTGGATTATTAATCCAAAATTTTTCAAATAATTCTCCATTATTATTAAAATCAAGCGCAGTTATATAATTTGACAAGGCATCAAACCAAACATACATTCTTTGAGCATCATCGTTTGGCACCGGCACTCCCCAGCCTTTCATTCTCTCAGCGGGTCTTGATACCGAAAAATCCTCAAGACCCTTATTGATGAAATTTAACACCTCTTGCTTCCTAAAATTTGGATGGATTGCCACCGTATCACTCTCAATTATTTCTGCCAATTTGTATTGATATTTTGATAATGCAAAAAAATAATTCTCTTCAGAAACAAGGTCTAATTTGCGCTTGTGATCTGGACAGACGTTGTTCTCAAACTCTCCATCTTTATAAAAGGCCTCGCAACCGACACAATATAAGCCTACATAAGTTTTTTTATAAATATCTTTCTCGCATAATCTCCATAATTTTTGAGCACCCAGAAAATGTTTTTCAGCGGTAGTTCTAATGAAGCCATCAAAATTTAGGTTTAAAGGGATTTTTAATTTTTCAAAATTTTTTGAGTTCTCGTCAACTAATGCTTGAACGGTAACACCTATTTTTTCGGCCGACTCAACGTTTTTTTGAGCATTTTCATCTGTGCCAGTTAAAGCATATACATCGTAATCGTTAAACCTATATGCTCGTGCCAGAGTATCAGTTTGCACAAGTTCCAAAGCATGACCAATATGTGGTTTTGCGTTAACGTATGGAATTGAAGTTGAAATAAAAGCTCTTTTCATGACAGTATATTATAAAGAATAATAATTATAGAAATTAACAATATGCTATTTAAAATCTGAAATCCTATAATGTAATTAATTAGTAATTGTAAAAATATGTAAGCAAAAATAGCCCAAGCAATTTTTAAATTCAAGAAAAATGAGCTCACTAAAGAAACTAAGGCTGCCAATACGGTAACAAAAAAAATATCCAAAATTATAATCCCCGGAGACGAAAAGTTTATTATTGTAACGGTCAAGATGGTAAACAATATTATCGCAAGTATTTTTATGCGACCAAAATTTATTTTACGCTTTATACTTCTCATATTTTTAATTAAATTACATCTTGAAAGTTTTTAATATATACATTATAATTCTTTTTTATGGTAACAAATCAAACACAACAACTGCCTGACAGCAAGCAAGAAATTATAAATCTTTTTGCCCAAAAAAGTGGCGATACTGGATCTCCAGAGGTGCAAGTTGCTTTGTTAACCCACAAAATTTTAAGATTAACTAGTCATTTGACTGACAATAAAAACGATAATCACTCAAAACGAGGATTGTTGAAAGTTATTGCCAAAAGACGAAGGATTTTGAATTACCTTCTAAAACTTGACAATACTCGTTATACTGATCTTATTGCAAAACTTGGTCTAAAAAAATAATTATTATTTCCGTGAGGGAAAGCTGGTTATTTAAAGAAATTTAATAAAACACAGTCATCTCAGACAGGTTTATTTGAGGAAACGTTTTGTATACGCCTCCTGAAACAAGCTTGAACTGAGATAAACTACTTAAAATACCTTTCTTTAAACTTCTTTTCTTCACATGCTATATTTAAAATATGAAACATCATATTGAGACTATCGAAATAGATGGTCAAAAACTAACTTTAGAATTTGGACGACTGGCTCTTAATGCCACAGCATCTGTGTTTGCAAGATACAATGATACTTGTATTCTGGTGACGGTAACTCTTGGAAAAGAGAATCGTGAAATTGATTATTTTCCGCTTTCTGTTGAGTATGTTGAAAAACTTTATGCAGGGGGCATGATCAAGGGTTCAAGATGGGTAAAGAGAGAAGGCAAGCCAACAGATGAGGCAATTTTGAAGGGTCGCATAATTGATAGATCGATCAGACCTTTCTTTCCAAAGACATATCGTCGTGAAGTTCAGGTCGTGGCAACGCTTATGTCGATTGACAACACCATATCCCCAGAAGTATTGGCAACAATTGCCGCAGTTGCAGGCATTCATGTGTCACCTGCTCCTTGGAATGGTCCTGTATCTGCAACTAATATCGGTCGCATCCCAAACGGTGATGGAATTTATGATTTCATTATAAATCCAACACAAGAGGAAAAGGTGCATTCAGATTTAGATCTTTTTGTCACATCAAACAGCACAAAGGTCGTTATGCTTGAAACTGCGGCTAAAGAGCTTTCAAATGAGATTGTTAAAGCTGGAATTAATTTAGCAAAAGAACAGAATTTGAAGATAATTAAAGCTCTTGATATTTTAAGAGACAAGATCGGCATGGAAAAGGAAATGGTTTCTGAAGATATTATTAATCCTGAATTAAAAAAAATTATTTTATCGGACTTTGTTAATGAGGTTGACAAGCTTGTAGCTTATAAAGCTGAACGTGAGTTTGACGATGGTTCCATGATGAATGAACTTATTACGACAGCCATGGAAAGAACTGGCGATACATTTTCATCAAAAGAAATTGCCGAGGCCTTTGATTATCTTGCAAAGCAAAAAATTCGCACCAAAACAATAAATGAAAAAATTAGAATCGACGGACGAGGTATTGATGATATAAGAGCATTGTCTGCTGAGGTTGGATTATTGCCAAGAACTCACGGTACAGGTGTTTTCAAAAGAGGCGATACTCAAGTTGTATCCGTTTTGACATTAGGTGCCCCGGGAATGGAGCAGATAATTGATGGACCAGAGGGACAAGCTGAGAAAAGATATATGCATCATTACAATTTTCCACCATACTCTGTTGGAGAAACAGGCAAGATCGGTTTTACAAACAGACGAGAAATTGGTCATGGAGCTCTTGCTGAGAAAGCATTGATTCCTGTGTTACCAACGGAGGAGGAATTTCCTTATGTTATTAGGGTTGTTTCGGAAGTTATGACCTCAAACGGCTCAACATCAATGGCATCCACTTGTGGTTCCTCAATGGCGCTTATGGATGCGGGTGTGCCGATAAAAAGACCAGTTGCGGGAATTGCCATGGGGCTTATGTCTGAAACGGATGATAAGTATGTCATTTTAACCGACATAATGGGCATTGAAGATTTTTCAGGGGAGATGGATTTTAAGGTAACAGGCACAACTGAGGGAATAACGGCTATACAACTTGATGTCAAAAATAACGGCTTAACTGAGGTGATGGTTGACGAAATATTAGACCGAGCCGAAAAAGCCAGACTTAGAGTTTTGACAGTTATGAATGAAGCAATTTCTACCCCACGAGCAGAAATTTCTCCTCACGCGCCAAAGATTGAGACATTTATGGTTCCACAAGAGCTAATTGGAACAGTCATAGGTCCGGGAGGAAAAACCATTAAGAGCATAATCGCCTTGACGGATTCTGAAATAAACATTGATGATGATGGTCAGGTTACAGTTTCAGGTGTAGACCGTGCAAAAGTTGACCGAGCAATTGAGATGGTTAAAAATTTAATTCGTCAAGTTGAGGTTGGTGAGGAGTTTGAAGGGGAAGTAAAAAGATTAATGGCTTTTGGTGCATTTGTTGAAGTTTTGCCGGGCAAGGAAGGGTTGGTGCATGTCTCTAAGATGGGGGCCAATTTTGTTCGTGATCCGGCAGATGTTGTTCAGGTTGGCGATAAGGTTGGTGTTCGAGTACACGAGATAGACGATCAGGGGAGAGTTAATCTTATTATGACAAGATTACCTGATGGCACAAAGGTTGAGGTTT
The DNA here is from genome assembly GCA_044356445.1 of Limisphaerales bacterium. GTDB lineage: Bacteria > Patescibacteriota > Microgenomatia > UBA1406 > GWC2-37-13 > UBA1450. Next base: position 8,256 of record JBIKWE010000004.1, on the reverse strand, counting down.
CAAATGAGTCACTTGAGCGACGCGAAGATAGAAGACAGGATAGACCTTTTAACAGATCTCCATACGGCGGTTCAAGAAGATTTGACGATAGAAGAGGACCACGACAAGGTGGAGATAGAAGACCTTCAAGACGCGACGATAGGCGAAGATATTGATATTTAATTATAGAAATCTTAAATGCGGGAGAAATTAAAAATTTCTCCCGCATTTTTTATCTTTTTTGTTAAATATTTATAAGTAATTTTAATGCTTTTATTAAATTTGTTGTATACTTAGACGATATGGGTCGCAAAAAAAAATCCCGATTTCCGAGGTTTATTTTAAGCAAAAAAGCTATCTCCAATATATTAGGCTTGATTTTAGTATTATTGGCATTTATTATGCTCGGTTCATTTTCACAACTTTTTGCGCCGAGTGAGGAAGGTCAGCTTCTTAAAGAGATTAACTCTGAGATGATTAGATTGTTTGGGGGTTTGTCAATTTTTTCACCAATTATTTTACTACTTTTTGCTGGACATTTATTCAGTTCCAAAAAATTTCAGTTTGTAAGACTTAATTTAACTGCTGGAGCAATCTTGTTATTCGTAACACTCCTTGGTCTATTTAAAGCTGGAATTTGGGGTCAAACAATATATGAAAATTTAACAACTGATTTTACGGTTCTTGGAGCGCTTAGTATATTGATTATTTTTTTTGTCATCGGCTTTATTCTTTTCTTAGATACATCTGTTGATGTTATTATGGTTTCTTTTGTTAAATTTTTTAAAGCTTTCTCAAGTCTTTTTGTAAATACAGCTAAGAAAGTTGCATTGCCCAAAACAAGTCAAAAAGAAGAGCAAGTTAAAAAAGATGATAAAGACAATTTTATAAGCGATCAAGTCATAATTAACAAACCGGCAGCACATCCTGTAATTAATCAATCAAAGTCAGAAAGTTTAAAAGAAGTTCGTACTGAAGTTGTCAATGGACTTTCTATAAAGCCCGTCGCACAGAGCGATTCTTCAACTTGGGTTTATCCGCCAATAACTCTCTTAAATGAGATTAAGCAATCTGAGGCTGACAGAGGGGATGTTAATGGTAATGCCAAAAAGATTGAGAGCACCCTTGAAAGTTTTGGCATGAGGACAAGAGTTAAAGAGATTAATTTCGGTCCAACTGTCACTCAATATGCCATAGAGATCACAATGGGAACCAAGCTTTCAAAAATAACGGCACTCTCTAACGATCTTGCTTTGGCGCTTGCAGCGCCAACAGGTCAGGTCAGAATTGAGGCGCCTATTCCCGGAAGATCATTGGTAGGTATAGAGATTCCCAATGTGTCTCCACAGATTGTGTCTTTGAGACAGCTTATGAAATCAGGAGACCTTGGAAAAAAAGGTGGAGACCCACTTCTTGTGCCACTTGGCTTTGATGTTGCCGGATTACCAGTAACTGCAAGTATTTCAAAGATGCCTCACGTTTTGGTTGCTGGAACAACGGGTTCTGGAAAATCAGTAATGCTTAATGCATGGATAACAACCTTAATGATGAGAACCAGACCAGATGAGTTAAGAATGATACTTGTGGATCCTAAACAGGTTGAAATGGTGCAGTATAACGGATCGCCACACTTATTAACGGAAGTAATAAATGATCCGGCAAAAGTCGTGTCTGCATTAAGGTGGTCCGTTGCAGAGATGGAGGCAAGATACAAAGAATTGGCATCAGTTGGCGCAAGAAACCTTGAGGCGTTTAATAAGATGGATAATGTAACACCAAAACCATATATTGTGTTTGTTATTGACGAGCTTGCTGATCTTATGATGTATGCGGCAAATGATGTTGAAGATATGATTACAAGAATTGCCCAAAAAGCAAGAGCCGTGGGTATTCATTTAGTTCTTGCAACTCAAAGACCTTCTGTTGACGTCATAACTGGTCTTATGAAAGCAAATATTCCAAGTCGTATCGCTTTTAACGTTTCATCTATGGTAGATTCAAGAGTTATAATTGATTCCCCGGGAGCTGAAAAATTACTTGGTAAGGGAGATATGTTTTATCTGCCACCAGATCAGGCAAAACCACGCCGCATACAAGGACCTTATTTAACAGATAATGAGGTGGGAGATGTGGTTAAATTTTTGAAATCACAGGTTCCTGAAGTTCACTACACAGAAGAGATTACTGATCAAGCACAACAACAATCGCGTCTTGGTTTTGGTGCAATTATGGGAGGTGGGCAGGGAGCAAATGACATGAGAGATGAGTATTTTGAGGTAGCAAAGCAGCTTATCTCTCAGACAGATAAAGCCTCAGCATCGCTTCTTCAGAGAAAGTTGAAAATTGGATATGCCCGTGCGGCAAGAATATTGGATGAACTTCATGAGGCAGGATTTGTGGGCATTGCTCAAGGTTCAAAACCAAGAGACGTTATAAAGGAAGCGTTTAGCCAAATTCAATAAATCCTACATTTTTTTATTACTTAAGCGTCATGTGAATAAAGGGTAAAAAGTAGTAATGATTATATAAACTTCAGCAATCAGGAGCAATATCTTATCTCATATATTTCTCTATATTCTTAAGGTGCTCCTCATAAGTCTTTGAAAAATAAATCTTACCATTTTTATCGTGCATATAAAACATATACGGAGTGTCTCCAGTTATATTTGCCACCGCTCTTAATGATGCCAAGCTGGGGCTGCATATTGGTGATGGCGGTAAACCATTATTTTTATATGTATTAAATTCAGAGTTATATTTGACATCTTCAATCGTTATATATCTTTTCCACCATCTTTTCTCATCAACTTGATATCCCAGAGCATATTGAACAGTAGCATCAACCTGCAAAGGATAATTATCTTTAAATCGTTTATACAAAATATTGGCAATAATCTGCCTATCTTTTGCCGTTGCCTCTTTCTCAATAATAGATGCAAAGGTAACCATTTCTTTCTCAGTTAAACCCAGAGCCATTGCTTTTTTTCGCAGATCAGATGTGAATTTTTTCTCAAAAGTATTCTCCATAATTTTTATAATTTGCTCAACAGTTGGATTTTTGGGTATTAAATAAGTATCAGGAAATAGATACCCTTCTTTGGCAAGTTTATTAAACTCTGTCTCTGATATGCCAAATTTAGCAGACATAATCTCAGCAACCTCCTCTTTTCTAAGACCTTCCCTTACCGTCACCCAGATATCAAGTGAACCATGTGTCAGCTCTTTTGCAATCTCCTCAGCTGACATACTTTGGGATAATCTAAAATCTCCAGCTTGTATATTTCTTTCAATACCAAGTTGCTTTACAACAAGATAAAATACCACTCGGCTACGTATCAACTTATCGCTTGCCAGTTTGTTAATAATTGAATCGAGATTTTCGCCTTTATTAATAACAAAGATCTTTGATTTTTCAGCATTTTTATTAACTGGTAATTTTCCCTCCTGAAAAAATAAAAAGATGCCTAAACCAATTACTAATAATGCTGCTATAAAAAAGTATATTTTTTTCATTTTATTCAATGTAAAACATTTTGAAAGTTTTTAAAGTTTCCTCAGCTTCTTCCATTGCTTTTTTGCTTGAAGAGTGAAGCGTTAAAATTATATCGTTTGATATGACATTATCAGATGCCCTTTTATGAAGCTCTATACCTGCTTTTTTATCATTGGGGGCGCCTAATATTTTTGATACTGCATTTATAACCTTATTGTCATATTCGGTAATTTTACCAGATTTCATTGCTTTAATCTCTTTTTTGAAAGTCCCTGTTTTTAAACTTTTCCAAGAAAACTCAGGATCGCCATACTGTGCTTTCACAATCTCTCTCATTTTTTTTAGCGCTGTCCCGTCTGATAATATTTTTTTTGCTTCCTCAAATCCATCTTTTTTTATGCCTTCCGTCTCAAAGCATAGATTAAGCAGCTTGCCCGCAAGTCTCAATGCCCTTTGTTCTAATGGAATGGATCTTGTTTTATCTTGCTCCAAGACCTTTATTACATCAATAGCTTCAAGCGTTGGGCCAATTCCATTTCCTTCAGGTTGTCCAGTTTGATTTATATCAACAAGAATCTTTATGCCAAATCTGCTGGCAATTCCTTCAAATTTATTTTTAAGAATCTCTGCATCGCGCTTATGCCTAACCTTCATTGTTTTGCCCAAAGGAATATCAATAACAAGGTGATTGGCGCCTGCTGCCACTTTTTTTGCCATAATAGACACGATAATCTTGTCAAATGACTCAAATGAAAGTGGCTCCTCAACTCTTATTATGACATCATCAGCGGGTGCTATACCAAGATGGCCGCCCCAGATTATACACCCACCAACTTTACTGACTATATTTTGAACTTGTTCGGGTGTAAAAGTTACTTTGCATAAAACCTCCATGACATCAGCTGTACCCGCTGGACTGGTTATTGCTCTTGATGAGGTTTTTGGCATGATATAACCAAAAGAGGTGACTATTGGCACAACAATCATAGTTGTTCTTGTGCCAGCGATACCGCCTATAGAATGCTTGTCAGCCACTATCCCTGAAAATTTGAGCTTTGTTCCTGTTTCAACCATGGCTTTTGTCATAAAATAAAGCTCTTCCTCTGTGAAGCCATCATGAAAGCCGGCAGCTGTAAAATATGTTGTTAAGATATCGCCAAGTCTTTCAGTTGCAATTTCATCCATAATGGCATATATCTCTTTATAATTTAAGATACGACCAGAAAGTTTCTTTCTTATAGCCTCTTTTGCTAAAAGATTATTTGTGATGTTACTCATAATAATTATTCTACAGTTTCAACGCCCTTATACAACTCGAAAACACGTTTTTTATAATTTTTAAATTGAGAAATTACACCGTTAAACAATGAGAGTTCCTTAACTCCAAATATATAGCAAAAGAAAACATAAAAAATAAAATAAAAAACTGAGCCTATCGCCAACAAAGCAAAAATGTTAATTGTACGGCTTGTGTCAAGAATCAAACCATCGATTAAGCGAATTAAAAAGTATGTCAAAACAGATGTATTTAAAGCGGCAAGAAAGATTTTTAAAGAATCAATTACAACTTCAAATATTAGTCGGATATGGGTTCTTCTAAAGATAAGATATGTTAACAATATGCTTCTTAAAGACATGGCGATGGAAAATGATAGTGCCAATCCCCAAACAGGTAGTTTTAATATAATGGTGAAATATGTTGACAAGATGGCATTTAACAATATGGAAAAGGCGGTAACTAAAAAAGGCGTTTTTGTATCAAAAGCCGCATAGAAGCTTCTTGCCAGAAAATAATATGCGGCATGTAATGGCAATGAGATGGCAAAAAAAGACAATGTTAACGCTGTCATGTTGGTTGCTGACCAATCAAATTTTTCACCACCAAAAAAAAGTCTGACCATTGGAGTTCGGGCAAGAACAAGAAACATTGATGCCGGAATCGTAAAGAAAAAAATATTCAATAAGGATTGTTTTATTATTATTCTGAACTGTTCTTTTTTACCTTGTTGAAAGACCTCGGTTAAATATGGTAAAGACGCCTGTCCAAAAGCCATACCTATCAGTGAAACCGGTAATAATTGCAGACGTTGGGCAAGGTAAAATATAGTATAAGCCCCGGAGCCAAGAAGTGAAGCCAGTGCCAAATCAACAGTGGCATCAATTTGCGCAACTATTATTGTCATTATTCTTGGAATAGCTGTTTTAAAGAATTGAAAAACTTCTCTGATATGTCTTAAAACCAATATATAGTTAAATTCTGCAAAAAAAAGAACCGGTAGCTGAATAAGGAAAAAAACAATAGCTCCAAAGACAACTCCAAAAATTGGAGCCATAAGATGCCATGAGTTTTTAAACATGAAGATAAAAACAATTATGGCGATGTTATAAATAATTGGAGCAATTGCTGGAATAATAAACGATTTTTTAGCTTGACTTATGCCGGTTAAAAAGTTACCAAGCACCAAAAAAGGAAGCTGTCCTAAAAGTAAGATTCTTGCATAAAAAACCAGTTGTGGCATTGTCTCTTGCGCAAAACCCGGAGTTAAAATCGGCATAATAAACGGCATTGAAATTACCAATATTAATACAGCAACAAACAATGTAAGAGTTACGGCGTTTATTACAGAGGAAATTATGCTGTCGCGATCTTTATTTTTACGTTGATATTCCACAAAAAAAGGGATGAAGGTGGTGCTTAAGGCTCCGCTTATTAAAATTTCAAATACAAGGTCTGGAATTCTAAAAGCGGCAAAATATATATCAAGCTCCTCTTTGGTAAAAAAACCAGCTAGTATTCTATACCTTATAAACCCGGCAATTCTGGATAAAAGTATCATGCCAGAAAGGATTATTGTTGAGGTCAAAATGCTTGTTTGAGAGGCAAAAAAGACTTTTTTTGTTTTGGAAATAAGTTGATTCATATCGCAGTTAATATTATAGATCAAATAAATACTTTGCTTACAGCAAAAACTAATTAAGTGTTGACATTAGGTCATAAAAGGTGAATAATGGTTATATATGGTGTTTTATGGTGAATATGAAGTATCAATGACGGCAGGCGGCAGAGTTGCTTTGCCAAAAAAAATAAGAGACTCGATTGTTGATAAAAAAATCGTGATAACGAAAGGTTTTGGTACTTGTTTAGCTGGATATGATAAAAGTGATTGGGAGAAGAGAGCTCTTCAACTTTTAAACGTCTCACTTCTTGAACGTGATCAAATTGAAAAAAGACGAAAACTTTTCTCCTCTGCAGTTGAGCTTGAGACTGATGATCAGGGCAGAATCGTATTACCAAAACATCTGCAAAACTTTGCAGAAATTAAAGAAACAGTGCTGGTTATTGGGGTAGGTGACCATTTTGAGCTATGGGAAAAGAGAAAGTGGGAAATTTATTTATCTGATATTCAAGAGTAATATGCATACTAGTGTTTTTTTAAATGAAGCGGTTAAGGAGCTACAGGTTGCGAAAAATAAAAAGTATGTTGATGCCACATTTGGTCAAGGAGGGCACGCAAAGCTTATAAGGCAGTTGGGAGGGGATGTTATTGGTATAGATCGGGATAAGTCTCAAGTTGATAAGGAAAAAGATATGGTTATTTATCAAGGAAATTTCAGTCAGATTGATGTAATTGTGAAAAAACACGGTTTTAAAATACTTGATGGTGTTATTTTTGATTTGGGACTGTCAATGGAGCAGTTAAAAACTGGAAATAGAGGTCTTTCGTTTAAAAATGATGATGAACCGCTTGACATGAGACTGGATGATAAGGGTTTTTCCGCTTCAGATTTATTAAATAAATTAAGTTACGAACAGCTTGAAAACGAGCTGAGAAGAAATTGTGAGGATTTAAATTCTTCTAAAATTGCTAAAGAGATTGTTATGTATCGAAAAAAAATTCAAAATGTTTGGACTGTTGGCGATCTCAAGAATGTAATTTTAAATGCAACTTCGCTTAGTAAGGAAGCATCGTTAAAAACTTTTGCACGAGTGTTTCAGGCCTTAAGGATGATGGTAAATGATGAGTTACAAAATATTAAAGATGGAATTAACAAGGCATTTGAACTCTTAACTCCCGGTGGAACTATTGTCGTGATTACATTTCATTCAGTTGAAGATAGAGTGGTTAAAAAAATATTATCAGCATTAAAAGACAGAGGGCATGTTAAAAGGGTACAGGTTGAAAAATCGCGATCATTGTTATCATTTGAGCGCTCGGCAAAGCTTCGAGCTATACAAAAATATGACTAAATTTTTGAAAATTCTATTTATTTTAATAATATTGCCACTTATCGTACTTAACGTTCTTTTATTTGCAAGAAGTGCCACCATTGCTGAAGAGATTCATAATTATGAGCAAAAAATTGCAGTTTATAAAAAAGAAAACTCAAAAATTGAGAGTGAGATTTATAAAATTCAATCGCACACAAGATCGGCATCCATTGCTGCAGAGTTGTCTTTTGGTAAGTATAATCCGCCACATTATACTCAAAAACCAAAATATGCTTTAAAATAATAGGGTTATGGACAGATTAAAGATTGTATTTTTCGCCTATTTAATTGTTTTGTCTATAATTATCTTTCGATTATTCTATTTACAGGTTATTTCACCAAATTATTATACTGCAGATTATACTCAAACCGAAAAAATTGAGCCTATAAGAGGCAAAATATTTGATATTAATAATCTTCCATTTGCTGTTAATCAAACAAAATATTTATTATATGCGGAACCAAAAAAAATAACTAATAAGGAGTATGTTGTTAATGCCATAGATGGTATATT
>JBIKWE010000078.1:0-3846 GCA_044356445.1 Limisphaerales bacterium | reverse complement strand
TCTTGGGGACATTTCCGTTGTGCTAAAATTTTTATGCCTTCAAAAATATACTGTTCTCTTGCTCTGTTTAAGCCATAAGGAGCAAATGCAGATGTTATTATTGGCTGAAAGAAGTCTAAGTGCGCTTTTATTTTTGGAAAACTATCAATACGATTCTTTTGAGTTTTCTTGTCAGCTTTATTTATATCTGATCTAGTGTAAATTATCCAGTGAGTATTTTCGGGATTACCATAATATTTATTCAATTGTTTGGTTGTATAATATGGCTTTAGAATCTGTTTTTCTTTAGCAGAAAATTTCTGTTCGTCATACTCAACTTGAGATAGCACAAATACACCATCACCAACTTTTGCTTTTCCATTCATCTTTTCGGCAGAAGCTTTACTAACAAAATCTTGCATTACATCAATACCGTTACCAAATTCAGTTTTAATATTTAACTTTTTATCTTCTTTATCTCGAATAAAAAAATTATGTTTAGCTTTGATTTTATCTAACAAAATAGAATTTTCATATGAATTGAAAGTTAATGTCTTATTGATTAATTTTTCTTTTATAATTTGTGGTTGAAGATAATATAAGTTTTTCTTTTCCACTTTTTCAAGCAATGATAACATATCTTCCCATGTTCTTTTATCACCTTCTAATCGCCTGTAATCAAAAGTATAATTATCTGCTGTTTTCGTTTTTTTGAAAAGCATTATCATTGTTTGAATAGATGCATTTTCAAAAATCATATATCCTCCAAAGTCAGTAAGATTTAGAATTTGCGTATTTTGAATTACAATATTTCTAAACTTTGATGCCCCTGCATTTGTAACCCAATTATTTGTTGCGATGTAGCATAAATGATTATTAGGTTTCAAAATTTTTAATCCTAAGTCGCCAAACAGATACCAAATATCCATCTTGCCCTGATAACATTCAAGATTTCGCAAACCATTAAATGCATCTCGATTTACATCTTCTTTTATATAAGGGGGATTGCCGATAACAATATCAAAACCAGGATTATGATTTATTAAATCATTTAATACTTCAGGAAAATCCAATTTCCAATCAAAGAAATTAAGAGGTAATTCCAGATTAGATTTTAATCGTTGAAGCTCGCGAATTATTTTGTCAAAACCCGTCAACTTATCCTTCCGCTCCTGATCAATTGCTTTTTCTTTTGTAGTCATTTCAAACAAGCTCCCTATTTGGGCACTAGTATTTCCATACTTGTATTTGTCGAGCTGCAATTGACTAATCAGTACATCGATTTTTAGGTTTCTTACTTCTGCCTTTAAATTTTCTTTTTTTCCATTAAAATCAAAAAAGAGTTTTTGTGTATTAAATAATTTATTGAGATTTTTTTGTATTTCTTGTTGCAGTTTTTTAGCTGCATCTGAATTCGCCTTCACCTCCCAATCAATGTCTATGATATCTTCGCCTAGTTTGCTTACTAAACTATTTCCAACTACAATTTTATAGTCAAGGTTGGGAAGTGCTTTAGGTTCATCTTCATCTACAATCAAACTAAGCCAAAATCGAAGACGAGCAATATCCACAGCGCCCTTTTCAATGTCCACACCATAAATACTGTTTTGTATAATGTTGCTTTTCACGATGTTTGGTTGCCAACCATTCATTTTCCATTCTTTGCTCACAATTTTTGGATTGGCATTGAACAGCTCAAAAACAGCGTGAAATATTTCCATCAGCATTCCCATGGGGAATGCACCAGATCCAATTGCCGGGTCACATATTTTCACTTCTCTTAGCGCAATGGCAAGAGGACTTACTAGTTTTAAAATATGTTCATCTGTTTTTCTATTTGTAATAAAAACTCTTATGGATTCACTTATCCGTTCATCTTGCTTTTCATTGACCTTTGTATTCAAGTATTCAATCAAGCTCTCCTGGCACATGTAGTGCACAATTTCTTTGGGTGTATAAAATGCACCCTTGTCTTTATTATCCTCCAAAAGATTTTCAAAAATGCTTCCCAACATTTCAGGATCGATACCTACCTCTTTTTCTGTTGGATCATTTTCATCAATCGTAAAATTATACTTTCCAAAAAACTCAAATAATCCGGCAAAATATGGAGCCGGGAAATTTACATTTTTAGTTTTGGCATTATCATTTTCAAAAAGACCTCCATTTAAAAAGGGGACTTTCGTTCCGGATAGTTCGAAAAGTTCATTTTTTCTATTGGGGTTGTTCAGGCACTCAAAAAACAACTCTTCTAGATAATTACTGTAAAATTTATCCTTATTGGCAAAGCCATTAAACGCATTTACGAGGAATCTCACATCACCAGAATGCCAGTCCTTATTTTTTGCAGGCACTCCCAGCCATTTCTTTTTCTGTACAAATTGTAAGAATACCAAACGGCCTAACAGGAGTTTTACAAAATCTCGCATTTTCTTTTCATCATCACCAAAGACAGGTTTTAGAATTCGTGGTTGTGATGCCAAATAGCCTACAAATTGATTGTATTGCTCTTTATACTCGCTAAAGAATTGCTTTGATAATTTTTCAACCGAGAATGCATCTCTTAAATCAGTAAGAGAAATGCCTGTACCCTTTTCAGCTAACTTGATAAATTGTTCTGCTGCAGTTTTACAAGTTTCACTCTCACCAAGGATGTAGGTATATCTTTTAGAATCTGTTTCCGATTTTTCTATCCCTTCACGAGTTACCTTGGTTTCCTTAGCTGCAAAAGTGAATCTATATTCCGGACTGCCGTTATCAAAAACAGCGAGTACTCCGTGGTTTTGATATTCGTCAATCAGTTTAGCAACCAGATTTCTTAAGCCTACTCGTTTGGATTGCACACTGATTCCATCTTGAAGTACCACTTCAAATATTGCAACATCTTGATTGCCGTCTAATCGAACAAGACCACGCTGTCTAAATGATTTTACCCATTGCTCTGAAATAGCTATTTCCTTTGGTGAAGCAAATAGCATCACATTTGGGAAAATGCTGCCGTATATCTTATTCCAATTTTCAGGATTGTACTTTTGGTTAAGCAGGCCTTGTAATTGTTCTTTGTTCATATTAGCAGTATGTCTGGGTTAATATCACTTTAGGTGTTAATTCGCTTGCGGTCTTAATTTTTTTCTGTGATTGAGTTTTGTTTGACGCAACTGCATGCACTGGATATTTCTTTAAAATGCTCAATATTGATTCGGCAATGGTTTCAGGAGAAACAGGGGTCTTCTTTACATTACGCGCCAATTGAGCAAGCTCCCTTTGCATGGGAGTAAATGTTTGTTCAGCAATGCACTGTTGGCCAAGTCTTATGAGGTCTATATCCTCTTGATCCAGGAATTGAGCATTAACGAATGTCGTAAGTAAGGACATGGCTTGTTTCTCTTGCGGGCTTTTGTTTGTATCAATAGCAATTTGTTCAACAGGAGCATCTGCCATTTTTCTTTCGAAATCTTTAATAGCGTGAGAAACTAAATCATGGTGGAATTCCGGTAAGGGTTGAACCGATACTTTATCAATATTTGATTTCAGTGTTCCTGCCATTTTAATAAATGAAGCTTCGATTACTTCATTCTCTTTAACAAGCATGAACGAGCTACCGGTTTGATTTTTTAAATAGCAAAAAGAGGATTTGCTCAAAGATGCCTCTTCGACAGCAACACGCATACGCATTGGCATTTTTTTAATTTCGCGAAATTCGGCGGGGAAATCTTCTTTGAACTTTCTCAGCTCCATTAGGTAGGCAAGGGTTTCGTCTCGTTCTTCTGAAGGTGGCGTTTCAAAAAGTCCGAAGGTATCTACCTCTTCATCATCCGAATAAATTTGTGAATCTTCTCCTAAAGCAGAGTGAAAGGCTTGTAATTT
>JBIKWE010000003.1:0-28311 GCA_044356445.1 Limisphaerales bacterium | reverse complement strand
TCTGGCAGACATCAAAACTCTTCTCAACAACCTCAATAATTGTGGGGTTCCTATCAACATCAATAAGCCTAATATCTGATTTGCACTCAGTAAGATTGATTATTACCTCATCTTCATTAACAGTTAAGGAACCTGTCCCTGAAAGCTGGGGAGACACTTTTGGTAAATTGCGACTACTAAAAAAATAAAAAATGAATAATAAGACCAATATTAAAATTAAACTAGCAACATATCGATTTTTTATAAACTGCATGCTTCATTATACAAAAGTTTTTTTTCTAAACATAAAAAAACACTACCCAAAATACATTTTTTTGTAAGTTGAGTAGTGTTTAATATTTGTTTTTTATTGTGTTAGTCGCGGTATTCACGTCTTGGTCTATCCTCACGTGGTCTGGCAATATTTACAACTATATTGCGACCTTCAACCTCTTTTCCGTGCATACCATCAACTGCGGATTGAGCCGCATCTTGTGATGCAAAAGTTACGAAACCGAAACCTTTTGATCTTCCGGTTCTTCTTTCCATGATAACTATAGCTTCAGCAATCTCACCAAATTGTGAGAAAATCTCGCGCAAGTTTTCATCTCTTAATCCCCATGGTAAATTACCTACGAAAATTTTATTATTTTGATCCATTTATTTATTTTTCACCACCTTTCAAAAAATCTACTTACTTAATTGAAGTATTCAAATTATTTATTCATTTATTGTATCGCAGTTATGTTTTTTATATAAACTGAGGTTTTAACAGATATATTATACCACATTTTTTAAAAGTCAATTAGGTTTTTTAATTTTGAGTTTTAAGTCAGACTTTATCAATTTAATATAACCAATTATTATCGATAATATCAAACCAACAGATACAACCATAAACCTAAACATGCTACTATCAGCCTCAAATCCTCTTATCAAGCTATAAATTAAAGCAAACAATCCTCCAAGCAGTAAGCCGTCTGAAATTAAGTACATTTTATTAGCAAAAGTTAATGCAGATATAAGAATTATTACTGAGGCAGCTAAAGATAGTATAGAAACGTTACGACTATACTCCTTATTTTCACTTTCATATTTTTTTATTTTTCTATCATACTCAGCCTGAGCTTGATTGTATTTTTTTAGCTCTTGAGCATAGTTTTTATCTTTTTCATTAGGATACTCCTTTAGCTCAAATGGATATTCTGGATATTTGGGACCTTCATAAAAGGCATCAATTCCAACTCCAACAAAAAGAGCTATAAGTATGCCCAAAAAAACAGTATAAATAGCTCTTATGGTTTTTGACATAAGTTAATTATACGCTTAATTTTAAGGATTGCAAAAACTGCAAAATTTTGGATCCGCGTTTTTACCGTATTTCTTTACACTCTTTTTTTCCTGAAAATTACATTTATTGCATCTGTATATTTCATTTTGAGGAAGCTCTGTGGGCAATCCGCAATGTATACATTTTAACCCTTTTTCAATTTCTGTGACTATAAAACCGGGAGCATGGCATTGAGGGCATGTTGACAGTAACTTTTTTATTAAATTCGCAGTTGCTTTTTTAATAACTTTCATTCTTGTTGGATTTCTATGCGCCCTCATATCAGTTTCTATATAAACCTTTTTAGTAAAAGACGCTGTTAACATTTTTTTAACAATCTCAACCAGCTCATTTTGTGTTTTTATGTTTTTATTTATGCCAAAGTTGCCGTTTTGATTTTTTCTAACGATTATTCCATGTTTTGGGAAACCAACATTTTTAGCAAAATCTAATGCTTCATCAGCGCTTTCAACATATTGCCCAGACATATTAGTGTCTGATGAGCGATAATACCCACAAATTTCAAGATTATTTTTTTTATCAATAAGAAGCACTAACTCAAGATTTGATTGAATAAACGGAATTTCAGGATGAGCATCAAAACTGCCTTCGCTTGAAACTCCAAGATCCGAATTCGTGGCAGCAAGAGCTGATTCAAGCTTTATTTTTGCGGTTTGAAACTGATTGCCAGCTCGCTTTATCTCGCCGGTAAAGGTGCCGAATTTATCTGTATCAAAATTTTTTGGAATAATCACTTCAACTCCCAAAAATTTTTCTAATAAGGGAGCTATAACTTTTTCTTTTTCATGCATTGTTGCCAGAATGCATTTTCGGCCATGGAATATCTGAAACGACTGAATGCTCGACATTTTTGCTTTTTTTTAAAACTATACTTTTTGCAGGTATATTATTACATGTAGTAATTTTTATGTAAAATCAGGTATGCTATATTGATAATTTATTAAGGCGCGCGCATTTGTGCCAATTTCTGTGTCATCAGTTGTGCGTCCATTATTTATCTCATCTGCAGTAACAAATCTAATTTCCGAGCCTTTTTCAGTTGATTTTTGGATCAGCTTATTTAAAGCTTCATTACTTAATTGTAAATCAAAGACTTCAAATAATCGAAGTGTTGGGGGTGAATTAATGTCATTATCTTTTTGTTTCTCCAATTCAAAGGCATAACCTACTTTTACTAATATCATACCCTCTAAATCTGTTACTTCTAAAAGCTTGGCTTCTTCAACCAATTCTTCAAGAACTTCACGTCTGGGGTCTTGTTCTCTATTTTCTGTATTTAGAAACCAATCCAAGCAAATATTAGCATATGCACCGCTCATCTTAAATCTCAAATCATTATCTTTTCTCTCAAACGCACTATCATCGATACCAAGTAATTTTTTAAGTTCATTTTTACCATCATTTGTTGCTTGAATTGCCCCGCCAATCGGAGTATATATTATTTTTCCTTTTTGTTTACTTTTTTTATTGACTAATAATGCAAATTCGCACTTATCATTACGAATGATAACAAAAGAAGCGCAGCTTACTCTAATTTCTGCGATACCCAAGACTTCAGGTGCTGTATTATGTTCAATACGAGGATTTAGTTTTTCGGTCATAACTTAAAACTATATATTTATTTTTGCTTTAAGAATAATTTTAAAGAGTATTATAACAAAATAAATAATTTTTTAATCGCTAAAAGTTTCCATGATTACATTCGTATTAAAAGCTAATTTGAAAATATTTTTTAAAATACCGCTCATTTTATCAAAAATAGGCTTGATTGGACGAAGTTTTTTTTATAAAACCTGTAATTAACAAATATTGTCAAATTCTTCACAATTTCTATCTATAGAATCAATGATTTCTTCCGCCTGAAAAAATGTCCTATTTTAATTCGTCAAATTTGCCTTTATGATAGTGTCACAATTTTTGGGATAACCGGTTTCGTCGTACACAAGGCGGGCATTTGGATCATCTTTTTGAAAAATAATTGCCATGAGGATTTTCATAAATTTTGGTAATTTAAAAATTAAAATGATTTTTTATAAAGGCACTTATTGAGCAAAGCTTCACATAACGTATAGGTGTATTTAAGGTTTTTATGAAAAGAAATTAAGTGTATTTTTTGGTGAAGAAATTTTTACTTCTCATTCTTATGTCAGACGAAAAAATTCAGAACGACATGCTCATTACTATGTAATTTAGACGGAAACCTCTATTCCTTAATTTTTGGCAATTTTTTTCTTGTGTTGCTTTTTGGATCAGGCCCATATTTGTTGTCGCTTTTGGTTCCGTCAGTGAGTGCTAAAATTAAATTGTAGATTGGAATTAAGATAAACCAGCAGTCAGATTCAATATGACCAACTGATAAATATTTACTAGCACACTTTCATCCGTTTCTGAAGCTAATCCGGTCAATCCTTCAATTAAACCAGTATTCTGCCCTACTTGCACGACCGCTGAATACAGCGTACTTTTTTAAAACTTTTAGATAATAATTTATAGTTATTTTATGAAAAATTAATAATTTGATTTTATATTATCACAATTTATGTTCGAACTGAAATAAATTGCCAAAAATATATAAAAAATAACAAAGAAATTTTTAGCTATTTTAAATTATGCACTCATTAACATAAATGAAACTTAACATAAAAATCGTAGATTTTGTAAAGTGAATTTCGGGCATACCGAGTTAGATGATGTCGCGAAGGGATTTTGAATACTGTTTCGCCATATATCCCCCTCATTATAAATTAAAAAAAAATTTGTTCAATATAAATGAGTGTCAGGCGTTAGCCGTAAAAAGAAAAGCATGTTGCACATAACGTTTCATTATATCTGATGTTTTGCTCCTTCCTTATTTTATCATTTTAATTGTTGTAGCGGAATATGGGTGACCCCGCCGCGGCGGGGGAACCGCATATACTGTGTTGTCCGACCCGAGCGGAGCGAGAGCGGAGTGAGAGTGTAAGCGTGGTGCAAGCGTATTTTTGAAAAATTTATCCATATTATTCCGTTTTGGTGGGCTTTTTATTATTGTATTTGATTTTTTTGTTTTGAAAAATGGAAGAGGGGCTGGGGATGAATGCCATTTTTCAAAAACTCCTTATTTAAAGTATTACACTCTAAAACTTGTCCAAACATCAGAAATTGGTTCTTCTGGTTTCGATTGTGATTTTAATTCAGTAGCTTCTTCATCTGACATACCAACTATGTGAACATTTTTAACTAAATCTTCTGGCAACATAAATTCAGCATTAGGAGCACCTCCAACTGAACATAGATACTTTTCTAAATCTTGCTTTGGTATATCAATGTACGAAAGTGGTCCATTATAAGACAACAAAAAAGGCAATGCTATTCCCTCAAGAGAGTTTGTGTAAGATGTGTTCAGACCAACTTCACCATTTCTATTTCCCCTCCACAACCTAACATGATCATCGGGGACAGGAGGTAAGATATCATTTATCAATTTTGCTATTCTAATCAATTGTCTTGTTCTAGGTGTATCGAAATATGTATCTCCATCGATTCCAACAAGCATTCCATCGGGATTTGTTTCAAGTAAAGTCTCTTCAATACTATTTCTGAATTTTAGCATTAGATTAGCAACACTAGGGTGGCTTTCTTCAAGTTTTTTCCTTATTTTCTCTGCCTCTGATAAGACAGGTCTTAAATCAATTTGTTCCATAAATTTTTATTTTAAATAAGTAAATATTTCAAATTATTATACCTAAAATAGGCTCAAAATACAAAATTTTGTTATTAAAATTCATTTTCGGAGCGATAGCGGAAGAAAACGCCATATTATCTCCCTCTATAATAAAGAAAAAATCAAATTTATCCATATTTTTAAAGCCTATCATTCCTTATTCTTGTTAGAAAAATATTTTTTGAATTGCACATAACGTTTCTGGATAAAAGAAGTTTTTCTGGAACGTAGTGGAAGAAAAATTTGGGTGAAGCCCGAGCTGAGGGCTGAACCTTTTATCCAGTGTTATCTGACCTGAGTTTTTCATTTTTTATCCTTATTCATTCTAATTGCAAAAAATGAAAGACTCAAGCGCAGCGTGGTCGTACCGCAGTCAGTACCGCGCTTTTAAGAATTTCTGTTTGTTAAAAATCAATCGTTGATATTTTGATCACGATTAAGATTAGTACTTCGAGAGGTGCTGGCGAGGAACGGAGAAGTAGCGAATAAAAACAAAGTCGACGATAGGAGACTTTAATATTTTTCAAGAAAATATGCAATCAGAGATTCATAAAACAGAGCTAGAGCTAAAAATCAAAAACTACAGTTCCAAAACTATAAAAAGTTACCTTTATGGTCTGCGGGAATATTTTTCTTTCAAAGGAAATAATTTTACGGAGCTTGATCAGGAAAACATCAGAAACTTTTTACTTCATTGTGAGAAAAGTGGGATTTCACCTCGAAGTAGAAATTTGTATTTGAATGCTATTAAGTATTACTACCGCAATGTTATTAAGATCAATCAAAAAATCAAAATCCAATCTGCTAAAAAACCAAAGAGTTTACCTATTGTTTTATCACGAAGCGAAGTCGAAAATATCTTAAAAACGCCTAAAAATGCAAAGCATAAGCTCTTGTTGTCACTTGCCTATGGAGCAGGACTACGAGTAAGTGAAGTTGTATCTCTGAAAGTGCAAGATTTGGATTTTGAAGAACTAACTGTGCATATTAAGCAAGCAAAAGGTCAAAAAGACCGAATAAGTGTAATACCTGAAAGTTTGGTTTATGATTTAAAGAATTTAGTTGCAGGAAAATCAGGAAACGATCTTGTCTTTGCAAGTGAACGAGGTGGGAAACTTACTACAAGAACAGCTCAGAAAGTTTTTGAAAAATCGTTGAGGGATTCTGGCGTTAAGAAAAACGCAACTTTTCATTCACTCAGGCATTCCTTTGCTACTCACCTGCTGGAAAATGGAACAGATGTACGTTTTGTCCAAGAGTTACTTGGCCATCAAAATATCAGAACAACGCAGATTTACACACATGTCACAAATCCTAAGCTTAAGAATATTAAAAGTCCATTATGATAAAAATGAGGGAAGCCCGCTTTTTACCCCAAATTGAATTTTGTACCATTAATTTTCAGGTACTTTGACAGTTTTTCAATCCGTTTTCAGTATTCTATCTATTTTTGCCAAGCAACAAAAAGAATTAAATTCAATGCGGAGAGGGTGGGATTTGAACCCACGGTCCGCCGAAGGCGGACGGCGGTTTAGTAAACCGCTGCACTAGGCCACTATGCGACCTCTCCAATTTGTATAGCTATTATAAACTACGCATAAAATCTTAGACAAAATAAATAGATTTAAAAAAACTAATTTTGAATAATCGGCCTTATAAAGACACGTGTTACAATATAGCTTTTATGAAACCTCAATTTTTCGAAACTTTAAACGGTCAAAAATATAAGTTCCCAATGTTTTTCCCCGATGCCACACGAGCTGTTGTGAAGTCACTTGATATGTCTGATGTTGAAAACACAAATACACTAGGTATTCTGGTAAACACGCTTCATCTTCATATGAGCCCGGGAGCAGATGTTATTAAAAAACAGGGCGGAGTTTCTCAGTTTATGAATTGGCATGGGGCGACAATTTCAGATTCTGGCGGATTTCAGGTCATGTCTATTGCCAAAAGCATTGGCGGTAAGGTGACTGATGAAGGGGTAACTTTCCAAATGCCAAATAAACCAAAATCCAAACTCACGCCAGAACTTTCTATAAAAATTCAACTTGCCTTAAAAACAGATCTTATGGTTGTGCTTGATGATTTCACGCCACCTGGTGCATCTTATGAATATGCAAAAGAAACTGTTGAAAGAACAATTATGTGGGCAAAGAGATGTAAAAAATATTTTGATGACAATGTGTCAAAAACTGGAAAAAGGCCTTATCTTATCGGAGTTGTTCAGGGGGGTGATCATCTTGATTTAAGAGCTGATTGCACAAAAGCTTTAGTTGATATAGGTTTTGATGGCTTGGGATATGGCGGTTGGCCAATTCAAGAAACTGGGGAGTTTAACTATGATGTTCCGGCAGTTATACGCAAGAATACTCCTGACGACTATATTCTTTATGGTCTTGGGGTTGGTAAACCTCACGAAATTGTCAGATTGGTTAAAGAGGGTTGGCATGTTTTTGATTGTGTTTTGCCAACCCGAGATGCCCGACATAAAAGATTATATGTTTATAACGCAAAAACTATTAATGACATAAATATTGAGGATGAAAAATTTTATAGTTATTACACACCGGACAAAGAAAAGTATTATAGAGACAACTCTCCAGTTTCAACAGCTTGCGACTGCTTACTTTGCACAAGATATTCGAAATCATACCTGTCACATTTGTTTAGAGTTGGCGACATGACAGCCGGAAGACTTGCGACAATTCATAATTTAAGGTTTTACTCTATTTTGATGGATAAATTAATTTGAGAATTTGCAACTGCTTTAATCTTCCCAATAAAATTATAAAACTGTTGCAATACGACTGTAGAAAGATGATGGATTCATAATGAAAGCTTCGCAACCTGAAAAGATTATTTTTGGAAAAGAGGGCGAGATTTCCTACGTCGCTTTTTTACTTTCTTAGCAGAAAGTAAAGTGCTCCTCAGGATAAACTTCTCATCTCGCCATATTTGCGGAACAGCTAGGTCTGGGACATTTCTATCCTTATAACTAGACCTTCAAAACTTAGGTATATTGTAGCAAAAGTGAGACATTTAGTCCTTATAGCTCAAGGCTAAATGGAACAAATGGTACAGTATAAAGGATGTTAATAGTCACATATTTCGCCCTTATAGAGATAGTCCGGAACGACAACAGATTTTGCTTTTGGATGATTTGTAATTATCAATCTTAACGTTCTTAAGGCTGAATATGCTTCACTGATTAACTTTCGTTGCATAGCCCAATATTTTATATTCCATTCATTTGAACCAATATCATGCCCTGGCTTGTTTCTTTCTTTTCGGATCTTTCTAAATGTACTAAACATTTCAACTTTTGGTTTTGCATCAGTAAACCTTACACTTTTTTCAAGCCACTTTTCCAAAAGTAATAATGTACCAGGTTCTATTTTATTATTTTTAGATTTTACAGACTCCCGAAATGATTGATCAAAAAAAGATTTATCTATATTATCCGAAATAAGCTTATCTAGTAAATGAAAAAACTCATAATACTCTTTTTTAGTGGGCCGAGTAATAAAATGAAAATTAGATATTTCACTGTCTTCAAATTCTGATTGCTTAAATAACTTTTTTCCAAACGCTGCTTCAAACATTTTGTTTATTAAAGATAGTTCATCTTTAAAAGCTTGGAATATCGATAGTTTTAAAGCAAAGTGACCTCGACTCATTCTATCGTATTCAGGATGAAGAAAAAACTTTTTACTTTTAATAAGTTTTGCTACCCATCTCTGTTGTTGATTTGGTGATAAAGAAACCAGGTCACAAAGAAATACAGCAACAGATCTTTCATATTTATTCTTGTCGAGTTTAATACCATAACCAAAATGTTCAACATAAAGCTTATCTTTTTGAGGAACCAAATGAGCATTGTTTATATGTATTGACCCATCAAGTCCTGTCGATGTAAATCTATATCTTGGGTCATTAATATACTCATCTAATATAGATAGCTCAAAAAAAAGCGGTTTAAGTTGTGGTTCACCAAGAGCTAGAAGATAATTAAATGGCCTTCTTTTATACTGACTTTGTTTAACTCTTCGTTTTAGGGCTTTTTTTGTGGGGTATATACAAAAATCTTTCTCAGCAGATGATAGGATGACTAATCCTTTCGCTTTAAAAATGGGAGGTTTATTTGACTTAAGCTCGCTGAGTTTCAACTTATTTAACCATGTTATTTGTTCTTCAATTGGAAGCGGCGGATATGCTTGAATGTGGATATTTGAATGAGGAAATCCCCAATTAATATTAATCAAGCCTTTTAATACGAGATCTTTAAGAATCTTAATATCGCTTTTTCCTATATTGTTGAACAGTGTGTTTACGGATATGCCGTTATAGTCTCTCGAACTAACATAGAAATCCAGCACTTTGGTAAGAATTGTACTTTTCATTTAATAGTAATAATATGTTTCCTTTCATCGATTTCAATTAGTATCTTAAAAAACCGAACTAATCGTTCTCCCTGCTCTCGTGCTTCCTCCTCCGTAATATCTTCCTTATAAACTTTTTTATATATTTTTCTATATTCTTCAATAGATTTTTGAGTTAAATCCATAGCAGTAATATTTTATCTTTTCTGAGCATAAAATGCCACAAATGCCACATATATAAAAAAGGCATGAAAACAAATTGCAGAGCGATATAATTAGCTCATGCCAAAATCGGCTCTAAAAAAAAGTGAATCTAAAGACTTGGTGCTCATTCCTCGGGATATTTTATTGCCAAAACCACAATTTGATGATTTTAGATATATCGTTATCCCAACTGAACAAATAAGACGGGCAGCTGAAGCCTTTTCTGAATTGGCTCGTACTTATGCGCGGATAGCAGAAGGATTGGAAGAATCTGTAAAAAGAATAATTGAGGTTCGTACTCGAGTCGCAGAACAGTTAAGTCAAATGTTTGACAATCTTGCTGTCTTTGAGAGTATTGATTTGCTTGTACAAATACCCTCAAAACAATCGTTAACAGATGGCAGTTCTTCTACCCGCATTTTTATTCAACCAAATCAAACCATAACTCCAACAAAAGAATTACCTCCTTCTAAAAGAAAACAGATGTACCCAATTAGTTTTCTAAAGAGAAAAGAGCTTGGGTTTGTTTTTCAAGATGAGTATATTAAAGGAATTAAAGCCGGATCACAACCTGGCAGAGTGCTTGAGGTATTTATTAGCCCTGAACTAAAGGGGAAAGTCCCAGATAAGTTGCTGTACAAAGCTGCTGGAATTGAATATGGAGATTACTATAATCTGGGTGTAGTGCTTCGAGATATGCAAAGAATTCTTCTTAATGAAAACAAAATTGAACTAAACAAAAAAAGAGAAAGCGCCATAAAAAGATATATACTTTCAGGAATAACGAAACGCATAAGAAAACCAAAGAAGTCAAAAAAGAGCGGTAAGACAACAAAAACTAATTAGCTTTTTTTACTCGTCTTTCTCCTCATCTAACTACTCGTATATCTCCCCGTTTGTTTGATACGCCGGTCCAACTAAAATTTGAACATGACAAATTCAACATTTCCACAACTAACCCAAAAAATTGAGATGGTCGAAATAAATCTTCTCAAGCCGTATCCAGGCAATCCGAGAACATGGTCGGCCGTTGAGGAGAAGCATCTAACAGAAAGTATAAAGAAGTTTGGCATGGTATAGCCGCTTCTTGTTAACTCTGCTCCCGGACGGGAAGGAGTTGTGATCGGAGGAAATTTCCGTTTGAGCATATATAAAAAGCTGGGGATAAATCTGGTTTCAGTACAGTACATAAATATCACAGATGAGAAAACAGAGCAAGAACTGAATCTTCGATTAAACCGTAATCAGGGCTCGTGGAGTTGGGATCTTCTCAAAGAATACGCGATAGATGACTTAATCAAGGTTGGTTTTGATGAAATTGATTTGAGTAAATACTGGGACAACGAACTGGGAGTTGAGGATGACAACTTCGATATCAAAAAAGCAGTTGAGGAGGTAAAGAAAAACCCGGTATCAAAACCAGGAGATCTCTTTCAACTGGGAAATCATAAAGTAATTTGTGGTGACTGCACTGACCCGGAATTTGTCAAACGATTAGTGGGAGAAGTAAAAGTATCATATATCAACTGCGATCCTCCTTACAACATCAAGCTAGATTACTCAAAAGGAGTTGGTAATGAATCGCAGTATGGAGGAACAGAAAAGGATAATCGAACGATTGAAGAATACACAAAACTTCTCTCTTCTTCCCTTACCAACGCATTAGCAATATCAAAATCTGATACCCACATATTTTATTGGTGTGATGAAAAGTATGTATGGCTTATCCAAGAACTATTCCAAAAGTCAGGGCTAAAAAACGAACGGCTTTGCATTTGGATAAAAAACAATCAGTCGGTCACGCCAAAAAGCGCATTCAATAAGATGACCGAGTACTGCTGTTACGGCGTAAAAGGAAAACCATATTTGAACGATGCGGTTAGGAATCTGAATGAAATCCAAAATAAGGAAATCGCAACAGGCAATCGTTCAGCTGACGACATTATGGATCTTCTTAACCTTTGGCTTGTTGATAGGTTGCCAGCAAATGAATATCAACACCCAACCATGAAACCACCTCAGTTGTACGAAAAGGCAATGCGACGATGTACAAAGGTTGGCGACTATATTTTTGATGGATTCGCGGGAAGCGGAAGTCAATTATTAGCAGCAGAGCAGTTAAAACGACGGGCATTATTAATCGAGATCGACCCCGTCTTTGTAGATCTCATTTTATACAGATATGAACAGTTCACCGGAATTAAACCAATCAAAATCAATAAGTGAGGGAGATATCTATAAGCTGGGCAAGCATATTCTTGTTTGTGGAAAAGCAGAGGATCAAAAGCTTCTTGAAAAAGCACTTCAAGGGAGGAACATAAATTGTGTGTTAAGCGATCCTCCTTATGGTGTTTCATTTGTTGAGAGTAAAAAAGGGTTTGTAAAACTATCCAATCAAACAGTAATTGCAAATGATCAGTTTCAAACACATGAGGAATATCGTGCATTTACTCAAAAGTGGATTCATGCGGTAGAACCACACCTATCTCCAGCCAATAGTATCTATATCTTTAACAGTGACAAGATGATATTTGCGGTAAAGGAAGCGATTGAAGCGGAAGGCGGCAAGTTTGCACAACTTCTTATCTGGGCAAAAAATCACACAGTCATTGGCCGACTGGATTACAACCCACAACATGAGTTGATTGCTTATGGGTGGATTGGAAAACATCGATTCTACAAAAGTACTGATAAGTCAATTCTCTGTTTCCCTAAACCAAACAAAAGCAAACTGCACCCGACAATGAAACCAGTTCCCTTAATCCGTCATCTTATTTTGAACTCTACTCAAATGGGAGAAGTAGTATGGGATGGCTTTGGAGGATCAGGGACAACTCTTATCGCTTGTCAGCAAACACGTAGGATTTGTGTTATGGCTGAGATTGCTCCACTCTACTGCCAAACAATTATCGATCGGTTTCATAATATATTTCCCACAATATCAATTGAAAAAGTATAGATATGGGAGAGAGGCAACGAAAAAAGATAAAATTGTTAATACTAGAAAGACTGACGAAAAACTTCACCATCTCCTCAGCCTGTCGTGCGGTAGGAATAGACAGGAAAACGTTCTATCGTTGGCTTATTGAGGATCCTGAATTTAAACGGCAAGCATATGAAAATATTCAGGAAAGCAAAAAGGATGTAACTGACATGGCTTATACCCAACTTGTTCATAATATCGATAATGGAAATCTCACCGCTGTTATGTATTGGCTCAATAATGTGGATCCGGAAATAAATGATAAAAAGATATATATAACTGATGAGGAGATACAAGAACTCTCCTCCCTCCTCTGCAACTCGGAGACATTTAAAAAAGGACAAGAGTTATTAACAACGTATGTACTACGGGGAAAAATCAGCGACATTCACGCCCAGTTTATTCTCAAACTCTTCCACACGCAATTGAAAGTAGAAGATATTTCGCTTCGAAAAACAGAAACGCAAATTATGAGTGAAGTTATGTTAAGAGATCATCGCAACAAGCTACGAAGATAAACATCTATGGATACAAAAACTCTTATTCAAAAAGTTGCCTCAAAAAGCGTACTAACTCCCTTTGAAGCTATCAAAATTCAGCATTTGAATGGGAAGCAGAAAAGACAAGAGGCAGAAAAACAAATAGGATCAATGGAAAACCCCTATGTTGATTTGGATAAGGTCAATGGCATTCTCTCCAAATATGACATTGATCGTATTTTGTTGTTTCACAGATCACACGAAAAAAATGCATACGATTCATACCGGTGGGCAGCCAATGAACTTATAGATCTAGATTTGCTTGCAGAAAGTGAAGGATATAAAGGACTATCGCTTCTTCTTGAGATGAGTAATATCCGTTCCGAATGTATTGGAGACATGATGATTAAACAACGCCAAAAGGAACCAATTACCGGTACTCTTTCTGACTACATTGGATATTCCTACATACACCATAAGGCTATGACGTTTCTTCAGGTGTATGAATCCTTCGCCCTCAGTTTTCATACATTTTCACAGTTTATAGATAATATTCTTACCCTTAACTACTATCTAAATGAACTCTATTCCCTTGAAGAACTTAAGTGTCTGAAGGTTTTAAAAATGTGGTTTTCCAATCGACCAAAAACTCCGCAGGAGTTAGAAGAAGAGAAGATGTTTCCTCGATATGAGGAGGGACATGCGTGCTATACTCCACTCTTCTCTCTTATCTTTGAACGAAACCATCCTAAATTTGTTGATTATATTCGTCAAAATACGCCGGCCCAACTTCCCACAGACTTTAAAAATAATTCTCTTGAATATGTAAAAGAAGTAATAGATAAACTAGGCTTAGTTCATATTGAGTATCTATGTCTTGGGAAGGCGGGTTGGCACGAAAATATAGAATACAAAAGCACAAGATAATTATAGTTATTCTAGAGTAAAATATATAAATGGCCCTAATTACACTCTCCCAGCTAGAACAATATCTTTCAAAGGCTGCGTGGATTCTAAAAGGTCCTGTTGATGCCGCGGATTTCAAATCATATATTTTTCCACTTTTATTTTTTAAGCGTATTTCCGATGTATACAGTGAGGAATACCAAATAGCCCTTAAGGAGTCAGGGGGAGATGAAGAATATGCAAAACTTCCCGAATTCCACCGTTTTACTATCCCCGAAGGGTGTCATTGGAATGATGTTCGCCAAACAACGGTTAATGTGGGACAAAAATTGCAATACGCATTTCGTGAAATAGAAAAAGCAAATCAAAAATATCTCTATGGTATTTTTGGCGATACTCAATGGTCAAATAAGGAAAAACTTTCAGATGAATTACTTATTGATCTCGTTGAGCATTTTTCCGGATATATTCTTTCAAATAGTGCTGTAGAACCTGATATTCTCGGTCAAGCATATGAATATCTCATTAAATCATTTGCCGATCAAACAAATAAAAAAGCAGGTGAATTTTATACTCCACGATCAGTCATTAATCTGATGATTCAAATACTAGATCCTCAGGCGGGAGATAGAATTTATGATCCAGCCTGTGGAACAGGTGGTATGTTGCTTGAAGCTATACATCATGTTCAAACATCAGGGAAAGACGCTCGTACTCTTAAATTGTTTGGACAAGAGAAAAACTTAACTACATCAGCCATTGCCCGCATGAACATGTTTTTGCATAATATTGAAGATTTTTCCATTGTTCGGGGAGACACATTAAAATCTCCTGCCTTTTTTTATGGAGACGAGCTTGCCACATTTAATTGTGTTGTAGCAAATCCTCCATTCTCACTAAAAAATTGGGGAGCTAAATATTGGGAAAGTGATCCGTATAGAAGAAATAAATTTGGAGTACCCAATGATTCAAATGGAGACTTTGCTTGGATTCAACACATGATAGCTTCTATGGATCCAATAACCGGAAGAATGGCAGTAGTGCTTCCACATGGAGTTTTATTTCGAAAAAGCGTAGAAGGAAAAATGAGAAGAGCATTAATTGAAAATGATCTCATTGAAGCAATTATTGGCCTTGGACCGAATATATTTTATGGAACAGGACTTTCAGCTAGTATTTTGGTTTTCCGATCTCAAAAAAAACGAGAAAGAAAGAATAAGATACTCTTCATCGATGCAAGTGATCAGTATCGTGCTGGAAGAGCTCAAAATTATCTGGAAAAAGAACATATTTCTAACATATTCTCATGGTATACAAACTTTACTATTGTGAAAAATTATGCGAGAACGGTCGAACTTAACGAAATTAAAGCCAATGAGTTCAATTTAAATATTCCACTTTACATAGAGAAAGAAGAAAAAAATAATTTACCTTCTGTTGAAGAAGCTAGTAAACAAGTCAAACTTGCTGCAGAAGAAGTTTGGAAAGCTGAAGAGGCATTCAAACAACAATTAAAGAATTTTGATTTATCACCATGACACAGAAGGAACTAGAAAATTATTTGTGGGGAGCTGCAACCTTGCTTCGCGGTGTTATCGATGCAGGCGATTACAAGCAATATATATTTCCACTTCTCTTTTATAAACGTATCTGCGATGTATATGACGAAGAATATCAAAAAGCATTAAAAGATTCCAACAATGATCTTGCATATGCAGAATTTGCTGAAAATCATAGATTCCAAATTCCGCATGGTTCGCATTGGAAAGAGGTAAGACAAGTAACGAGAAATGTTGGTGTTGCCTTACAAAAATCAATGCAGGAAATTGAAAAAGCAAACCCTTCAGTGCTCCAAGGAATTTTTGGTGATGCATCATGGACTAATACAGAAAGACTATCTGATGAAATTCTTATAGATCTGATAGAGCATTTTTCCTCACAAACACTTTCAATTCAAAATGTACCCGATGACAAATTAGGCGACGGATACGAATTCCTTATTAAAAAATTTGCCGATGATAGTGGTCATACTGCTGCAGAGTTTTATACCAATAGAACAGTAGTCCATTTGATGACATTACTCATGAACCTTCAGCCTGGAGAAAGCGTTTACGATCCAACATGTGGATCTGGTGGCATGCTCTTAAATTGTGCACTTGAACTAAAAAGACAAGGAAAAGAATATCGCACACTCAAACTGTATGGTCAGGAAATAAATCTCATCACCTCCTCAATTGCCCGGATGAATATGTTTTTGCATGGTATTGAGGACTTTCATATTGCGCGAGGCGACACACTCACTAGTCCAGCATTTATTGAACACGATGAACTAAAAACATTTAATGTAATTTTGGCTAATCCTCCTTATTCTATTAAGCGGTGGAATAGAAAAATGTTTGAAAATGATCCCTATGGGAGAAACATGTTTGGAACGCCAACACAAGGATGTGCAGATTATGCATTTGAGCAACACATAATTAAAAGTCTAGATAAGAATAATGGTCGCTCAGTAGTTCTGTGGCCTCATGGAATACTATTTCGAGATCAGGAAATGAAAATACGAAAAAAACTTATAGAAGCAGATTTAATAGAGGCGGTTATTGGCTTAGGTCCAAACCTATTTTATAACTCTCCAATGGAGTCATGCCTTCTTATTTGTAAAACAAAAAAGCGACCAAATCAAAAAGGAAAAATTCTTTTTATTAATGCAGTTAATGAAGTTAAAAGGGAAAATTCTACTAGCTATTTAACATTAGAACAAATTCAAAAAATTTTTACGACATATTTAGATTATTTAAATAATGATGGTTTTTCGATAGTCATTAACAATAAAAAGATTGAAGAAAATAATTGGAACCTAAGTATTTCTTTATATATTAGGCCCATTTCAAATAGTATAAGAAAAACTTCAACCGATAGTATTGAAAATACTATTTTAGACTGGCAAACAAAGTCAGTTGAGCTTAAAAAAAATTTGCAAGAAATATTGAATATAGAATGAACAAATCAATTTTTGATAAATCAAAGTGGAAGAAGGTAAGATTTGGTGATATTGCAGTAGAATATAAAAAAACCTTATCGGACAACGAAAAGAAACATCAATATTTTATTGGACTTGAACACATAGATCCTAATAATCTTCAAATTACTAAATATGGTGTAATTTCAGAAGGGATTTCCTTTACAAAAACATTTAAAAAGGGAGATATTTTATTCGGTAGAAGAAGAGCATATCAAAAGAAAGCTGCTATTGCACCGTTTGATGGAATATGTTCCAGTGATATTCTTGTTTTTACACCACACATAGAGAAAATTGATTCCACCCTGTTTCCATTTATTGTTCAAAATGACTATTTTTTTGACTATGCAATGAAAACATCGGCAGGTTCACTATCTCCACGAACAAAATTTAAGGATTTAGCCAACTTTGAATTTCTTCTTCCTCCTCTCGATGAGCAAAAAAAGATTGCGGATTTGTTGTGGAGTGTAGACAGATTAAGATCCTTATATGCAGAACAAGTAAACAAACTCGTTACTTTTTTACTTACGTACTTTATTCATCATTATCAAGAAAAAACACAAAAATTATCTTCAATTTCAGATTTATTTATAATAAATCCAACCGTCAATAATAACTTAAACGATGAGGATGAGGTAGATTTTATTGGTATGGAGGACATATCTGAAGATGGAGGCATATTGGCAACTCATAAGAAAAAATATATTGAAGTAAAATCAGGATACAAGCGTTTTGAAACTGATGATATTTTGTTTGCAAAAATTACACCGTGTATGGAAAATGGAAAAGGGGCGATTGTAGAAAAGCTATTAAAGAATGGCGGATTTGGTAGCACAGAGTTTCATGTCATTAGACCAAAAAATAAAGCGGATACCGAATACATATTCTATCTTTTGCAAATGCCTTTTTTTAGAAAGAAAGCCGAAGCGGCTATGGTAGGATCCGCAGGTCAAAAAAGAGTCCCAAAAACTTTTTTTGAAAGCTATAAGATCAACTATCCCAGCAGTGAAAATAGAATTATGATTGGGAAGAAAATCGGAGAAATATTTGATGTGATACACGATACTCAAGTCATGATACAGAAATCGAAAGAAATAAATGACCGCCTTGTGAGTAGTTTTTTTGGATGAAAAAGCTCGCACTGTAATGCGAGCCTTTTCTTGATAGCAACAAATTACGATTTTTTATGCTATACGTACCATTGAGATTGCGTGATCTTGTCACTATACAATAGGACCCGAATGGGCTGCCATCTGATTTTGCATTGTTATTAGCCCAATGCAAAGGTCTTAAGTTTGAGATATGATCAAGTCCGTTTGGATTAATGTGATCAATGTCCCAACAAAAGTTGGTTTCCGAACTCCGATTGCCCCGCTTATCATACTGCATGATCGCGCCGCAAACATCAACTCGATACTTGTTTGGATCCAAATTGGGCACAATTCCTCCTTTATTCCAAACAGCGTCGATTTCTTCCTGTGACCAAGATTTTTGAAAAATGTTCACTTGTTCTTTTCACCCCCTCACATCTCTTGTTCTATATCTGTCTCATACTTTTGTACGTTTCCAAAAGCATTTCGCAAAAAAATAGAAAACTGATAACTGGGCGAAGTATAGGCTCTTTTTTGAAAGAAGTCAAGCGATTACATTGTATGCTTTATATTAGACTTTGATTAAATGTACACAGGCTGTTATAATACCCATATGTTGCATTCAAATCAAAATAAAATTCTTGAACTGGCTAAAAAAGTGAATTTGGCTGACCTGACACTTCAACAGATAGCAAAACAGGCAGGTATTGACGGAGCAAGCAATCAACTCATTTCATTCCATATTGAAAAACTGAAAAAGAAAGGCTATCTGAATGCACAAGGGCAACTTATGGAGCAAAACCCGTCACTTCTCTCTATTCCCTTCTTTGGAACAGCAAACGCCGGTCCTGCTACGTTTTTGGCGGACGACCATATACAGGGATATGTAAAAGTTTCAAAATCACTTTTAGGATCGGATACGTGTGATTGTTTTTCAATTAAGGCAAGCGGAAACTCCATGAATAGGGAGAAAATTGATGGAAAACAGATTAAAGACGGCGACTACTTGATTGTCAAAAAAACAAACCAGGTTCAGGATAATGACGTGATAATAACTCTCGTTGAGGGACTAGTAAATATAAAGAAGTATAAAAAAATTGATGCACACACAGTAGCTCTTATTTCCAACTCATCTGAGTTGTATCCCCCTATCTATTTGACAGCAAAAGATAATCCTCAAATTGTTGGAAAGGTAATAAAAGTTTTAGCTGCAGCTGATATCATATAAATATATGACTTTTAATGAGCTTAACACTATTGAGCCGTTTATTATTCATCGATTGTCTGGTGTCAAGGTTGAAGATAGCTCCCACGTTGTAAAAGATGTTCAAACTCCCTACGGTAATTATGTTTGGAAATATATTCCCTCGCAACTTTTAAAACGACAATTAACAGATGTGCTCGTTGAAGGAGAAGTAAAAAAAGCCTTGATTAGACTTAATCCCAGTATTGATGAAGATCCTGCTAGAGCAGATGAGGTTATTTATAGATTGCGCTCTATACTTTTATCTGTCGACGACGTTGGTTTGGTAAAGGCAAATGAAGAATTTGCAAAATGGCTTTGTGGAGAAAAAACAATGCCTTTTGGCAAGAATAATCAACACGTCCCAGTAAATCTCATTGATTTTACTTCTTTTGAAAATAATACATACATCATAACTAATCAATACACCGTCATAGGAAAAACAGAAAAGAGACCCGATCTTGTTTATCTGGTAAATGGTATTCCGATTATTGTAGGTGAGCTAAAGACGCCAGTAAGACCTTCTATTTCTTGGTATGACGGGGCAGTTGATATCAGCGATGATTACGAAAATACAATTCCACAATTATTTGTGCCGAATCTCTTCTCTTTTGCAACAGAAGGAAAAACGTATCGCTATGGCTCGGTACGAATGCCGTTAGAGTTATGGGGTCCTTGGAAAACAGAGGAAAGTAAAAAAAAGCATACAGAACTTACTGAAATTGAAGCTGCTCTAGATGATCAATTTCGCCCTGAGGTGTTTTTAGACATACTTCAGTATTTCACGATGTATGCAACAGACAAAAAAAATCGCCGAATCAAAATAATTGCACGTTATCAACAGTACGAAGGAGCAAATAAAATTGTTGAACGGGTAAAAGAAGGAAAAATAAAACAAGGTCTTATCTGGCACTTCCA
This sequence comes from Limisphaerales bacterium, assembly GCA_044356445.1. Lineage (GTDB taxonomy): Bacteria > Patescibacteriota > Microgenomatia > UBA1406 > GWC2-37-13 > UBA1450. Next base: position 8,053 of record JBIKWE010000003.1, on the reverse strand, counting down.
GGGATCCGGTAAATCCTACCTCATTGTGTATGCGGCACAAAAACTAAGAAAAACAACAGAATTAAAAAGCCCAACTGTTTTAGTCATTGTAGATCGACAAGATCTTGATAGTCAGATGTCGAATAACTTCTCAGTTACTGAAATACCAAATGTTGTAAGCACTGAAAGTCGTGCAGAACTTCAAAGATTATTGGAGCAGGATACTAGAAAGATCATTATTACCATGATGCATAAATTTGGAGAAATTGACGGAGTACTGAATGAAAGACCAAATATTATTGCCCTCGTTGATGAAGCACATCGGACCCAAGAAGGCGATTTAGGAAGAAAGATGCGAACAGCAATTCCAAATGCATTCCTGTTCGGATTAACCGGCACTCCGATTAACAAAACTGATAGGAATACGTTTTATGCATTTGGATCACCCGAGGATACAGAAGGATATATGTCGCTATATTCTTTTGATGAATCAGTAAAAGATGGAGCTACGTTACCCCTTCACTTTGAACCTCGTTTATTGAATATTCACATTGATAAGTCGTCTATTGATTCAGAATTCGCACAATTAACGAGTCATTTAAGTGATGATGATCGTAAAGAGCTTGTTGACCAGGCTGCAAAAATATCCGCGTTCCTCATGTCACCAGCGAGAGTTGAAAAAATTGTTGAAGATATTGCGTACCATTTCCAAGAACGCGTTGAACCACATGGGTTTAAAGCAATGGTCGTAGTGCCAGATAGATTTGCATGTGATATTTATAAAAAAGCATTTGATAAGATTCTGCCAAAAGAACAAACGGCAGTCATTATATCTTCTTCGGCAAGCGATAACTTGGATTTTAGAAAGCTATATCAGCTTTCAAAAGATGAAGAAGAAAAATTACTGGAAACGTATCGTGATCCTTCAAGCCCTCTCAAGATGCTTATTGTAACTGCAAAATTACTTACTGGATTTGATGCCCCTATTTTGCAATGCATGTATTTGGATAGGGCAATAAAAGATCATAATCTGCTTCAGGCAATCTGTCGTACAAATAGAGTTTTCAAGGGAAAAACATATGGTCTTATCGTAGATTACTTTGGTGTATTTGATGATGTTGCTCAATCTTTGGCGTTTGACGATGATCGTGTCAAACATGTAGTAACTAATATTACTGAGTTAAAAATACAACTTCCTGAGGCAATCCAAACCTGTATTGCTCATTTTCCCAATGTTGATAGAACAATTACGGGTTTTGAGGGATTACAACTTGCACAAGATTGTTTAAACACTGATGAAAAAAAAGATATCTTTGCACAAGATTACATTTATCTTGCAAAACTATGGGAGTCAATTTCGCCTGATCTTATTCTAAACAGGTACGAAAAAGAGTATCGCTGGCTGACACAGGTATATGAATCAATCAAGCCTCCCTCTGGTGACACCGGACGTTTGTTGTGGCATGCATTAGGAGCACAAACCACTAAATTAATGCATTCTCATATCAAAGTAGAATCTATTAGCGATAATCTTGAAAAGATTATTCTTGATGCGGATTTAATTGCGGGACTTACATCAGGAGACAAAGATAAAAAAACAAAAGAAATCACTGATGATATTAAACGAAGATTAAGAAAACACGGAAATGATCCAAGATTTGAGGCATTAAGCGAACGACTGGAAAAACTTAAAGAGAAGGCAGAAGCAGGCTTAATTACAAGTGTTGAGTATCTTAAACAACTTGTTACGCTTGCACGTGATGTTGTCGTTACAGAAAAAGAAGTTCAATCTGAAGAAGAAAAAAATAATGCCAAGAATGCACTTACAGAACTATTTCTTGAAATAAAAACCGATGCAACACCCGTAATTGTCGAAAAGATAGTCAACGATATTGATGAAATTGTGAAAATAGTGCGTTTTCCAGGATGGCAGACAACCAATGCGGGTGAACGTGAAGTACAAAGAGCCCTTCGAAAAACACTTTTGAAATATAGATTGCACAAAGAAGAAGATTTATTTAATAAATGTTATGCATATATAAGGGAATATTATTAAACAACAAGTAATAGAGAAATTTAATGATATGAATAAGCAATTTTTTATAGATGAAGTTGTTTTGGGTTGGATTAAAAGCGATTTGTTAAGAATGATAAGAACTATACGACCCAGCTCTAGTGAAGTGGGTAATATTAACTTCCCATTAGCTCTTTGCATCCTCTCTTATATGGAATCCCTAGGAGGGTTTTTAATTGGTAAGGATAAAGATTTTGTGAAAAATGTTAATAGGTATTTGAAAGACTGTTTTAATAATCCAGAGGAATACCCCGTATTGATTTTGAACGATCTCATTAGGAATGGGTTAGCGCATGACTACTTTCCAAGAGGTGCTATTAGCAGAAATGGAAAACATCCTGCGATTTACAAAGGTCAAACATATGATGTAGTGTTAGATGTTGAGACACTAGCCACTGATTTTATTAACTCTCTTGATGTATTTGTAAAAAAATTAACGGATGAACAGTATCAATCGAGAATGAAAGAAGCAAAACTTAGAATTAAGGAGTTACATGACAAACATAGTGCATTTATAAAAGAATTATCTCACCAACCAGATGATGATAATAGAGCAATGCCTAGTCAAGGACTTGATGAAGGAATTGACCCCTTTAGACAATACTCTGCTAAGAGTAGTGGAGCAAGCGGTTATAATGGTCCAATTGACTTTGACAAATAGAATATGAAAAACTTTAACGACTGGAAGAGTAATAGATTGAATCATCCATTAAGAGTTGAGGCTGAAACTATCGAAAAAACACTCGATTCATACGGAATCAAAATGAGGGTAGTTGAAGTCCACAAACAAGAAAAATCAGTCATATTTTGCCTCGAAATGGTAGTTGGAACCAAAATTGATGAAATTGAAAAAAGACAGAGAGAGTTGGCACTTGCGCTTGCATCTCCAACTGGCAAGATTGGGATACAAGCACCAATCCCTGGAAGATCCTTAATAGGAATAGAACTTCCATATGCAGATCCTAAACACATTCCTACAAAACCAATATTTCAAAAATCATTTTTAGGAAATATTTCCGAACTTATTGGAGACATTTTTTTATTTATTGCCTATATATTCGCTTTTATAGGTGAAAAATTGCATGAGGTTAAGTAAGAAATTAATAAACAAAGGAAGAAAAAAACTGCAACAAGATTTATTTTTTGGGAAAAAAAGCTTTCGTAAATTTAAAGAGACTACAAATACATTCCTTCAAGACTCAAGTCGAATGTGGGACAACTTACCTCAACCTATTACAAAAAAAGATAAGGAATACCGCGAGGGCGTTGTTGGAATTGCTTCGTTAGGATCTGTATTTCTTGCGCGTGTCCGGGAAGCAGAAGCATATCGAAAATCAATTAAGTTTCGAAACTGTAAATATAAAAAATATATTGATACAAAGCAGAAAGAAACTATTTATTCGTGCAAGTTTTTTAAAATAATAGAAAATACCTACAAGACAAATTATTTTTGTATAACTAATCAGAAATATAAAGGTGGGTTAAAGGCAGAACTTATTAAACAGAGATGGAACTACCTAAACAGTGTATTGAAAGTGGTAGATTTCGCTATTCTCCCCGCTCATTCACTGAATTTAACCTGTTTCTCTATCCCAAATCAGGAAATAAGTATGGATATAAATTTATAGGAAAGAATAATACAAGTTTATATGTTCAATTATTAAAGAATGAAAATCAAACACAAGGCAAATAAATTGTTAGAGGAGGCAGCGTCTCAGTGGCTACAAATAGTACTAATGAACATAAAACACAATAAACAGCAAAAAGGGATAGAGAATAAAAAAGACACTCGCATTAAATAACTTTATTAGGCTATAGTATTCATCTATTGATATGCTAGTACCATCCGATACCATGTCTCTGTATGATGGATGACAAAGTACAGTACTGTCTTTATGCAAGGAAATCGTCAGAATCTGATGAACGGCAAGCCATGTCAATCGATGGACAGCTCAGTGAAATGAAGGCTATGGCAAAGAAAGAGAATCTCTTTGTAGCTGAAGTAATAACAGAAAGCCATTCTGCAAAGGAATCAGGACAACGACCAGAGTTTAACAATCTCCTACAAGGAATAAATGAAGAAAAATTCAACTCAATTCTCACATGGGCACCAGACAGATTAAGCCGTAATGCTGGAGACCTTGGGCGGATAGTAGATCTTATGGATCAAGGGAAACTAATAAAAATACAAACATACTCCCAATCCTTCTCCAATAACCCCAATGAGAAGTTCCTCCTTATGATCCTCTGTAGTCAAGCGAAATTAGAAAATGATAATAGAGGTATAAATGTAAAACGAGGATTGAGGAACAAATGCGAGGTTGGAATACGTCCAGGTATGGCACCAATAGGATATTTGAATATTATGAAGTTCAATAGAATCTCAACTGTAGGTATTGATCCAGAACGCGGGCCTGTTATCAAAGAAATGTTTAATAAGGTTGCCAATGAAGGCTATTCCGGACGCATGATTCAGAAATGGCTACGAAGTATTAATTTCCGAACAAGAAATAATTGTCATATGGCTTTAAGCAGAATATATAAAGTACTTCGTACTCACTTTTATTATGGAGACTTTAAGTATGGAGGTAAAATCTATAAGGGTAATTATGAGCCACTTATTACAAAGCAAGTATTTGAAAAGGTTCAACTTCATCTTGATGTTGCTCCTCGACAGTGGAATAAACAACTATTCCCCTTCAAGAAGATATGTAAGTGTGGAAATTGTGGAGGAAGTGTAACTGCTGAAATAAAACATAAAAAGCTGGTAAGGGGCGGATTTCATGCTCACATCTATTATCACTGCAATAGGATAAAAGAACTTGAGTGTCATGAGCCCTATATCACTGAAACAGAATTGATTAGACAATTGGTTGTATGTCTTCCCAATTTAAAACTTAACGTTCCATTTCTTATGCAAGAATGCAAAAATGATTTAAAAAGATTGCAGAATCTTAAGTCGGCTGTATTGCGAGAAAAATCACCACGGCTTGAGTTGACTCCTCATAGTTCAAAGATAAATATTATCGAAAGCGAAAATACCGAGTATTCAGAAGATCAAATTGAAATAATCAAAGAATTTCTACTTCACATATTAAAGTTTGGTACCCCGGAGGAAAGAGTAAAGATCCTTGGCGGTATTGAATCAAAATTTATTCTCAAAGATAGACGATTAATTCTTCTTTAATCGACAAAGGAAAAATTTAGGTCTGGAACGAAGTATAAAAAAGGTCAAATACTGTTACAACAAGCTAAAATACTCAAAAAGCCTAGAACCTTGAGCAACTACTTCTGAGGCGTTTTAGGGCTTTTTACACTCTCCAGGATACATTTTGGAGTGTGTTTATTTTCTCGTTTATTTAGAAGGATAGGACAAGCCAGCGAGCTATAGTACCTGAGTCTTGTAATACTTTTACCATTTTTGCGGAGAGGGCGAGATTCGAACTCGCGGAGGCTATTCACCTCACCTGTTTTCAAGACAGGCGCACTAGGCCACTATGCGACCTCTCCAAGATTTTATTTATTCTAATTTGCAAGCCACATCAAAAAAAGCTTTTTGAACTTTATACTCTGTATTTTACTATAAAAATGGATGGATTGGTAAAAGACCCTATTTAAGCCTAAGGAGTAATTTTTTCAAAAAACATTTTAATTAGTTAAGCAAACCTTTATTCCTGCTAGATTGAGCTTGTATTGTGATGTTTAATTTAGTAAAGTTATAATAATGTTTCAAAAAATCAACCAATTTCTCAAAAATCCAATCCTTAAACTTAAAAATTTTTTTGAAACTAAAAAGAATTTATTGTACTTAGTTGCTATTTCAATCATTAGTGGTATTTTAGTGCAATTTACTGCTATGGTTAATAATAATCAAATCGACAAAGTTAAAACAAACGCCAAAAGTGAGCCGATTAATCCTCTCGAATTAACCCCAGTCTTAACCAGCTATGATTCGTCAATCATTGATCTTCGCATAGGAACGTTTCAGTATTCAAGTGAAATAACTCCTTTGACTTTTGCTGTTGGTGATAAGAAAACGATGATTTTATCCACTGATCACTCATGGAGATGTCTAATGGATAAAAGCATTATTGATGTCTTTTTAGCTGGAGGAAGTCAATTAATAGCGCCACTTGAAGATTGCTCTATAGTTGCTAAACCAGAAAGTCTGATTAATATTACTGATAATGGAATCTTTGAATTTAATTTAGATATAAATAATTATGGTAGTCGTCATTGGGCAAGAAATTATTGGGGGATCCTCGATGCGGCCGTTATTAGAGATTCAGATAATAATCTCCAATTTTTATCTGTACATCATGGAGAGAACATGAATTCCAAGTATAGTGATGCTGATAAAAAAGATTACTTTATTCAAGGTACCTTTAGGAACGATGTGAATGTCGGTGATTGCGCTTCAGGTTTTAATGATGGAGTATATGAGCAGTGTTGGGAGTCTTTTGGATCTTTTACCTCTGTCTCTGCATCCCCATTTAACTCACTATCTTTAATTAATAAAGCACTCAATAAAAATATAGACATAAATCAAATTAGCGCTTTTGAACTTGGACCGGTTGTTTGGCCAGAAAAAGGATATTATAATGATACAGGAAATTTTAGTAGTGGTCCGTATCATCCAACACTGTTTGCGGATAAGGATACTGGATATGTGTATCTTTTTTACACACAAGATTGGGGAAAACAAGATCCTTTTAAAGATGTATTTAAATGCATTGGTGTTTCAAGAGCACGACTCGATGACGTAAAAGCTGATAAATGGCAAGTAATGAAAAATGGTCAATTTAATACCCCAGCTTTACCAGTAAATTTTCAAAAGGATAATATTTTGCAATTTCTTGACGAAGGCGCAAGCAATGGAGACTGTTTAAATTTGCCAAATAATGATGGAGTAAATGATGCCAGTATTTGGTTCTCGGTGGTTAAAATTGCCAACTCCCCATATTATGCAGCTTTGGAAGAACATTCTCCAAACAATGATACTTACCAGCTTAATTTTAGGCTTTCAACCGATCTTATAAATTGGTCGCCACCACAGACCCTTTCTACTGCAGATCAAAATTGGGGGGCAAGTAAGTATTCATATCCAACGTTTTATAATAAATACGGTGCATCATCTGATGTTATTGAAGCAAGTGAATTTTATATCCTCGGAAAAAGAGCAACAAATAGTTCAGGTTATGAGCTAAGCGTAATGCGTGCTTGTATCGACATACCGGGCATTAATAGTTGTCCTCCAAAATTGAATGCTGAAGAGTTGCTTGTTCGTCAATATTATAGAGAGTTTTTAGGATGGAACCTAAAGATAGATGATACACAATTTCAAGATAGTATTAATTGGCATGTCCAAAAAATGACTCGAGAGGGCTGCTTTTCTGATATTGCAATTTTTCTACAAAGTGAAGAATATAATAAAAGAGATAAAACGCTTAATAACAAAGAGTATATCCGCATGCTGTATAGAGGAGGATTGTCTAGAGAGCCTGACTGGCAATACGCCAATTATTGGTTAGATAAATTGAATCGTGATAATATTTCGCGCTTTGAAGTTGCCAAATTAATGCTTGGGTCAAGAAGTAGTTGGGAGGCGAAAGAGGTTTGTGATCAAAAAAGAGTTCTGGGGGCTCCGTAATTCAAAGACTTAAACGATACAAAGACCCTATTTAAGTCCTTGAAATTAAATGTATTTTCAAGTATTCTGACGTTCATGGAGCCATATAAATTATCCATTAAAGAGTTATTTTTTTATCTAAAAACCACTAAAGATGGTTTAACCGCCAAAGAAGCTGAATTAAGATTAAAAAAATACGGCTTGAACTCTATAAGAGAGCGTGGAACAAAAAACCCTACACTTATTTTTCTTTCTCAATTTATTAATCCGCTGATTTTGATATTAATTATCGCAGGCTTAATAACTTATATTTTCAATGAATATAAAGATACTTTGGTTATTTTAATTGCGGTGTTAAGCAACGCAATTAT
>JBIKWE010000032.1:0-8170 GCA_044356445.1 Limisphaerales bacterium | reverse complement strand
TTTCCGCGTGTTTATCAAGAGTTGTGATATAGTAAATTCCGAGCGCCATTTCTTTGTTTGGAATAACAACAGGAGAGGCATCAGCCGGTTTTAAAATATTTTGATACGGCAACATACGGCTCTTAACTTCAGCAATCGACTCTTGAGATAGGGGAACAAACACACCCATGGCATCTCCATCAAAATCAGCATTATATCCAGAACAGACAGTTGGGTGTAGTTTTATAGCATTGTCATCGGTTAATACTGGATAAAATCCAAGAATTGAAAGCTTGTGTAATGTTGGGGCTCGGTTTAGCAAGACTGGATGATCCTTAGTTATCTCCTCCAAAATGTCATATATCTCGGGGGTTCTCTCTTCAAGATAGTTTTTAGCACTTTTAATGTTTGGTGCCAAGCCTCTTATAATGATTTCGTGTAATAAGTATGGCTTGAATAACTCAAGAGCCATCTCTTTTGGAATACCACACTGATCAATTCTTAATTCAGGTCCAACAACGATTGTTGATCTACCTGAATAATCGACGCGTTTACCAAGAAGATTTTGTCTAAACCTTCCTTGCTTACCTCTTAAAACGTCCGATAAAGATTTCAATTTTTTAGCAGACCTTCTTGTTTGTGTGCGACCTCTTGATTTTTGAAGATCAAGTAAGGAGTCAACGGACTCCTGTAACATCCTCTTTTCATTTCTTAAAATAATTTCTGGAGCACCAAGCTCAATAAGTTGTTTTAAGCGAATATTGCGATTTATGACTCTACGATACAAATCATTTAAGTCTGATGTTGCAAACTTTCCTCCCGGAAGCTGTACAACCGGCCTTAAGTCAGGTGGTATAACTGGCAATACGGTAACCATCATCCATTCAGGAAGGGTTTTGCTTTTAACAAATGACTCCAACAAGCGCACTTTCTTTAGAAGTTTACTCTTTTTTTCACCTTTTGCTTTTGCAATTTTACTCATTGTATCTGAGATTACATCTTTTAAGTTTTGGCTCTTTAAAAGCGAGTTTATTACCTCAGCCCCCATTCCAACCTCAACAAAGTTTTCAAGACCATAATCTTTAAAGAAGAGATAATCTTCTTCTTCAATGGTTCCAAACTCAGTAACAGATTTTACAACTTTTTCTAATCTATCATACATGGCAACATATTTTGATTTACGATCAATAAACTTATCAGAAAGTCTTCTAAATGCATCTCTTTCTTTTATGTCAACTTCTTGAAGAGTTAAATCAAGCTGCTCCTTATTGGTGATTTTCTTTTCTATACTTGCTCGTTCTTTGGTAAATTCTTTGGTGAGCTTCTTTTTCTCTTCTTCAAACCATGTTTCCTGCTTAACTACTTCCTCATTTTTCATTTTTTCAAGACTTGATGCGGTGTGCTCTTGATTTTCCTTATTGACTTTTGTGACAAGGAATAATGCATAATAAACAATTCTTTCTAATGTTTGCGTTGGAATATCAAGCAAAATGCTAATCGGATTTGAAGCACCTTTAAAGTACCATATATGCGCTATTGGAGTTGCCAACTTAATGTGACCCATGCGCTCACGTCTAACAACGGATGAAGTTATCTCAACTCCGCACCTGTCACACACTATACCTTTGTATCTAATTCTTTTGTATTTTCCACAATAACATTCGTAATCTTTGGTGGGACCAAAAATTCTCTCATCAAAAAGACCGTCCTTTTCAGGTCTAAAAGTTCTATAATTAATTGTTTCTGGCTTTGTGACTTCACCTTTTGACCAAGAAACAACATCTTCAGGAGATGCTAATCTAATTTTTAAGCCTGAAAAATCAAGCATTTGTGGTTCATCTATTATCATGAGTTTAAGATATATAGTCAACTGATAATCCAAGCGCATTTAACTCTTTTACAAGTACATTAAACGATTCCGGAACGCTTGATTGAGGAATGTCTAATCCTTTGATTATTGATTCAAAAGCTTTTTGTCTTCCTCTGACGTCATCTGACTTAAGAGTTAACATTTCTTGTAGTGTGTGTGGCACTCTGTGTGCCTCCAACGCCCAGACTTCCATCTCTCCAAATCTCTGACCTCCCATTTGTGATTTTCCTCCCAATGGTTGTTGTGTAACAAGAGAATATGGACCAACTGATCTGGCGTGGAATTTATCCTCTACCATGTGTATAAGCTTCATAATATAGCCAGTTCCAACAAGCACAGATCTGTCATAAGCTTTGCCGGTTTGACCATCATATAGGGTCATTTTACCGTCTGATGGAAGTCCAAGTTTGGCAAGCTCTGTTGAAATATAATCTTCTTTAATTTGTTCAAAAACAGGAACAGATATGTAATTGTTATTCTTTAAAGCAATCCAGCCAAGAATAGTTTCAAATAGCTGTCCTAAGTTCATACGAGCAAGGATGGAAAGAGGAGAAATAATGATGTCTACTGGCGTGCCATCTTCAAGGTATGGCATGTCATATTCAGGTAATATTTTTGCAATAACGCCTTTATTACCATGTCGACCAGCAAGCTTATCCCCAACAGTAATTTTTCTTAACTGTGAGGTATGAACCAACACACGTTTAATAATACTTGGCTCAAGCTCATTAGGATCTTTTTTGGCGTCAATAATATCGATATCAACAACGGTTCCGCGATCGCCATACGGCATCCTTAAAGACGTGTCTTTAACATCTTTAGCTTTTTCTCCAAATATTGCTCTTAACAATCTCTCCTCAGCTGTAAGCTCTCTTTCACCTTTTGGCGCAACCTTACCGACTAAAATATCGCCACCTTTAACTTGTGTTCCCGGAACTACCAAACCATCTTTATCAAGATTTAATAAAATTTCCTCTCTGACATTTGGCAAATCTCTTGTCTGCTCCTCTTCACCCAGTTTTGTGTCAACGACATCAGATACGTATTCTTCACTTGTAATTGATGTAAAGACATCGTCTTTTAATAATCTTTGAGAAATAACAAATCCATCTTCATACCCTAAACCATGAAGAGATGTGTACGCAATAACAAGGTTTTGACCAAGTGCCATCTGTCCATTTTCACTGGCTGGGCCATCAGCAATAAGGTCTCCCTTAGCCAGCTTTTGTTTTGGTTCAACTTTTGGTTTCTGGTCAAAAGATACATTCTTGTTGGTTCGCATGTATCTTTCCATCTTGTATTCATATTTTTTACCCGATTCTCCTTTGAATATAATTTTCTCTCCATCAACATAGTCAACCACACCGTTTTCAGGAGCTAAAATAGTCCTACCAAGCTCTGCAGAAATTACGCTTTCCATGCCAGTTCCTACACGTGGTGCTTGTGGCTTAATAAGCGGCACGGCCTGACATTGCATGTGACTTCCCATCAGGGCTCGGCTAGCATCGTCGTTTTGTATAAATGGAATTGTCGATCCAGATAACCCTATTGCTACTCTTGGTGAAACATCAACGTAGTCAACTTTATCAGAAGTAATCTCAACAAGATCCCCTTTATGTCGGGCAACCACAAATTCGTCTGTAATCTCACCTTTATCATTTAGCGTAACGTTGCTCGCTGTAATATAAAAATTCTCCTCATCATCAGCTTGTAAATAATCAACTTGATCAGTTACTTTCACAACAGTTTTACCACTTTTATTAGTCTTTTCAACTTTCTTATACGGAGCTTCAAGAAAACCAAATTCATTAACTTTTGCATACATTGCCATATAAGTGACGACTCCGATGTTTGGTCCTTCAGGAGTTCTTATGGCATCAATTCTTCCATACTGAGAAGCAGCAATGTCACGAATTGAGAAAGAGGCTCTTTGTTTTTCAATACCTCCCGGACCACCAACAGTTATACGTCTTAAATTATCAAGTTCTGACAAAGGATTTGTCTGGTCAACTATGGTTGAAAGTTGATTAGTTTTATAAAATAAATTAATTGTGGCAATAAGCGGTTTATTATTTAAAACCTGTGACGGAGTTGGGTTGACATCGCTTTGTACCAAGCTCATGCGCTCTTTGACTTCTTTTTCAACTCTTATCATGCCGGCTCGAATACCGTACATTCCAATTAGCTCGCCAACAGTTCTTAATCGGCGATTGCCCAAATGATCGATATTATCAAAATTGCCTTTACCTTTTGTCAAATTAATCAAATATTTTAATGTGGCAATAAGATCTGTTTTTTGTAGGAGGTAATTTTCTGGTTCATTTTTAAGATTTAAACCTAATTTTTTATTAATTTTGTATCTTCCTACACGGCTCATGGAGTATCTTTTGGGATCAAGAAATAAGGCATTTAATGTTTTATAAGCGTTCTCAAGAACTAATGGTTCGCCCGGTTTAATTTTACGATAAAACTCAAGGACAGCCTCATCCTTAGAGTTGGTTTTATCTTTTTTGAATGTTGGCTCGATATATTTTGCATACAAGTCCTCATCCATATCTTCAAAATACCTGAGTAATTCGGCGCTTGATTCACCGTCGTAAAGCTTCAAGAAAACAGATGCTGTCATTTTACGGCGTTTGTTAATTTTAATTTCAATAATGCCGTATTTATTAATTGTTAAATCAATCCAAGAGCCGATATGCGGCCTGATTTCAGCGTTAAAAACCGTTAATCCAGTTGTTTTTTCAATTTCTGCAGTAAAGTATATACCCGGTGATCTTGCAATTTGGCTAATAATGGCTCGTTCAATACCGTTAATTATAAAAGTTCCCTTAGCTGTCATTATTGGTAAATTGAAAAAATAAACGTCTTGAGATTTTGACTCAGACATTTTTTTGTTATCAATCGTCAATCTTAAATATACAGGTTGATCATATGTGAGTTTTTTCTTTAAACAGGTCTCAAGGTCATAGCGTGGTTCTCCAAAAATTAGATTTTCGTATTTTAAAATAAATTTTTTACCTGTGTAGTCTTCTATTGGGAAAAATTCTTGTATTGTTTCTGGCAGCTCTTCTTTTAAAAATCTGGACCATGAATCTTTTTGTACCGCGATTAGATCAAAATTTTTAATAAAGGTTTCTTCGGATCCAAGAGTAACTCTGTTTGGTCCGTTTGTTGTTCTTATTTTTTTTGCCATGTGTGCGTGGTAAGAAGTTTTAAACAAATAAAATATAATCCCTAACTTTTACAGGGTGAAATTCGATAAATATACAGTAGGGATGGTTAAATGTCAAGAGAATTATTACTTTTTTTTCTCAGCTTGTTTTTCACTAGTTATATTTTCTTGAATGAGCTTTATGATTTGTGAAATATTATCCTCAATCGTTTCGGAGTTATCTAGGGCTTTTTTTAAAGTCTGGCGCCCTTTTTTTGTACCAAAAGCGTATAGCAATATGGAGCCTGATAATAAGCCAAGTGAAAAACCTGACCAAAAAGTGCTGGAATCATTTCTTTGATTTTTCTGATTTAGCATCTTTGTATATGTCAATAACTTTCATAACTGTTTTGAAGCCATTAAGAAAACCAGTTGCCTCTCCAATGCCATGTTTTAAACCTTGACCGATCTCATCTAAGCCTTTTGTCATTTTATTTATGTGTTTAAGAATTTTTTGAGCTTCAAAAAGAACTATGGCAAGCTGTATGCCAACAACGGTAATAAAAACCGTTGAGACAACAAGAACAATTATGAGCAATATTTGAACTGAATCCATGATTTATTTTATCAAAAAAAAGAAAGAAAAGGATGTTATTTTTGTGCATCACTCATTACTTTTAGAGGCAAAATAATTGTTGACTCTTAACAAGCTGTCAAAAGTTCCCGCATCCTCCCAGATACCTTTTAGCTTTGATACTTTAAGCTCACCTTTTGCGAGATATTGATTTATAACATCCGGTATCTCAATCTCACCACGTTCTGATGGTTTTACATTTTTTGCAAATTGTGACGCCCTATTATCTAATATATACATACCAACCATGGCAAAGTTGCTTTTTGGTGTTTCCGGCTTCTCTATAATAGATTTAACGTTCATATTTTCATCAAATTCTATTACCCCGTATCTTTGAGGGTCATGAACTTCTTTGGCAAAGACGTGTCCCCCTGAGCTAAAATTTCTGATGGTGTCAGAAAAATCTTCATCAAATATATTGTCTCCCAAGATCATTGTGACAGAATCGCCGCCAATAAAATGTTCGCCAACAATAAAAGCATCCGCCAGCCCCCTCGGTTCTTCTTGGATCTCGTATGTAAACCTAGCTCCAAAGTCTCGTCCTGATCCAAGTAAATTTAAAAAGTGACCAGCATATTCTGGTGCAATTATTATTAAAATATCTTTAATTCCAGACCTTAGAAGCGTGTCTATTGGATAGTAGATCATAGGCTTATTGTAAACAGGGAGCAGTTGTTTAGAGGTAATTTTTGTTAACGGTCTTAAGCGTGTTGCTCGACCACCAGCAAGTATTATTCCTTTCATACTTAATATTATACCTGATATTCCTTTTTACGGAAGTATTAGTATTCTAAGTAGAAGAAGTGCAGTTAAACCAATTAAAACATATTCAAGAATTACTTTGAATCTTAAAGTTCTATCAATAATATGATGGTAAATACCCCACGCGATATAAAACATCACAAATGAGCTTACAATGATAAACTCCATAAATCGCTCTCCTTTAAAAATAGATATGGCAAGAATAAATAAAACGCAGGCTGATAAAAAGAGAAGGTAGTCAAAAGCATGGTTTTTTATTTCCTTAAAAACTAATTTAATAAATTTCATATTGTTACAAGATTGTGCCATTAATTATAAAGATTATGCCAGCAGTTAAGGTGCTCAAGAATATAATATGAATTAAATTTTTCCCCTTAAAATGGATAAGATTTAACTTTGCAGCAAAATAAAAATCAAGTGCGAGGGCAGCGATTAATATAATAAAAAAGATAACGTTAATATTTATAAACAATGAATAAAATGAGCTTTGCTGATTACTACCTGTTAACTTATCAAAAGGAGTTTTAGAGGCGGTAACTGGATCTCCAGACTGATTCTCAACTGGTGCCATGGCTTTTTTTGGCATGGCATCTTGAGGGTTGCCAGTTACAGAAGCATATAAGGGCTTGGCAAACATCTGCACCACTAAAGTTGTTTCTTCGCCATTTAAAACACCATTTACAACCGCAAAACCAACTTCGTTGTACTCCTCTCTCATAATATTATCTCGGTGAGTGGGCGAGTTCATCCATGCCTGAACAACACCTTCGCTAAATAAGAAATTTTTAGCAAGGTTCTCTCCAGCATATTCATATTGATATCCTGATGAGAGTATGAACTGCCACGGAGTTTCGCCGTTTGGACCATAGTGTGACCAATAACTATTTGTAAACATATTTTCGGCTTTTTTTTGTGCAGCTTCTTGGAGCTTAACGTTATAAGTTAATTTATTTAAGCCACCTTTTTCTCTTTCGTTGTTTGTCAAGTTAAATAGTTTGTCAGCTGAGATATCTGTGGCATACCCAAGGATTGACCCACCTTTTGCTTGAATTTGAGTAATTGAGAAAGTTAAAGCTAGTGCAAAAGCAAGGTAGACCGTTAACATATCATGATGAATTAGTTTCGATTTGAAGCGATTGCTTTCATGAGGAGTAAATAAATGTCTAATAAATTGCAGTAGTGATTTCATATATATTTTTTTATTACTTGAATGTATTTTTCAGTATAATACTTGGCGATTAATATTCCAATGGTATCGATAAAAACATCAATAATGGTGCCATTTCTTGTTGGTACAAATGTCTGATGCACTTCATCAGAAATTGCATACGCTACACAAATTATAACGCTTAAAAATAAGATCTTAGATAGCTCTAGATTAGAAAATGTTTTATACATAGCCCTAAAAACCAAAAAAAATAAGGTGGCATATTCAATAACATGAAGTGACTTAAAAAAAATAAAATTAATGGTGAAGCTATCAGCAACTGAAACTCTTTGTCTTGATGAAAGAAAGAATATGCCAAGCATTAGCAATATTGCTGGTCCCCAGTTAAAAACTATTTTTTTTAAAGACATACACTATTTTAGCAATAACTCCAAAAAATGAAATAAGTGATAGAGTTGCTGCTAAAAAAGAGCCAGAATGATTTATTCTAGCAATATTCAAAGATGATTTTTGATAATTAATTTTGGCTAATTTATGAATTTCTGACATATAAATTTGCTCATGAGAGCTGAAATAATGATTTTTATTTAAATTTTGAGCAGT
>JBIKWE010000002.1:0-30641 GCA_044356445.1 Limisphaerales bacterium | reverse complement strand
AGCCAAAAAAGAGCCATCCTTTGCTCGCTTCGCGAGCCAAAAAGATTTACTTCCTGCGCTCTTTCGTTTTTATTCATTAAAATAATGTAGTCATCTTTTTGTGGACCAATAAGAGTTCTTCGCAAAAAATATTCTCTATCTCTATTTTGATTTAACTCTTCAAGAGAGAACATATTTTTTATATATTTAACATTAAAAATTTTGCTCTCCAAAGTATTTTCTGTATTTAAAAAATCTATGTATTTTTGCCTTCTTGAAAGAATGTATTCCGCTTGCTCAATTAAATACTTATCCCAAAAATCTATCTCAGCTTTTAGTTTATAAAGATCTATATAATTTTCAAGAATTTTATTTCTTTTTCGCAAAGCCTCCTCATAATTTCTAAGCCTTCTTTTATAATTCTGGTCATCTTTTGACAAAACATCGTCAAAATATCGTCGCTTCCTACTCGGTGAGCCAGTTATTATCTGAATATGTTCTGGCGCAAAAAGCACCCCTTGAGGAGTTGTGTCTTTGAATTTTTTTTGTGGTTTTTGAGTTTTGTTTATGAAAAATCTTTTAACAACTCTTTCTTTTTCAGTTTTTCCAAGATGAATTTGCATTAAAATATCATCATCAGAATCCTTAAAAAAAGCTGAAATAACTGCTTCATTTTTGTCAAAATTAATAAGCTCAAGCTCTTTTGATTCGCGAAAACCCGTGCCTGTTAAAATTGCGTATATAGCTTCAAGAAGAGATGTCTTCCCTTTAGCGTTTTTACCAACAACAAGAGTTAGCTCGCTCCCCAAATCCTCCTTAACAAGATTAAAGTTTCTAAAATAAGACAAATTAATAGATTTAATTTTCATATGCGCATTGATAAATCAAATTTTACTCGCTAATTATTTCTTTTTGAGAAGAAAAATAGATTCCATGAAAGAAGGTAGTCTAAAAATCGAATTTCGTTGCAAGCTGACATCTTTATGCTCCAGAAACTTTTTCTGCCAAAATTTTGCTGAAAAAACTGAAGTTCTTGAGAAGTCTTTATTACTAAACAATGTCATCCATAAATTTTCTCGCGTATACACTTTATGCATAACGTATTTCCTTGAAACTCTAATTGTTTCATCAAGTGCTTTATTAATCTTTACTCTGTCAACATGCTCTAAAACATCAAATGTGAAAACCAAATCAAAATCATCTTTTTTGTATGGAAGTTTTAAAATATCAGCCTGTTTAAGGTATGGTGTAATTGATTTATCAGCCAAATTTATGGCCTCTTGAGATATCTCAACTCCATATGCATCAACTCCAAATTTTCTTAAAATCTTAACCATTACCCCTGTGCCACACCCAACATCAAGACATTTTTTAGGTTTTAGAAATAAGATGATAATTAACGCGCGATAATACGATGCAAGATATATAAATATTTTTCCAAGCACACTTGATTTAGGAGCTAATCTATATCTGGCTTTATTACCCATATAATACTCCCTATCATAAAAACTAGCATCAATTTTATATGGTAAAACAACTGTACCTTTAAAGGTGTCACCCTCAATAATGTTCTCCATATTTTTAAAATTCTCACCATTTGCAACAATTACGGTTAGACCCAGCTTTCGTCCGAGCTGTGTGGCAATTGGATCAAAAGGTGCATTAATACCCGGTGACCATTCCGTACCAACAATCTTCTCAAGCTCCTCCCATGTAATTTTTTCAATCGGTTTTGCATTTTTGTCAAGCCTTGGATCTTTGTCATAAACCCAGTCAATATTTGACATATTAACAATTACGTTAGCGCCATAATCTTTGGCAAGCATTACAGCACAATAATCCGTTGACCAACCGGGCTTCCAACCGGCACCAATCACAATAGGCTCTCGCCAGTTTATAAGCTTCTTGTCATAATTTTCAATAATTCTTGGATGGGCGATATCTTCAAATATCGTTCTTATAAGATGAGCATTTAATCTTGTGGCATGAATTCCAATCCAGTCAAGATCAGCATCTGACATGGTGCCAATCACCGTTTTTCCAGCATCGCGATATTCCCGCGCTGTAACACCACCTCCAGCGACCAAAAAAAAGCGCTTTCCGCGCTTAACATATTTTCTTATAAACTCATTGAGCTGAGTCAAAAACTCTGTATTAATCCCATCTTTAGTTGATAAAAGTGAACCTCCAACTGATAAAACAATAGGTGGCTCTTTATAATTAAACATATTTTTATGCCGAAAAAAAACCGCTTATAAAAAGCGGTTAAGCGTTTTTCATTAGAAATAAATAATTTTGAATAGATTAATACTCATATGATATGTATATATTATAAGATAGTTTTGACAAAAATCAATGTTTAAGCTACAATAATTACTATGAGACGTTCACGAATTACAATAACACTTGATAGTGAAATTTTAAACAAGATTGATCGTTTGGTCAACAATCAAACTATTCGCAATCGATCACATGCAATTGAGTATATATTAGATAAATATACCCAATCAAATGTTCATAAGGCAATAATACTTGCTGGTGGTGTTGGCACACAGCTTAGACCATACACATATGAACTTCCAAAATCGATGCTTCCAGTTAATGGCAAACCAATATTGGAACATCTTATTATACAACTAAAAAATAATAATGTTACAGATATAATTGTCGCCATATCTTATCTTGGTGAAAAGATTAAAGAATATTTTCAAGACGGCAAAAAATGGGGTGTAAAAATTAGCTATTCTGAGGAAAAAAACTCCCTTTTAACAGGTGGCGCAGTCAAAAAATTGAAAGAAGAGGTTTCAGGAGACACTTTTCTTGTTGTTCATGGCGATATATTGACTGATTTTTCATTTGAGGATTTTATAGATTTTCATAATAATCAAAATACATTGGTTACCGCCGCCTTAACCACCAGTGCAAAACCAACCGAATTTGGACAAATAAAGCTTCATGGCGCGCATTTGACAGAGTTTTACTCTCATACTGAAGATCATGGCACGCAAAGCCATCTTATAAATACGGGAATTTATGCCTTTAATCCCAATATTTTTGCCGAATTTCCAAATGATAAAGACTCTTTTGCCTTAGAAGATATTATAAAAAATCTTATTTCAAAGCGTCAGGTTACTGGATTTGTGTTTGAAGGCAGCTGGTTTGATGTTGGTAATCCACAAAATTATGAAAAAGCGATAAAAATGTGGAAGAAAAGATAATTACAAAATACCCTGTCCGGTTCCAGTTATAAAGCCGATAATTCTGGTAATTATCAAAGACAACATTAAGAGCACAAAGCCAATAATTCCAGCAGTAATTTTTGCCTTGCCAGCACTTACTTGATCAGCCTCTCCTCTTGCCATTAAAAAATCATATCCTCCCCAGATTATTATAAATAGCAATACTACAGTTGCCATGGGATATAAAAAAGAGGTTAATACACCAATTAAATCATTAAGCGTGTTTATACCAACAAGAGGTCCTCTTAGCTCAGTCGATCCTTGATCGGCATTATTTATAAATAAACTTTGAGCGAGAATTCTTTCCGGCATATATAAAAAGGATTAATAAAATTTTAAAAATTATAAATACAGCTGCATGGGCTGCAAGCGCCAGCAAAACGTACTCAACAACATCATACATATACGGGCTTAAATACTCAAGCCCTAAAATCATATAAGGTTTTATAAAAACCCCAAACTCAGGAAACAAAAAAAATATTACTGCAAGCATGATTAAGAGAGGTATGATGAAAATTACATCTTTCATATCTTGTTTTGAAGAAAACATGGTGCCAGTTATGACAAAAATTGCATATGCCTTGAAAAAGGTCGGACCCTGAACAAGTGGGAATGCCAAAAGTAAAAAAATTCCTAAAAAAACAGGTGCCACTCCAACCAGAATACTTCTGAAAACATCTCGTTTAAAATATGTAACATATCCAAGTCTCAATCCTCCATTTTCAAATTTTGGCCAAACAGAAAAACGGTCTAATTTTAACATCAATAATGTGGCAGATACCGCATGCGCCGATTCATGAAGAAATGTTCCGGGTAGATAAATTAAAGATATAAAAAATGAAGCTATCTTTTTTGATCTAAAAAGCAGGCTTAACGTATTAAATATGACAATTAACGAGTGTCTTGAGACATATGATAATGAGTAAAGAAGAAAAATCAAAAAAATAATCAACACTATAGACGAATTCACATTGATCTTACAATAAAAATATATCCAATTAAAACTGCGACAATTATGGTTAAAAATATTATCAGGCTTAAAAGAACAAAACTAAAACCTTTTTTTTCAAACTTTTTTTTGAAAACTTCAATGTTTAGTGGCGTATAGTTTAAAGTCATATTAATCAAATATTATTATGCTTTTTGCATGTTAAGACCGGCTGATTTGTCATTGTAATCAATTGAGCTTTGGTTAGCCAAATCCTTATTTTCAATTTTATCGCTTCTTTTTACCGAATCTGACGCGCTCCCATTGTTTTTTGGTCCTGATTGGTCATTAATTTTGGTAACTTTTTTGGATCCACAAACATTACAAACTGGAGTTGAGTTTTTTATCTCCTCGCTTTCATATTTATTTTGACAACTCTGACATTCAAACTTCGTAATTATTTTATTTTTAGAGCCACTCATCTCTTTAACATCAGAAACAGAATCTATTTTTACAACCTGTTCAACGTTAAATATAAACTCGCCATCATTGTAATCAACTATAATAGTATTGCCGGCTTTTACCTTTGATTGAATTATAAGCTCTGAAATTGGGTTCTCAATTAATTTTTGAATTGCCCGCTTGAGGGGTCTGGCGCCATATATCGGATCAAATCCCTCTCTTACAACAGATTTTTTGGCGTTTTCTGTAATTGAAAAACCGATCTCTTGCTCTTCAAGAAGCTTGGTTAAGGCTTTAAACTGCAACTCAACGATAAGCAACATATGTTTAAACTTCAAAGGTTCAAAGACGATAACCTCATCAAAACGATTGACCAACTCAGGTCTGAAGAACTTAAGCAGTTCGTTTAAAACCTTGTTTTTAATTAGATCGTACTTTTTGGCGTCAGTCTCTTCATCGGCCTTTTCTTTTTCCGCAATCTCTTTTTCAAGCGGTAATTCCGCACCGAAGTATTCAGCAAGAGTTTGCTTTTTCCAGTTTTTATCTGCTTTTATCTTGGTAAAAACATTTTCACCAACTATTATTACTTCTTTACCTTCGGGAGAAAATGTGTGAATATCCCAATGATTTATTGGAAAAACATCACCATTTACCTTACTACCCGCAAAATAATCTTTTAACAGACCTGTTTGCCATTCGTTTGACTCCATTTTTCGGGTAAAGAATCTATCCTTAAAAGAGATTGTCTCTAAACCGTCTGGTGAAAAAGCATGTGTTTTTAATCTAACTGTTGGCAGTTGCTCTTCCGGCGCGTCGGGCATGGCATTTACAACAATGTTATCTGTAAAGTACTCTATTAAATTTGTAGCATACCAGATTTTTGATGTTGTGTCTTTTCTTACGTAAAGTACATCTCCCGTTGAAATCATCTCTACACCTTTTGTTGAGATGGCGTGAGTATCGTATCCGAAAGTTGGGAAAGATGAAACTAATGATTTTTTTGGCATATCAACAGCTTGATCTGTTGTTTTTGGATCAGCGTTGTTTTGAGCTTGCTTGCTGTTTTGGGTCTCTGGCTCCCCTTCTAATTTTTGACCTGCAAAATACTCCATAAGCAAATGGTTAACCCATTTACTAGACGACGATTGGACATTCTGATTTGCATTGTTTAAATTTTGATTTTGAGGATTTGGAGAAGATTGATTGGGTTGCTGACTCTGAACCGGTTGCAGGGTTGGATTTTTTTCAAAATACTTTCCTCCTATAGACATTATCTCCCGACCTCTTGGCGTGAAAGCATATGTTGAAATAATTGTTGGCTCGGCAACTTCAGACTTTCCGGTTTTCAAAAGTTCATTTTGTATTAGCCCGGTTCCGATATTTGAGGTACAAATTACAACACAGTTTTTAAATGAAATTGTGCGACCCTTATTATCCGTTAATCTGGCATCATCAAGAATCTGTAAAAGTATATTAAAAATGTCAGGATGTGCTTTTTCGATTTCATCGAATAATACCAAAGAGTATGGCTTTCGGCGCACGGCTTCTGTCAGCTTGCCACCCTCCTCAAATCCAACATACCCGGGAGGCGGTCCAAGAAGCTTTGCCACTTCATGACGCTCCATATACTCTGTCATATCAAAGCGAATAACCGCATCTTCTTCATCAAAAAGAACCTCGGCTAAAGTTTTGGCCAGCTCGGTTTTTCCAACTCCAGAAGGCCCCAAAAATACAAAACTACCAATGGGACGATTTACCGATTTTAGCCCGGCGCGACCCCTTCTTACCGCCTGAGAAACTGCTTTTACTGCTCTTTCCTGATCAACCATGCGTTTATGGATTATATCCTCCATCTTTGCCAACCTGTCTCCTTCTTGAGTTCCTATCTTTGAAAGAGGGATACCTGTTTTTGAAGCAATAATATCTTTAACAATGCTTGGCGTCACAGCAGTTGTTGTCTGCGCTTTTTTCATGTTGTATTCATCTTGTTTTTCTTTAAGCTTGGCAGAGATATCATCAATTTTAGATCTTAAAATACGAGCTTTTACTTTTTCACCACGAATCTCGTTTTCCTGTACTTCTTTATTTAACTGTGAAACTCTTGACTCAATGGATTTTATCTCCTCTGGCAAAGATATAAGGGGCAAGCGAACTGCAGCCGATGCCTCATCCATTAAATCAAAAGCTTTATCAGGCAAGAATCTGTCTCCGATGTATCTTTTTGAAAGCTTAACCGCAAGGTCAATAACTTCATTATCTATTTTTACTTTGTGATAAGCCTCATACTTATCTCTTGAAGCTCTTAACATTTTTATGGCACTTTCTTCATTTGGCTCAGGGACTAAGACCGTCTGAAAACGTCTCTCAAGTGCAGCATCCTTTTCAATATATTTTCTATACTCAGTAATTGTTGTTGCGCCTATAAACTGAACTTCGCCCCTTGCAAGAGCTGGTTTAATAAAATTTGAAGCGTCAAGCGCACCATCGCCGCTGCCGGTGCCCATCATAGTGTGCATCTCGTCAATAAACATTATTACCTCACCTTTACTGGCTTTAAGCTCATCAACGATATTTTTCATTCTTTCTTCGAACTCTCCCCTGTGTGAGGCTCCAGCAATAACGCCTACCAAATCAAGTTCCAAAATTCGCTTGTTTAAAAGTCCTTCTGGAACCTGCTTGTCAACAATTCTTTGAGCCAAGCCCTCAACAACCGCCGTTTTACCAACCCCCGGCTCTCCAATAAGTGCCGGATTATTTTTTATTCTTCTTGATAAGATGTGCACGACTCGCTCTATAACGTCTGAACGCTCAACAACAGGATCAAGCTCCTTATTAAAGGCTTTTGCCGTTAAGTCTTTTGTATAAAGCTCAAGCGCTGATTTTTGTTTTTTAGAAACAACTTGTTGTCCTTGTCCAGACACACCAACTCCAGCCAAAACACCTTCTTTTTTACCTGTGATTTTCTTATTAATATCCTCTTTAATTAGCCCTAATTTAACCAAAACTCGAGCTCCAACACCCTCTCCTTCTTCATATAAGGCAAGAAGTAAATGTTCAGGCGCAATAAATTCAAAACCCAATGATCTGGCAACGGCCAGTCCTTTTTCAACTATTTGTTTGACACGCGGTGCCGGTTGAGGCGGAGTTAAGCTGTCTTCTTTTTTATACAATTTTGCAAGCTCTTGATCTATTGCTTGTGGCTGAACTCTTAGCTCTATAAGTATTTTAAAAATTTGAGCATCAGTTAATAAGCCATGAAGAATATGTTCGCTATCTATGAACTCATTTTTAAGCTCTTTTGCCTTGCGAGCGGCTTCTAAAAAGACAGCATTTGCTCGTTGGGATAAATGCGTCATAACATCTAAGTCTTGTCTTTTGGCGCCAGTTAATGTGGATGTAAGAGCGTTTTGTTTGGGCGGAGTTGGGACTGTATTTTGTAAGTTTACATCTAATTTAGGAGCTCTGGTGTCAGCAGGCATTTGATTTGGTTGAGCTTCTTGAATTGCAGGTTTATTCTGATTCACGAGCGCAACTTGATTTGTTGATGGTTGCGCCACAGGAGTTGGGGTATCATCATTTTTATTGTCTGAAGATGGTATCGGCTCAACTTTTGCAACCTCTACAACTGGCGCAACATCTTGAACCACTGGATTATTTTGTACCACAACCTGAGGACTACCAATTCCGTTATATGAGGCACCGTTTGGTGGAGAACCTATGCCGTTATATGAATTGGCAACCTTTTGAATAACCGGAGCAGAAGGTTGACCCTGAGAAATGATATTAGGAGCTGTAACTTGCACCTGAACACCATTTGAGAAATCATCTCCATTTGCATTTGGGGATTGTTTTTTTATAAAATCAAAAATACCAGCCATAAAATCATTATGAAAAAGTATTTTCAAATTGTCAACAGAGTATTTTTAGGATTACTAATCCTAATTATTTTGTTTCACCACAGAGCCCCGAATGCAGAGGCACAGTTTGATGGACCGATGCTTGATTCGGGAGATGGGTATGGAGTTATGCCCGGAAAAAATATTTCCCCAACCTCATCTGCAAAATTCTTAAAGGAGGCGGAAAAGACAATAAATGATATTCAGCTTTTTGAGCTGAATGTGTCTTCTGACAGTGCAAATAGAAATAACCCTATTCCTACTTTAACTTCAACAACGATAGATCCCTCTTCAAATAATAATCAGAGTGCCTTAAGCCCAAACCTTACACCTTCATATAACCTCAACTTCTTATCAGAGCCTGTGTCGATACAACTTGTTTCTAAGATTGCTGATTCTATAACCAATTCCTGTACCCAATTTGGTGCAGGTGTGGTCAAAAAAAGTAATGTAAGCTGTGTTAACAATATATCAAATTTAATTATTGAACGAAGAAGAAGTTTGGATACGATTAATCACTTAAAAACATCTGCGACAACATTTAACACACTGCAATGCGTTGGTTGTGCAAGAGCCATGACTGAGGCTGTAGGCAGACCTTATCTTGGATATGGAGATGCCAAACAGCATGCAAATCAAGAAGTTTCCAATTACAGGCTTATATATAACGGGTCTTTGACTCCAGGCCAAAGAGCTCAGATTCCACCGGGCAGCTTATTTATTCAAGACTCAGGTACCTTTGGGCATATTGGTATGATAGTAAAAGTTAACAAAGACTCGCAAAACAACGCAACCTCATTTGTGGTCCAGGAATGCAACTGGATTACGCCCGGTTTATTCAAAATCGGTCGTGCAATACCGGCAGAGGAAATTCATTCGTTTCAAGTTCCAATCTAATTATGAATAACGTATTTTCCAATTTAAGCGCATTAAATATTGATTATAAAAAACTAATCATTATTTTAATAATAGTAATCACCATTCTTTTATCAACGATTTTTTTCATCAGCAATATTAATCGTCCTACTGAAAATAAAAAATCGTCAAACCTTTACACATCAGAAAGTCAGAATCGCTTTCCAACTGGTGTTTTGCCAAATAATATTGCCGAAAACGAGCTTGATATTATAAGCATCAGCCCAGTTGATGGAGACAACAATGTTCCGTTAAATACAAAACTTGAGATAAAATTTTCGAAAGATTTCATTGAAACGGAGATTGATTTTAATATATCTCCAAAAACATTTTTCTCGATTAAAAAAGATGGCAACAATTTGATTATTACTCCGGATAGTGAGCTCATACCGGGAACACTTTATACTTTTAGTGTAAAAATGTTAAATCAGCCTGAAAAAATCAGACTATATAGATTTGTTACAAGGGGTGAACCAAATCCAATCTTGCCAGATACGAGAGAAGAAGCTGTGGTTAATGAATACATAAATCTTGAAAGAACAAAGTATCCAGATATTTTTGTTGCCAATAATACTCCGTTTGAAAATGAGTACTTCAGGGCAATTAGCGATTATGAAACAAATGTACCCGCTCATTATTACCTCATAATCACCCCAAAAGTTAATAATTTGGAAATCGTCAAAGCAAATGTTAATGTATGGCTACAAACTTTGGGGTTAACCGATGAGCAAATAAGCAATTTTGATATCCGTTACGAGTGATTGAATTTTTCGAAAGAAACATGTTAAAAAAAATCATCCTAAGCTTATTCATAATTTTAATTGCGACAAATTTATTAGTTATAAAAATAAATGCGCAAAGTGTATTTGATAATGTAAGAAAATATATAGATAATTCAAATCGACGCAAAGATTTAATAGATAAAAGCGAAAAAACAATTAAAGAAATTAATGAATTTGAGCTAAATATAGAAAGTTCAAATAAGATTCAAAAAGCGCCCGATGAATCAAGTTCGCCGTCAACATATATACAAGATATCAATATAAATCCCGATCCAAATTACACTCCAACTCCTCTTGATTTGGCAATTTCAAATAATGAAGTCACTTATTCTCAAAATCTTATAGATTCAGTTGCCAAATGCACCAATACTTCGAATTTAAAAATTTACGAACAAGCTTCAAAAATCACTGCAGTGCCAGTACAAGCCCTTGCTGCCATACATTATCTGGAGGGCAGTTGTAATTTAAATCAATCGCTTGTTTCAGGTAGAAAAATTGGCGAAATTGAGCCTGATGTTGGAAAAAAATGCTCTTTGGACGATGTGGGTTTGGGTAAACCGTATCCTAAAGGCTCGGGATGTATTTTTAGAAACACGCTGGACTCAGCAATTTATGCGGGCTTTTTTTTAAGAAATAATAAATTTGGAGGTGGTATTCCAAAAACAATTGAAGATTATGCTATTGCCTTTGGTAACTATAATGGAACTGGAAATAGAAACTGCGGCAGAACGCAGTATAGATCCTGCCCACCTTCATTTACTAATGATGATCACATTTATGCTATGAGCAAATTTAGTGCCAAGCATGAAGAGATGTATGTTGTTTATTGCGCAGACAGAGTTAAATGCAATCCTCCAAAAAGGTTCAACAGACCGGGAGCTCTAACGATTATGAATATTTTTAGCAAGTTATTATAAAAAATGATAAATAAAAAAAAATTAATAATTATCGTATTTATTTTGGTAATTGCCTTAACTATTTTTTTAATATCAAATATCTTGCTTCAAGCTACCAGTAAGAATGAAGGTGACAATATAAATAATACAGCTCAAAAATTATCACAATTAAAAAAAACAGAGGAAATTACATTTATACCTGATAAAGGAGTTGACACAAACTCAATTGTTGTTAAAGATTCAATCAAAAATATTGAAGTTTTAAGCTTAAAACTGCCTTATCAGGAGAAATTTACGACTGAGGAGGGTGTTGAGGTTGAAATTGCAATAAACGATATTACATTAGAGCTTCAAAATTGGATTTTACCTGTTAATGTCTGGGGTATTGATTATCAAGTTCCTGAAGATGATCCAGAGTATCAAAATCAAAAAAAAGCCTTTATACAAGCTTCTTTAAGAGTTTATGATTTTATAAATAGTCAAGACATTGATCCTTCAAAAATTATTATAAGCTGGGGGGGTAGAGAATTTATAAGAACAACCGCTGAGAGATGGCTTGCTGAATAAACAAAAACTACGTTGACAGATTGGATAAAAATACTTTAGAATGATGTTTATGTGGTTTAATAATGTACGTCAAATATACTTAACATTTCTTCCTTTTTTAAATTGGCTTAAAAAAATAATGATTATATTTACTGTTCTATACAGTGTAATCATGCTTTTTTCTTTATTAAAAGATGGCAATATAAAAAGCATCAAAACTCCAACAGAAAAAGAAAATATCTCTTTGCAGCAAGAGATTGAGATTGTTGCCAATAACTTTGCAAATGAACCGAGCGAAATGTCAAAAACCAATGCAAGTTTTTATCGAGGCATGATGTGTTTATTTATGGGTTACTCATGTAACAAAGATGCTACCCCTGACTCAGTTGGAGGTTTTGTTGGAACCGGACTCAAATTTATCACTTTGCCTTATGCTAACCCGATAGCTTCGGGATACAATCAGACAAAGAACTGGTTAAGCAGTATAGGTTTTATTCCAGAAGCTTATGCATGGGAAGGTGTCGGCTTTGCCACATTAAGCGGATACGGTGATATATGGAAAGCATTCCGAGATACTTCTTATCTTGCGTTAACTTTAATTGTAATTGGTATTGGATTTATGATTATGTTTCGATTTAATGCTGGGCAGGCGGAAGTTAAGATTGAAAGTGCCTTACCGAATATAGTTTTGGCTTTAATATTGATAACTTTTTCGTTTGCGATCGCGGGCTTTCTGATTGATATTATGTACGCAACAATCGCCCTGTCAATAGGTTTATTCTTTAGCTCTGGGCTTGATAATTTGACTGGCCAGGGGACTTCTGTATTTCAAAATACTAATTTTTTATACTTTGCAGAATCTGGATTTCTTGACATTATACCAATTGGTGGCAGGTTGCTTGGATCATCTTTTAGTGTGGGTAACGATTTATGGAATATGCTTCCCACGGTCATCTCAAAAGCTTTGGCGCCCGTTCTAACAATTATTGCAATTATTCAAGCATCCACAACAACAACACCTGCTGAAAACTTCATTATGAGTTTTTTCAATATACAGCTTGTAGCAAATGGGTGGGGTTATCTGCCAAATTTAGTAACTGTCCCTGTTTGGCTTGGAACCTTGCTTCTTATCTCTAATTATCTTCCAGGATTGATTTTGGGTTTCACTATTGCCTTAACAATGCTTATTTTTATGTTCAGAATGTTTTTTATATTTTTGGAAGCGTATATTAAAATCTTGCTTTATGTTTTGTTTTCTCCATTAATTCTTATGATGAGCGCAATTCCCGGAAACGGTAACGCCACGTGGTGGATTAAAAATATTATGGGAGAGCTAAGTGTTTTTCCAACTTTCATAATTATAACAATGACCAGTGCGGCAATTATTGAGGCAAACAATAGACTTACTTCTGGGGGAAGCCTATCATATCTTTGGTGGCAAGCTGGAGGTGCTGGCCAATCTTTCAATTTGCCATTTGTTAGTGGCGGATTTAGACCAGAGTCTTTTAACAACGTCATATCCCTCGGCTTGTTGCTTATGGCGCCAGATTTAATAAAAATGGTTAAAGGCATGTTTGGTGTCGAAGGCAAGGGACTAAGCTTCTCACCCTCATTATTTTTTGGTTCTATAGGAGCACTTACTGGAGTTATGGGTAGTGTTAACTCCCTGGGAACTTCAATTATGGGTCAAAGTGGCTGGGAAAATATGAGGGGTAAATTTTATTCCAAAGCTGGAAAATATGCAAAAGCAACTGGGTCAGTATTAAATGAAAAATGGACAGGAGTAATAGAAAAAAATACAAGTGATGAAAATGATGTTAGGAAAAATAAAGCAAGGAATTGGAAACCCCTTGCAGATATTGGAAAAAAATTAAAAGATAATAAAGCAACAAATAATCAACAATTAAGTGATAATTCAGGATTTTTAGGAAATATAAGAAGTCACGTAGCAGATCAAGAAAGACAAGAAAAACAAGAAGCTGAAAAAAGGGAAGCCGAAGCGCTTAAAAAACAAGCAGACGCCAAAGTTGCGGCTGAGAAAAGGGCAAGTCTAAATCAATCTAATAATAATAGTGGCACCACCTAGTAAGTATTATTGCATTTTACTTAACTCTTATTGAAGCTTAAAGCTTGCTTTGGACAATAAATAAATAAAGATTTAAAACCGAAAATAAATCTGGATTATATGAACATAAAAGATATATTAATAATCAAGAAATTGTATTGATGAGACAATGTCTTTAAAGTTGTCAAGAGTCGTCATTCCCTCTTCCAAATCTATGTAATTTCCATTTATATCAAAATCAATATCTCTAAATAGTCTTACTTTGGTTATTTCTCCCACTTTTATTGAAGACACACAATCATTAAACGAAGAATTGCAATGCCCAAACCAATTAAACCCGGGCCACATATCATTATTTTTAACCTCTTTAAGATTTGGCACGTCCTCATTTATTATGATACATTTTCCGCCATGATTTTCTTCATCATATATATAGATTTGTCCGGGTTTTGGAGAAATATTTGGAATAGCACAATTTTCAGTTGGGGTTGGAGTTGGGGTTGGGGTTGGAGCTGGGGTGGGGGTGGGGGTGGGGTCATTCGATGAACCTTGGCCTGTGGTTATTTGTGGGAATGGAATTATTGATGAGGTTGGCGTATTTATTGATGAATCTGTATTTTGAGAGCTTGCCTCATCTCCAAATCCGGGCAATCTTAAAATATCAAATCCTATGACTCTTAATATGAATATAGAAAAAATTATCATTATTAACCCTGTAATACAAGATGTCATTAATTCTTGAGCTTTTCCAATTTTTTCTGGTTCTCCCATTGAAGTTTGCAGAAGAAATGAGGCATAAATTATGCAACCTAATGATATAAGTCCGGCGAATGAGATGATTATTGGAAATAAAGTTTCAAGCGCTCCATTGAAATTGGCAGGAATACATCCAAGAGCCGTCCATGCTCCGCCACCATTGCTGCTTTTAACACATGTCTTACACTTTTCCTCTTCTGTGGCGTTGCCAATATTTCTGCAAAACTTATTTGCACTAATATCAAAAGGGTCAAAAGAGGAGCTGTCTTGTGTTCTTGCTTCAAGCACCGCTCCTGCCACTTGCTTGCCCTCAGATGAGACTGAGGAAGAATTTTTGATAATATATGAACCTTGATTAATTTTAGATACTTTATTTTCTTGCAAATTTAAAAAATATTCCGGTGTTTTATCCACTTCATTTTCTGTGTTAACACAAAAACATGCGTAATTTGAATTTTCGTGACTAATACCATCTGAGGGAATCGTTGTTGATTTAAGAATTTTCCCAACAATGCCATCATTATCTGAGAAATTTCGCTCGCCCAATGATGGAACAGTTTCTCCATATAATAAAGATGCATAATTCTCAAGTTCTTGTTTCTTAAGACTATCGTTTTCATTTTGTCCATCATAATTTTCATTTTGATCCAACCATTTTTGCTGATCATTTTGTCCCAGTTGGACAAACCTCTCTTTTCTTGGACCCTCTTCAGATCTTGGACAAAGATTGGGAATATTTCCACCGCTTGTAATTGCGTTTTTCAAATCCGCTGTTCCAATTTGCAACATAGAATTTATATTATCACCAATAAAAGTCTTGACCGTGTCCCACAACGCACCAAAGTTATTCAAGAAGTCCCCCACAAAGCTTGCAGTGTCAGATTTCAAATTGGGGTAACAACACTGATAACCAGTCTCTGCCAGCCCGCATTTGGAGATATGCAAGTTAGCGGTTATTGTTAAATCATCTAATTTTGTTGGGGCTGGGGTGGGGGTCCATGTTGGCCCCCCAATAGGAACAGGTTGGTCAAGGCTTGTACCAGAATTTGTTTGTTGGATAGGTGCGGGTCCTTGAATATCAGTAGTTAGAGTTGGTGTTGGTATAACACAAATCCCTTTTTCATTACCAAATGAACATGTACCTATATTGTCTGTATTTGTGTTAGATGGTTTACATATGCCCTCATAAAAATCTCGATAGCCACATTGAATATTTCCAGAAGCGAGAGTACACAATAAACCAGGATTGCAATAAACATTGACAGATGTTTGAGCAAACACAATATTTTTTTGAGGAAGAATGTAGCTGCTCAAGCCTATCATTAATAAAAAAACAGTAAGACTTTTTTTAATTTTTTCCCCCCACATATCCCTTCAATATATCATTTATTTTTTACAATTCCAAATAAAAAATTTATTCTACATGCAAAACTATATTTTTTATTTTTTAATGTATGTGAAGATTATTTTTTCTCAAAATATGCTTATTGTCGAGATTGGTCCCATGCTGGCTTAATAACACCCCAAGCGAATGCCAATACAAAAACAAGGGCGACTGTCGGCGCCATCCCTTTAACTATATCAAAAAGCCTCGCTTTATATTTCTTAAGAATATCTATGCCGTTAATTGGATTTACAACCTCAATCCATTTCATTTTAGGCTCTCTTCCTTCTTCTTCTGCTTTTTGCAATTCATCTTCGTCAATCGGAACAAGCTGGTGACTCATTGACGTTTCTTCTTTTAAAATGGTCCCCTCTAAAAAAGTTGATATAAAATCATTTATCATTTCTTCAGTAATAGTATTTTCAGACCCTTCACTGCCAATTTTATCACTCCCTATGATACTGTATTTCTTATTATCAAACCAAGAATTAAATTTAGCAAAAAACTGCGCAGTTTTAGAGTCGGAATTTGCAGGAGCTCTTGCTCCTTGTATAAAAAAATTTAATATTGTTGCAACACCTTTCTTTGCCTTATCCAGATCAGTTCCTTTCATCTTCCCATATACTCCCTTAATTATCGATATAACATCATCAAAAGTTGCTTCATCATTCTGTACAAAATCTTTTAATTTTGAATAAATAAAGTTATCCCCTTCTTCAAAATACCCTTTAAAAGTTGATGTTATGTCGTTAATTTCCGAGGCAACGCCTGTAATTAAGTTGTTACCCGCTGCGGAGCGCTCAAGAAAAACATCGGCAGTTCCATATGTAAATTCCACACCAAGTAAACCTTCACGCCATGCATGAGAAAAATAACTCATTCTTTGCTTGATATATTTTTTTTCAAGCCGCTGATATTCCTCTTGAGTATATTTATTTAACACTTCGTCATCTTTAGTTGCTTCTGGTTTTTTCCATAAGTTTTCTTTTATATATAGATATATATTACAAGCTCTTGCAATCTGCTCATCATTAATCTTTAAACCCTTTAAAATTTTTTCTAAATTTTCTTTGCTTAAAACATAATCATAGGCATTTCCTGAAAAACCTTGTTCTCCATACCTCATTTCTGATTTACTTCGACCATCTTTTGTAAGCATCATTTCTGTTATCTCTGATCTAAGTATACTTTCAGCAAGTTGCAGATTTTCAAAAGCTTCTTTAAATTTTATATCAAAATTCTCAAGACTTTTTGCAAAACCCCAGTCATGACTTTTATTTTTAAAAAAATCTCGTCTCATCTGAGAATATAGCGTCACGCCGTTTTGAGATGTTGCAACAGGCTCAACAGATACAATCTGTGTTGGATTACGCTCGATCAAAATAACTGTTAATGCGTTATAAATGTGCTTTCTCAGCTCATCAGCGCGAGACTCAGCAGAAATGCCTGTATCATTTGAAAAAATATATTTTTTGATATGATCCCAATAAGCATTCTCATCTTTAATTGAAGTATAAAAACATGCGCCTAATTTTCCTTCCGAAAAACATCTCTTGTAAATATATTTAAACAAATTTTCAAAATGAGTTAAATATTCATAATTACCATCTTTTAATTTTAGATTATCCGCATCCAATACCATCTCTGTAAGAAAATTTCTCAAAACATCAACTCCCACATTTTCAAGCGCTTTAAAACCATCTGTAAATAATGTTTCTCCATATTCTTTGTTAAAATTAAACCCTTCAGCCTGTAAAATTTGCTTGTCTTTATATCCTGATCTTAATAAAGATGCAATCTGAAACTTCATCCTCCAACCACCGCCCCCTTCCACTCCTCCTTGGTTAAAAAAGTTAGGTTTACTTACCCACATTAATCCTTCCCTAAAGTCAGAATCTGAGATAATTGGCAATAATCCCATTTTTTGAGAAGATTTATATAATTTTATTGATTTATCTCTTATATCAAGCGGATTAGCAACCCCTGATTTTGCAGGTAAAAAGGAAATTCCAGACATTAGCGCCTCACCATCCATCCAGTGAGTTGTTGAGTCAAACAATCTAAATATTCTTGCAACTTCACCTTGTTGAGGAGTTGGACCTGTAACTTCACTCATACTGGCAAGTAACCAAGGCAAAAGCTCTCTACCATAAACTTCAATTCTCCCAAGAAGAACACCTCTTTTAATTAACAATCTATTTTCCTGTAAACGAGAAACTCTCTCATACGCCCATTTCTCAGCCAAAAAATCTTCAGTATTTGAAGGGGAAAGCTTATCCATATCAGTCTTATATCCAGTATCCATAAATAATGCCATCCAGCTTTGAGCCAAAGCCATTTCTCCTGCAGTTACCTCTGTTCCTCCGGGCAAAAAAGAAAGTTGATCAAAGTCTTCCGAGCTTAAGCTTGAAGTAAATTTTGTGATTTCTTCTAAAGGATTTTGACCTCTTTTTTTTGCGGTTCTAAGAACGTATCCCAAATTGTGAGACAATGAAAGTGCATTAACCTCCCTGTCAGCAGATTGAAGCATCGTTTCCAACCAATTACTCAAGCTCATTGGTGTATATTTAAGTTTTTTTGAGACTGTAACTGTTTGGCCATTTGGCAACATTTCTTTTTCCTCAACTATCCCTGCCCCAATAAATTGCCTTTCTTCTGATCCTTGAACTGCACTTTTAAGGGCTGCAAACTTCTTTTGAATTAACTCATTATATATTTGTATGGGCGATATTTGATAACCAAGGTGAGTTGTTTGAGCGCCTTGACTTTGTGCATTAATCCAATCTAAATTTGGAGGAAGGTCTAAAACAGGCTCAAAAATCTTATAAATCAAAAGTGTAATCCCCTCTAAGATTTTTTTTGTAGTTTTCTCTTTATCGCCTAAATTGGCTGCAACTAAATTTTCATATAATTCACTTATATCATTTATACTCGCATTCAAAATTAAAAGAGCATTATATGCTAATTTTTTTTCATTATCATCTGTAAGGCTGTTAACTTTTTCATTAAGTAAACGAGAAAAGGCATTGTTATCCACTGATCTTGTATCACCTTGACCTCTTGACTCGTCGGATCTTGAAGTATTAGGTTGAGCATTTGGATTAGCTGAAGGTGTAGGGCTTGTATTTACAGCTGCATTTCCAGCTTCAAACGCACCCAATCGTTGCCTTGTCTCTTGGCCTGTGGCACCTTGTTCAGGATTCATACCCTAATTATACCAAACTGACCAATATTTCGTTCAAATAATTTTATCATTTATTTTTTAGTAATGTGATTTTGTATTGTTGCAAATGCATTTGACACAAGGTGTATACTCATGGAGGATGTCTTTAAATAATGACTCAAATCACAGCTTAAACAAGAAACATTTTTAGCAGTAGATAAAAAAATAACTAAATCAGCAATAAAAGAAAAGGGAAGGAGTAAAAGTGATGCCGTTGTTACAACTTTTTTCATAGGATTTTTAACAGTATACATTTAAATTTGCTTAGTATAAACAAATTTTTAAAAATCCTTATATTGGCTTATAAGAATTGAGGTTAAACCTCAATTCTTAGATCGTCATCATTCTCTGGCTCATCTTTATAATTATCATCATTTCTTGAACCATAATCTGTCTGTGATTCAGCAAGATCAACAACAAGTCGTCTGTCTCTACCCTCACCAACACTATAACTTTTTAATTGAGGAAAGTTCTTTGAAACATACTCATGCATAATTCTTCGCTCATAGGATGAAAAGCCACGAAGATATGTGGCAGATCTTCTGTCTTGGACTTTTTCCGCTGCTTGTGAGGCAATATATTCCAACCTCTCAACCTGCTTTTCGCGATAATCATTAACATTGATTAGAATTTCTGCACGTTCTTTAAGTTCTTTAAATACAATAACTTCAAGAATTTTTTGCATCGCTCTTATAGTTTCGCCGTGTCTACCAATAACAGTTGGCGCCTCTTCTTCTGTTTTTATGTCAACATGAAACACATCTTCCTCTTGTGTAACGGTAACCGTTGCCCCGTTAACCATCTTGTCTAATAATTCCTGAGTCTGAGTTTTTATGATATTGACTTTGTCCATAAAAGTATATTTAAATATTAATTATTAATAAGCTTTTTAACCGGTTGCAAGCTCCGTCTTGGCTTTTTTTCTTTCATCCAATAAATGTTGAATAATGCCAAATAAGGAAAATGCATTCCAATATAGCGACATGCCAATTGGTAAGGTATAGGAAAAATATCCAATCATGACTGGAAAAATATATTTCATCTGCATATTTAAAGCTTTCTGAAACTCTTCTCCAGTTGTTTTTTCCTCACCTTTTTTATCATCAGATTTTTTTGGCTCATCCATGACAGGCATGGTGTACTTAGTTTGATAATACTGCAATATACCAGTTATAAATGGCATTGCATAATAATAAATATTTGCTCCTTGCGCCGGAGTCAAAGCAAGATTGTATACAAAAAAAGATGGCTCTATTCCAGTTATTTGAAGCGCGGGAATATATAATCTGGAATTTATTTCCTGAACAACCTTATTGCTTGAACCGTTTGTTAAAAAAAGCTGAAGTGTGTTATATAGACCCCAGATAATTGGAATCTGAATTATTGCAAATAAACAGCCTCCAGCAGGATTTATACCGTGTTCTTTATATAATTTCATCTGCTCCTGTTGTAAAGTTTTTGGGTCTTTTTTATGTTTTTTATTTAACTCATCAAGGTGAGGTTTGATCTTTCTCATCTTATGGGTTGTTTCCATTTGTTGCTTAAAAAAAGGATGCATAAGCAATCTGATCATCACCGTTATTGCAATAATGGCAAAACCAAAAGCCCCGGGCAGACCGATTATGGAAAACATTCGGTAAAAAAATACCAAACCGTTTGTTACTGGCTGAATGAATAGTGAGTTAAAAATATCTCCCATATTTAAATATTACTTATTTTGTATTTTATTTTATTGAGCCAGTCTTTTACGACCCTTAGCTCTTCGGGCAGAGATGACGGCACGTCCTTTTTTTGTTGCCATTCTGGTTAAAAACCCGTGAGTTTTATTTCTATGACCTTTTTTTGGCTGAAATGTTTGTTTTGCCATATTAATTAGTTAATAACTATTATTATACTTTTAAAATGTAATTATAAACTGGAAACGTCATTTTTTCTTGTTGAAAATAAAATTGAGCTTTCTTTGCCATGAAAACTCTGCCATACAGCCTCAGTTACAAACGGGAAATATGGATGAATCGCCCGAAGAGTTATTAAAAAAGCATCTTGCAAAGCTTCATAAACTTGCAAATTGCCATTTTCTCTTAAACTATCTTTCAGATTTTCAATGTGAATATCGGCGATTTTATGCCACGCGAATTCATATGATAGATCAAACGCGCGTGCAAGCTCAAATTTATCCATATGATTTTTGTATTTTTTTTCAAAAGATAAAAGATCTTTTTTTAAGAGATTTATCTTTTTAATTATTTTTTCATCAATCTTGTCAGTTGCCTCTTTTGACAAATTTTCTTTGGCAATATGCAGAAATCTGCCAATATTCCAGATTTTATTGGCAAAGTTTCTCATGTGAAGTATTTTCTCTTCAGAAAGGACTAAATCTCCACCCTCTTTGGTGCCAAATACCAAGGCGCCACGCAAAGCGTCGGCGCCATATTTTGCAACAATATCATTAGGATTAATAACATTGCCTTTGCTTTTACTCATTTTTTGTCCCAATTTATCCCTCACCATGCCATGATAAAAAACATGCTTAAAGGGGGCTTTTCCTGTTTGGTACTGCCCAAGCATTATCATTCTTGATACCCATGCCCGCATGATGTCATAACCTGTTTCCATAACGGTTGTCGGATAGTAATGATTAAAAAGATCTTCTTTTTCAGTTGATAATGATTTTAATGTGGCAAATGGCCACTGCCCTGAAGAAAACCATGTGTCAAATGTATCCTCGTCTTGGATAAATTTACAGCTCTTACAACTTAAACATTTTTCTGGCTTTATTACAGACACAAACCATTTGTCATTTGTAACACACTTATATGCTGGAATTCTCATTCCCCACACAATCTGGCGTGAAATATTCCAATCTATAAATCCATTAATTACCTGAATCATCTGTTTTTTAAAACGTTTAGGGTGAATTTGAATTTCATCCGATGTAATAAGTTTTACCGCTTTTTCCTTTAAAGGCGCAACATTTATAAACCACTGCTCTTTGGGCAATGGTTGGAGAATGGTGCCACATCTATAACATGATGGGACCACCGTTTTGTGATCTGTAATTTTTTCAATCAACGATAGCTCGTTTAATTTTTCAACAACGACCCCCCTTGCTTTTGACCAATAAACCCCGTCAACAAATGATGTATTTTGCATTTTGCCAGAGAAATCTATCACCGACACCTCTTTAAGGTTGTGCCTCTTGCCAACTGCGTTATCGTTTATATCATGGGCTGGAGTTACTTTCACAACTCCTGTCCCAAATTTTTTATCAACATAAGAATCGGCAATGACTGGTATCTCACGATTTAACAGTGGTAACACAACTTTTTGCCCGATATACTTGGAATATCTTCTATCCTGTGGGTGAACCATAACCGCAACATCGCCAAACAACGTCTCTGGTCTGGTTGTTGCAATGGTTAAATATTCGTTATTTGAGCCTAATAATTTGTATTTAATATAATATAAATTTCCTTCAACTTCCTTATCCTTAACCTCAAGATCTGAAAAAGATGTGCCACAAGAGGTACAAAATTGAACTAAGCGATTAGCTCTATATATTAGCCCATCGTCAAAAAGTTTTTTGAAAGTTTCATAAACTATTTTTACAATATCAGGGTCAAGCGTAAATTTCTGCCTTGACCAATCAAGCCCGAAACCCAATCTTTTTAACTGAGCAGTCATCACGCCTTGATTTTCTGATACAAAATTCCAAATATCTTTATATAAAGTCTCTCTATCAAAATCGAAACGGCTTTTACCTTGCTTTTTGAGATGTTTTTCGTAAACAAACTGTGTCTCTATGCCAGCATGATCTGTCCCAGCAACCCAGAAAGTATCTTTACCTAATAGCTTATTGTGCCTTATCATTACATCTTCATAAACATACATCGCATGACCCAAATGTAAGCTTGCATTGGCGTTTGGCGGCGGAAAAACAATACAGAAAGCTTCTTTTTGAGGGTTTATTTTAGCTTTAAAAATCTCTTTTTTATCCCAAAAATCAGCAATCTCCGGCTCCTTCTTTTGAAAATCGTACTTTGAATCCATATTTTTTTAAATTAAAGGAATATTATAAACCATTTTCAGTTGAAAATAATCAGTAAGCCTTGTATCTTATTGGAAAGTATGGAGTGGATTAACACAATATTTACATGGTGGCTTATGTTATTTGTCATTGGGTGTCTTTTTTTCCCGATGGCAAATCGTATATTTGGCAACTTTCTTGATTTTGGATATGCTTTTTCAAAAACAATAGGCATCATTTTAATCTCTTATTCTGCCTTGTTGCTTGGCACATTAAAGATACTGCCATTTACCAAAGAAGGGTTAATTATTTTATTTTCAATTTTTATTTTTTTAATCTTTAAATTCTTTAAAAAAGAGATCAAATCAATCTTTCAGCTTAAAGCTAAAACCCTCGTTATCCTGTTATTGACTGAACTACTTTTTTTATTTGCACTAATTTCTTTGGCGTTTGTAAGAGGACAAGAGGGTTCGATACGAGGCTTAGAAAAATTTATGGATTTTGGCTTTATGCAAGCTATTAATAAGTCAACCTACTTTCCACCGCTTGATATGTGGTATGGCCCCGATGATTTAAAGCCAGAAGGATATTATATAAATTATTATTATTTTGGACATTTAACCGGGGCGTTGTTAATAAAGCTTCATGGGGTGCTTCCTGCGATTGGCTACAACTTAGTTTTGGCAACAATTTTTGCACAAGCAATTTCTATGACTTTTTCTCTAACCTCAAGCTTCGTACATCTTTTGCGACAATCAATTAAAAAAACTCCAAAAATATCAGCTATACCATCGTTAATTTTTGGTCTAATTGGTGCCTTTCTTTTAAATTTAGGAGGCAATCTTCATACTATATATATTTTTACAACAGGTTATAAAAATGAAGAACCGATTGCGTTTTGGA
This sequence comes from Limisphaerales bacterium, assembly GCA_044356445.1. Taxonomy (GTDB): domain Bacteria; phylum Patescibacteriota; class Microgenomatia; order UBA1406; family GWC2-37-13; genus UBA1450. The sequence continues at coordinate 6,640 of JBIKWE010000002.1, read as the reverse complement.
AGATTATGCAACCTCTTTATACAGTTCTTAATACCATGGAAACAACTGGTAAAAACTTTTTTGACGCAGTTGTTGCCAACTCTTCTTATTGGTATCCAAATGCCACAAGGTTTATACCCAACACAATACATGAGTTTCCTTCATATTCCTATGTTGTTGCCGATCTTCATGGGCATGTCTTTGATATTCCGTTTGTTATTCTTTTAATATCTCTTATCTTTGTTTTTTTTGTTTCTCAAATCTCTGTTAAAGCTGATAAATCAACAAGCATTTTTCATTTTTTCAAGAAATTAAGGCAAGTTTTAAGCGAAAAAAACTCTCTAAAAAAGAAGTTTTTTTCGCTGCTTCATAAGAATTTTCCATCTAAACGCGAGGTTTTTTTTGCTTCATTATTTGGCGCATTAATAAGCATCAATTACATGACCAACGCCTTTGATGGCCCAATATATCTTTTACTCACAACCTTTGTATTTCTATATTTATATAAATTAAGCATTAACTTTATTTTTCAAACTTTTATACTTTTTTTAAGTTTTATTGTGGTCTCGCTGCCATTTTCACTATTTTTTGAGCCATTTTCAAGTGCAATCGGCGTTAACTGCGCACCCCTTTTTCTAACCGAAATCGGTAAGATAGGGCCATTTATTTTTGAAAAAGGAAACTGTCAAAGTTCTCCAGTTTACATGCTATTTGTCTTATGGGGATTTTTTGCAATCATGGGAGCGGCACTGTTTGTAACAAATAAGGTATCAAGACTTGGTATAAAAAATAACTGGAGCAGTTATGATCGCTTTGCTATGCTTTTATTCCTATTCTCGTTCTTTTTAATCATCGTTCCTGAGTTTTTATATGCTAAAGATATTTATCCGGGTCATTTTAGAGCTAATACCATGTTTAAAATGGGTTATCAGGCATTCATTATGATGTCTATTGCCACAGTAATAAGCTTATATAGAGTGTTTAAGATAACAAATTTTAAGTGGCGTATTCTTCTCAAATTGGTAACGATTACTCCTTTATTTCTTGTTTTAATATATCCATATATGGCGTTTCCTTCTTATTATCCGGGATTATTAGATGGAACAGCTTTTGGCAAAAACCCTGTGCTTGATGGATCAAAATGGCTGGAAAATGGCTTCAAGGCTCAAAACGAAATAATTAAGTATCTAAACACAAAAGTGTCTGGACAGCCTGTTATCCTTGAAGCGCAAGGTGATTCGTATACTGATTACAATGTAATCTCAGCTTACACTGGCTTTCCCACAGTCGCTGGCTGGTGGGTACATCAGTGGCTGTGGCGAGGATCAGCAGATGTTGTTGGCAAACGAATTCCTGATATAAATGCGTTATACACCTCACCTGACCTTGTTTTAACACGCGAGTTAATTAAAAAATACCAGATTGATTATGTTGTTATCACCAATCAGGAACGGGAAAAATACAAGTCTCTCAATGAGGAGAAGTTTGAGAAGTTGGGCAACAAGGTTTTTCAGTCAAGTGATGGGTTTGGGGCTCTGTATAAGGTGTATTAAACAACCCTATTGACAACAATTTTTGACTATGGTACGCTTAAGAAATTAAGTTTTCGAGATATTTTCGAGAATAAAAAAAGAGCATTACTATACGTCGTCCCCTTTATACGAGCGGTAGTGATGCTCTTTTTTATTGCTTAACTAATATTAATCAAATACTCTTCTAATTAAATTAGTTTTAATCTGTACGAATGTTAATTCACATACTTTAAATAGTCAAGTCTTATAGTATTTTTGCCTCCTATAATTACATATCCCATAGTTTTTATACTATAATTAATATTATTGCAACAATCCAAAATTATATATCCACTTGATGTGGATAACTTTTTAAGGTTGTTCTTTTTCAGTTTTTTACATATAATTAAAACAATATGCAAGTAAGTGTTGTCATCCCGGCTTATAATGAAGAGGCAAACTTGGGGAAGTGTCTTGAAGGAGTTATGGCTCAGACAATCAAACCTGATGAAGTTATTGTGGTAAATAATAACTCAACGGATAAAACTGCTAAAATTGCTAGATCTTTTGGAGTTAATGTTATAAATGAAAAAAATAAAGGCACAATTTATGCCAGAAATACGGGTTTTGACCTTTCTAAGTATGACATAATTGCCAGAACCGATGCTGACAGTATTCCAGAAAAAACATGGATAGCTGAGATTTTGAAATATTTTAAAACTCACAAAAAATCAGCCGCAATGCTTGGTTCTCTTGTTTATGAAGGTGTTCCCCACAACTTAAACGCTATCATATACAAGCAATTTATTATTACTCATCAATTAGCCTTAGGCCATATCCCACTAATTGGACCCAACATGGTTATGAAAAATGATTATTGGAAAAAGGTCCGACCTTTTTTATGTGAGGATGACAATATAGTTCATGAAGACCTTGATGTGGCAATACATCTTTATCAACTCGGGGGCAAGATTGGATATGCACCAAATGCAGTTGTTCATACATCAGCAAGAAGAATTTTCAACAACCCCTCTTCGTTTTTTCTTGAATACCCTTTAAGAACAAGTAAAATGTTAAGACATCATAATATAAAACTGGTTGATATGGCAAGATTAAAGAAGAACTCAAAAGAAATTCCCAAAAAAATACAAAAATATATTGCAAAAAAAATCAAAGCATAGTTACAACATTCATCTTCCCAGCTTCATAAACTCCTTAAAAAGCTGTTTTTCGTTTAAATTATGATCTAAAAATCCAAAATCTCTGTCTGGATTGACAACACTGTAGTGTTTCGGGCTATTATCAGAAAGAGCGTAAATACAAATTGGAATATCAAGTTTTTTGGCTAATTTAACTAATTTTTTATAAATTACAGCAACGTCATAACTATTTATTTTAAAATTTAGGACTGGGCTTACGCCTATCTCGCTTATTATCAACTTTGAGCTTTTATATTTTTTGATAGTTTCCATGATATTTCTTTTAATATCAAGAAATATCTTTTCTCTATTTTTAACAGATACATAACATGATAATGAGTATGGATGAAAAGCAATCATATCAACATATTTTGCAACTCCAAGATCAAGCGATTGCATGATAAATCCTTTAAACTGAACAATATTTTTCGGCAATTTAATTATTGGAGTCACATCATTACCATTTATACCTCCAAAAATTATTTTAGCTTTAGGTTGATTTTTTAAAATAATAATCCTAACCTTTTTTAAAAAATCAACATACTCAGCTGGTGATGGAGTGCTTGTCCAAAATCTTTTTGAGTTTTGTTCATTCCAAATCTCCCAATAAAATATTTGTTTATTTAAAACGTTTGAAATATACTCTACAAAGTTTAAAAAGCTTTTAATATTTAAAGTAACTGGTGTATAACTGTGGTGAGGAAAAAAAACATTTTTTAATGATCCCGGCACAAACTGTGTCAAAAGCGCCACAATCTGAATGTTATTTTTTTGGCATAATTTGCAAAAGTATAGAATTATGCCAACTCTTTGTGAAAAAGTATATTTAATATAACAAATTTCAAGCCTGACCCAGCTCACTTTTAATTTGATTAACGCCTTAATAATTTTATTAACTTCATTCTCTGAAAAGTTATTTAAATCTACATTTACTCCAAAACCGGAAATCAACCTTTCTTTCATTTTACTTTCTTAAACTGCATTGAATATAGCTCTTCAATTTCATGCAAACTTGTTGCATCATCTGGAGTTTTATCATTTCTAAATGCAACCAATCTGGGAAACCTTAAAGCATAACCTGCAGTATCAACTTCAAGCGCTGAGCCTGTTTTTGTTGCTTTTAGGACCCGACCTGCAGTATGAACTGGCGATCTTGTTATTTCGTCAGCCTTTATTTCAACGACAATTTTCGGGTTGGTCCATACGTCACACTCCATAAGCTTATCAACATCAAAACTAATAGGCTTCTTTTCAGTTTTTAATTTTTCACCTTCTTTCTTTAAGGTTTTCCACTCCTCGTCAGTTAATCCCGTCCCTATCTTGGCAAGGGTCTTATATTGATCATTTTCTTTATCATAAATTCCAACCATAAATGCACCAATTCCAAAAGCATGCCTTTTGCCCTTGCCATAATCATAACCCATAACCACACAGTCAATTGTGTCATCTATTTTTGATGAGTAGCTTCTTTTAAATTTTATCCAGTTCCAACCCCTTGCTCCCGGCTGATATATGCCGTCAAGTTTTTTGGCTATAATCCCCTCAAGACCGCGAGTTATTGCATCATCAAATACAATTTCAAGACGTTTAGGCTCATCAATAAGCTCGTCATGAGCCACAAAAATCGTATGTTCTACAAGTTGTTTATTATTGCCAATTATTTTTTTTATAGCTCCCTTCCTAATCATGAGCTGTTCATTTAGATAGCTTTTACCTTCAAGGTATAACAACTCAAAAACAAAAAGCTTAAGAGGTATCTCTTTAGCCTTACCTATTACATCGTATTTGCGTTTTCTTTGAACTGTTTCTTGAAAAGGTAAAAAATTTTCAGTTTGAATATCAAAGCCTATTGCCTCACCCTCCAATATTACATTTTTAGCATGCACCTCTTTTCTAATGCCTTCAACTATGTCAGGATACATGTGAGTTGCGTTTTCAAGACCTCTCGTAAATAGTTGGACGTCATCTCCTTTTTTATGAATCTGCAATCTAAATCCATCAAATTTTGGCTCAACCAAACAAGGACCTATTTTTTCAATAATTTCATCACCAGATGACAATCTCTCTGCTCGCATCATTATTATTGGTGTAAAAACATGAGGTTCAATTTTGGCAACTGCCTCAACACCTTTTTCTTTTAAGAGTTTGCCTATAAATCCTAAGTCGGGATACATCTGATATGAAGATTGCAATATCGGCCTTATTGATTTGTCATTTGTTACCATATATGATAATGCGTCTAATATTGTCATATCTGAAAAACCAAGTCTTAAAGAGCCAACTGGTATCCTAACAACATACCTGACAGATAAAGGATCAAGCTCCATTATAAGCAATCTTAAAACTCCAACCTTTTCCTCTTGTGATCCATCACCAGTTGCAGTTGCCAATTTTTTTAATAAATCAAAAACCTCAACAATGGTTAAATCGCGCTCATCAAATGATGCAAATTCTTCTCGTAATTTTTGAGCTGTGTTGCCCAAGTCACCAGTTTTTTGATATAAACTGGTAATCTGCTTAACGTCAAGTTGAGATGCAGTTGCAACAGCTTTAATTGCCATTTTTTCTGCCATACCAAAATTTATAGGTGCATACTTTGGAGAAACCTGACCCTGAATAAGATACATTGCTTGAATAAATTCATCTTTTTCAAGCTTGGAGAACAGATTAGATAATAATTTGGTGATAGTTAACCTTGACGATGTTTGCTCTATATCGCTTATATACTTTGCCAATTCTTTAAAATACATAAGTTTGAAATCAACCAGTTAAAACATAACGCGCCGCTTTTGTTTTACCAATCTTTTTAATAAGGCCCTTGTTAATTAAATCTTTTAAATCCCGAAGCACTGAATCATCAGATATTTCAGGAAAAATTGAGGAGAATCCCTTATTCTGCATATAACCAATATCTTGAATATACTCAATTATTTTTACCTGTCTTTCAGTTAAAAAAATTTGCTGACCCCCAAATTTCTCTTTTAACTTGGCATCTTTTGACAATCTTAAAATCTTGTTTTTTATTCTTTCAAACTCATGCGATGCTCCATAAGTGAAATATTCAAGCCATGCTGTCATGTCTCCGCTTGTTGCTTTTTGCAAGCTTTCATAATAAGAAACAGCATCTTTATCGTAATATTCCTCAAGTGAAAAAAATCGCCTAATATCATATCCTCCTTGCTGCATAAGGAGCGTGGCAAGGCTCCTTGCCACACGACCATTGCCATCAACAAAGGGGTGAATCCTAACAAATTCATGATGAGCGACTCCGGCTTTTAAAACGGGGTGCAAACTTTCTTTTGATGTGTTATTGATCCATGAGATAAATTCGGTCATTAAATATGGCACCTCAATTGGCATTGGTGGCGTAAATGTAACTTCACCAGTTTGTGAGTTTTTAATCACAACCTGCTTGGTTCTATATTTGCCTGTTGCCTCAGGTGGCAATATCTTGTCGACAACCAGAGAGTGCATTTTGAGAATAGTTGACTCAGATATTTCGTCAACAATTTTTTTTGTTTGTTCGTCAATATACTCAATGACATTTCTGTAATTTATAACTTCTTGCACATCTCTTGAGCGAGCCATTACATCTTTTCCAAGTAAGACATTTTTTGCCTCGTCTTTTTCCAGCATATTTCCCTCAAGATGAGTTCCGTGATAAACTGATCGAACAATTGCATCTTCACGAAATTCTTTTTCCCATAATGGCAGGATGGGGGCATGCTTTATAACTTCCTCAACGGCTTCAATCTTTCCTATATTAACTAAAATATTGTTTGAAATGTTTATTTTTGGCACAAACATATTGCTTCTAAAAGTTTGATATCAAGCACCAAAGCGACGCTTTCTATCTTTAAACTGCTCCACACAATCAACCAGATCTTGGGTTGAAAAATCAGGAAAATGTTTATTCACAAAAATATACTCTGCATATTCAGATTGCCATAA
>JBIKWE010000031.1:0-8366 GCA_044356445.1 Limisphaerales bacterium | reverse complement strand
TATACGGGAGTCAACCCCAACGGTTAACTTACCAGCACCGGACAGGCCTCAGCTCCTATACTTCCCATTTCTGGTTTGCAGGAGCCTGTGTTTTTGCTAAACAGTCGGTTGAAAAACTTTCGCTGCGACCCGCCATAGGCGGGTAGAGCATATTGCATAGCTTACGCTCAGCTTTTTTGCCGAGTTCCTTAAACCACCATCACCCGTATGCCTTGGTCTACTCGACCTGTTCACCTGTGTCGGTTTACGGTACGGATTCCACTAAAACTCCGCATACTCCTTTTCTCGGAAACTTACGTCATCGTTCTCTCCGCCTTACGGCAAATTGTATTAACAACTCACTAAAAGCTTGCGCTTAAAACTTATTGCTTAACCTCTCATATAGAAAGGAACGACTAGCAAATTTCGTCAGAGTATGCGTAATAACGCGTTAGTAAAAGTAGCAGAATATTAACTGCTTGTACATCCCTAGTACGCCGATTGGCGCACTGGTTAGATCCGACTAACCCTCAGTCGACTGGCGTTGCTGAGGAAACCTTGAACATTCGGCATCCCGAGTTTTCATCGGGAGAATCACTACTCATGTCAGCATCTTCACTTCTTATCGCTCCACCCCACCTTACAGTGTAGCTTCGACGCAATAAGAACGCTCCCCTACCACACCTGTGCTATAAGCACAGATATCTCTGTCTTCGGTAGTCTGTTTGAGCTCCGATCATTTTCGGCGCATTATCTCCAACCCCGCCGAGGCGGGGATTATTCAGGTGAGCTGTTACGCACTCTTTAAAGGATGGCTGCTTCTGAGCCAACCTCCCTGCTGTGTTGGAAATAAAACGGCCTTTACCACTTAACAGACATTTAGGAACCTTAGACGAGAGTCTGGGTTGTTTCCCTTTCGACCACATCCGATTATACGGACGAGTCTGACTCCCTTGCTGACCACCATGTATTCGGAGTTTGGTTAGTTGTTAGAGCATTGCTGCCCCAACATCCATCCAGTAGCTCTACCCCATGGTTTAAAATCAAGAGGCTATACCTAAATATATCTCGGGGAGAACCAGCTATCTCCAGGTTCGATTGGCATATTACCGCTAACCACAAGTCGTCCCAAGCTATTTCGACAGCAACGGGTGCGGACCTCCACGTATCTTTCGATACGCTTCATCCTGCTCATGGTTAGGTCACCTGGTTTCGGGTCTTACCGACTGTGCATAATCGCCCTATTAGGACTCGCTTTCGCTACGCCTTCCCAAGAATAGCTTGGTTAAACAGAAAGCACATGTCGGAAAACTCGCTGACTCATTCTTCAATAGGCACGCTATCACCCCGCGATAAGCGGGGCTCTAACTGTTTGTTAGCCAATGGTTTCAGGTACTATTTCACTCCCCTCCCGGGGATCTTTTCACCTTTCCCTCACGGTACTAGTTCACTATCGGTCAGTTTGAGTGTTTAGTCTTGGATCGTGACCGACCCTGCTTCCCACCGGATTTGCCGTGTCCTGTGGTACTTGGGATACTGCTACTGGAGTATTTAATTTCAAATACGGGGCTATCACCCTCTATGGCTAATCTTTCCAGATTATTCTTTTATCAAATACTCATCAGATATTGCAGTCCCGCAACCCCAAACCCGAAGGTTTGGTTTAGACTGTTCCGCTTTCGCTCGCCGCTACTGACGGAATCTCGTTATGATTTATATTCCTCTAGGTACTTAGATGTTTCAGTTCCCTAGGTTCCCCACTACATAAATGTAGTTCCTCAGACTTGCATCTGAGGGGGTTGCCCCATTCGGAGACCATCGATTAAAAACGTCTGTTGAAGGGCTCATCGATGATATCGTGCTCATACACACGTCCTTCTTCGGCTCAAACTGCCAAGGCATCCACCATTGGCGTGATTTTCTCCCATCTCTCTCGGTATGTCAAAATCCCTGATAAAATCAGGGCGCATACGAAATGAATGTACTTAAACATTCAAAAGATGGCCTACGTCTTTTTATTCATGTTAAAAAAGACCTTTAGTCTAAACGATTTGTTAAAGAACTTCATTATTGATTAATAATTATCAAGTATTAGAGTTTAGATCTAATAATCAAAAACTATTAACCAAATTCTGTGGACCTGACCGGAGTTGAACCGGTGACCTTCTCATTGCAAATGAGATGTTCTAGCCAACTGAACTACAGGCCCAGTACTAGAAACACGCCTGATCAAATAAATTTAACCAGACTGATATTTTAATAAACACCCTTATGCAATGTCAAGAGTATTTGCAACTATCGTAAAAATATATGAAGGCTGTTGGGAGAGCAGGTTATGCGTCCGATAGTGCACTTCAAAAAAATGATTTTTAAAATCATTAATATGTGGATTATATAGGGCGAATTGCGGGTTGTCAAGATAAAAAAAGGTCGGACCTTTAATACCCCTTGCAACAAAAGACAAATATTGTGTATATTTAAAGAATGTCAAGAAATAAAACTGTTGTTTGGTTTGAGGAAGTAACAAAGGAAGATATAGGTTTAGTTGGTGGTAAAGGTGCCAACCTTGGAGAAATGATTAGTGCTGATTTGCCTATTCCCTATGGTTTTATAGTTACTTCAAAAGCATATTTTCAGTTTATAAAAGAAGCTAATCTTTCAGAGCGAATACATCAAATAATTGGCATAATTAATTTTGAAAATCCAACCGAACTTGATCAAGCAGCTTCTCATATTCGAGATTTAATTATTAAAGCGCCTATGTCTGAAGATATAGGGCACCAAATTCTTGATTTTTACACTGACCTCCCGTCTAAAGAGGCAGAGTACTTACATAAAAGCATAAATCCATTAAAAAATGCTGTTTCAAAACTAAAAACACTTTATGAAGATACGACTGTTGCCGTTCGCTCCTCTGCAACAGCTGAAGATCTTCCTGATGCCTCTTTTGCTGGACAGCAAGAGACATTTCTAAATGTCAGAGGGGAAGCTTCTTTATTAAAAAAAGTAAAAGAATGTTGGGCTTCATTGTTTACGGCTCGTGCAATATATTACAGAGAAACTAAGGGTTTTGACCATTTTAAAGTTGGGTTGGCAACAGTTGTGCAGCGCATGGTGCAATCTGAAAAATCTGGAATTTCATTTAGTATTGATCCGGTAACAAATGATAAAAATAAGATAGTAATTGAAGCTGTTTTTGGATTAGGTGAATATATAGTTCAAGGCAAAGTAACCCCAGATCATTACGAAGTTGATAAAAATTCGTTAGTTATTTTAAAAAAGCAGGCTGCATATCAAAATCTAAAATTTGTCCGCTCTGGACTTGGGAATAAAGAGGTTCAGCTAAGTAAAAGTGAAGGTTCACGTTCTAAGTTAAGTGATAACGAGATAAGAGAGATAGCCTTATTGGTTAAAGATATTGAAAATCATTATTATTTTCCACAAGATATTGAATGGGCAATTGAAAAAGGTCGGACCTTTATAGTTCAGTCAAGGCCAATTACTACAACCACAACAAAAATAAATGAAACTGATTCCATATCAGGCGCCGGACGCCCAGTTTTGCTGTCCGGCGCCCCAGCTTCGCCCGGCATTGGAGTCGGCCGGGCGAATATCATTACCTCCCCTAAAGAAATTTCTAAAATTAAACAAGGAGATGTTTTAATTGCCCCTCAAACAAATCCAGATTATGTGCCGGCGATGAAAAAAGCCGCGGCTATAGTTACTGAAAAAGGAGGAAGGACTTCACATGCAGCTATTGTCTCAAGAGAGCTTGGAATTCCAGCAGTTGTTGGAGCTGAAGGCGCCACAAAAAAAATTAAGAATGAAAACATTGTCTCTGTAAACGGGACAACTGGGGATATATTTTTAGGTAGCATTTTAACTAAAGCTCAGATTTCAAAACTTACCGAAAAGAAGCTTGAAGATGAGAAAAAGATTAAGACAATTACAAAAGTATATGCAAACTTGGCTGAGCCTGAAATTGCGGAAAAAACCGCCAAACTAGACGTTGATGGTATTGGCTTATTAAGAGCTGAATTTATGATTGCAGAGATTGGCACCCATCCCAAAGAATTTATAAAACAAGGTCAAAAACACCTTTTTGTTAAAAAATTAGTTTCTGGTCTTGAAAAATTTGCGAGGGCTTTTGCCCCAAGACCCATTGTATATCGTGCTACTGATTTTAAAACTAACGAATACCGCAATTTAAAGGGTGGGGCATTATATGAGCCTCATGAAGAAAATCCAATGATTGGTTATCGAGGTGCTTCAAGATATATTGCTGATCCTGAGGTTTTTAGTTTGGAACTTGATGCTTTGAAAGAGATTTGGGGAAGAGGTTATCACAATATGCATCTTATGATACCTTTTGTACGAGTGCCATGGGAGATGGTAAGGATTAGAGATATTGTGCGAGATAGTGGCTTATTAGGCTATAAAGATTTTAAGCTATGGATGATGGTTGAAGTTCCATCAGCTGCCATTATGCTTGAGGAGTTTATAGATTTGGGGATTCACGGAGTGTCCATTGGGACAAATGATCTTACAATGATGCTTCTTGGCGTTGACCGTGACAGTTCAGAAGTTGCAAATATATATGATGAAAGGCACCCTGCAGTAATTTCTGTGCTTGAGCACATTGTTGAAACATGTTCGGAAGCTGGTATAACATGTTCAATATGTGGGCAAGCAGCCTCAGATTATCCTGAGATTATTGAAAAATTGGTTCGTAAGGGTATAACGTCAGTTTCAGTTAATCCTGATGCGATACATCGCACCCGCGTTCTTATACATGATATTGAGAAAAAGATTCACGGCGACTGACTTTTATACAAATCTATACTATACTTAACTCCAAATGATTGGGAAAATAAAAGGTACTCTTGTTGAGGTGGAAAACAATGTCGGCTTGGTAGAAACTATATCTGGAATATTTTACGAAGTGTATTTAACAAACCCTTTTTTAGGCAAAATAAATCTGCCTGAAGATATCGAAGTTTATATATACCATCATATTCGCGAAGACATCGAGCTACTTTTTGGCTTTGAAACCAGAAGAGAGTACAAACTTTACATGCTTCTACTTGGAGTCTCAGGAGTTGGTGCCAAGACTGCTTTTTCAATAATTTCTCATGTTAAATCAGATAGTCTTGTTAACGCCGTAACCAACAATGATGTGAGTTTTTTCACCAATATTCCGGGACTTGGCAAAAAAACGGCGCTAAAAATTATTCTTGAACTATCAACTAAATTTAAAACTGAGTTTATTTTGGATCAATCTGTTGAATCGCCTGATGATGAAACCGTTATTAAAGCCCTTACAGCATTAGGTTTTTCCACTCAAGAAGCACGAAAAATTTTGCCAGAGGTTGCAACTGAAACTTCTATTGAAAGTAAAATAACTGCAGCGATTCGCAAGCTAAGCAGCAGCTAAAAAGATATAAATCAAGTTTCATGTATAATGAGTCAGTATGAAAAATTCTCCTCAAGAAGTTGTAAGTTTAAGACCCGACACTTTAGATAATTATATAGGTCAAGATATCGCTGTAAAAACATTGAGACTTTTTCTGAACGCGGTAAAAAAAAGAGGAACCCCGGCAGAGCATATTTTATTTTATGGACCCCCGGGCATCGGGAAGACAACATTATCATATATTATCGCTAAAGAACTTAACGGAAATATAAAAGTAACTTCAGGTGCAGCAATTACCAAAACTGGGGATTTAGCCGCAATTTTGACAAATTTAAAAGATAATGATATTTTGTTTATCGATGAGATACATAGACTCCCTAAGCCTGTTGAAGAGATGCTTTATCCAATGCTTGAAGACTACTTTTTGGATATTGTAATTGGTAAGGGACCATCTGCAAGAACAGTCAGGTTGCCTATACCTAAAATTACCGTTGTTGGGGCAACAACCAAATTGGCACTTATTTCAGCCCCAATGAGGGATAGGTTTGGACTTTTGTTGCGCCTTGATTATTATTCAGATACAGAAATGGCAAAGATAATTAGTAATTCGGCAAAAGTTATGAATATTAATATTACAGATGAAGCTTTGTTTGAGATTGCCAAAAGATCAAGAAAAACTCCTAGAATTGCCAATCGCATATTAAAAAGAGCAAGAGATGTTGCTGAGGTGAATAAATTTAATGAAATTGATAAGTCTGTTGTAGATACATTATTTAAATTACTGGCGATAGATGAGATGGGTTTATCTGATGTTGATAATAAATATTTAAATGTAATTGCCGGTCGTTTTGACAATGTGCCTGTTGGAATTGAAACACTATCCTCATCAATATCTGAAGACAGACGGACAATTGAAGAATATATTGAACCTTACTTATTACAGATTGGATTCTTAAAAAAGACGCCCCGCGGGCGTGTGGTAACCTCAAAAGGTTGTAGACATTTGAAAATAAATATAAAATCAAAAGACCAGCCGGAGTTGATTTGATATAATCAGAGTTTACGAGATTTGCGGGAATGGCGGAATGGCAGACGCACCAGACTTAAAATCTGGCACTGACAACAGTGTGAGGGTTCGACTCCCTCTTCCCGCACAAGTATATTTTAAAAAAACAACTGGTATAATTTTCGCATGCCGACTTAGCTCAGTGGTAGAGCAATGCTTTTGTAAAGCATGGGTCGTCGGTTCAAATCCGACAGTCGGCTCATTTTACAGAGACCCCGTAGCTCAATTGGATAGAGCAACTCCCTTCTAAGGAGTAGGTTGTGAGTTCAATTCTCGCCGGGGTCACTTTTTTTATTAGCTATGCACATACAACCAGTCGTTCTTGCCGTTATAGAAAAAGATAACAAAATTCTATTTACGAAGCGTATCGATGAAAATCCGAAGCACCACGACCTATGGCAATTACCCGGTGGCGGTCTTGAGTTTGGCGAATCTCCGGTTCAAACTCTTCATAGAGAAATGATGGAGGAGTTAAGCGCAGAGGTAGATAATGTAAAGCTTATACCATACATTGACACCAAGATAAAAAATAACTGGCACGGAATTTTTATATCTTTTAAATGCAATCTTAAAGACACCAACAATCCTATAATTCTAAACGAAGAGGCTTCTGAATATAGATGGTTTAAAAAAGAAGAGATTAACTACAGTAAATATAATATTTTTGAGGGATGTGTTGAGATTATTGAAGCAACGTTAGAATATTAAATAAGTGCCCGGGAGAGGACTTGAACCTCCACACCTTGCGGCATACGCACCTCAAGCGTACGTGTATACCAATTTCACCACCCGGGCTAAAAACAAATTATACCAGAGACTTTAAGCTTGTTTTTACTATCTTCTTCTTATTATGTATTGATGTGGATGATATAGAAAATGGGCAGGCATATCTTCAACAAGGATTCTTTGGAAATCAGAATATATGGGCTTTCTTTTTGTGATGCCAAAAGTGGTGCGTCCATCTTCCAATAATTTATCAACTCTTACATTTCTATAAGTTGTGATATTGTTGTCCTGTTGCGTCGAATGCCAAAAAAAGTACTGATCAGGGTCGGACCCTAAATTCATTTTTGCGAGAAATAATTGAAAGTCTTTTGGCATTCCACCTGAAACGACCTCAACGGTGATGGGTAATCCAGCGTCTGTTAATGTTTTTTTTATATCATCTGCAACATTTAAGTGCTCATAATATGTTGTAAGTTTGATTTGAGCCGAGATCGATGCTTCATCTTGATATTTTTTAATAATTTTACCAGCAACATTTGGATTATATGGATAAGCTCTTAAAACCGCCTCATCGTATGCCCAGCTTACTGGCGGTACGGGCCCCAATGCAATCTCACCTAACTCTTGAAATTTGGATTTATCAATTGCCTCAGCAATTGCGTGTCGCAAATCTTTTTCCTCCTTAAATAAAGGAAAATTAAAATTAAAAAAAATAGCGATAACTTTTGAATAATCAATACTTTTTTGAACAAAAGTATTATTAAAATCTTCAAACTGCAACGCAACTTCGCGCCTTTCAGTCTTAAATGATTTTATCTCACCAAGCTTATAAGCTTCAATTAATTTATCTTCTGTGTCATAAAATTTGTATACTAAAAGTGGATGACCTGCTTTGTTTGGTGATAAAGATAATGAGACCAGTCTTCCTTGTGATATCTTAGTTCTGTCAACAGAATAAAGTCCCGCAACTCCAATCATGGGCTCTTTTATAATAGGCCTTATAAGAAATTGTGGAAAGATAGCAAGCGGACTTTTTAGCTTAAAAGTAATCGTTTTATCATTTGGCGTTTCAATTGTTACATCTTTAAATTTATAATTAATCTGTTTTGCTGTAAATAATGCGTCGTCATTCCATGAAAGATTATTTTTTATCTTAAATTTAAATTCTCGCCCATCATTGGA
>JBIKWE010000030.1:0-8486 GCA_044356445.1 Limisphaerales bacterium | reverse complement strand
TCTTTCATATATCCATAGTATACGTAAATTGAGATGTTGTCAATAGTCATCTTATTGCCCTTTTTTCAAAGTATTATTATAGTATTAGTATATGACAGGTCTTGACGCCATAAAATTTAAGCTAAAGCGCTTATTTGCCAAAACTGCCATTCAAGCAAATCATAAGCCCTTGAAAATATATCAGCGAGGTCCACTTGTTTATTATCAATATAATGATGTGGTCACTAACGAAACGTTTGAGCTTGAAAGTAAAAATGGCTTTGATTTTACAAATGCAAGGTTAGTTTCGCGTTATGAAGATCATTTCCCTCAGTTACCAAACGATATCCGCATTAAAGCTGAAAAAAACAGTAAGGAGTTTATTTTTTTTGGAGATAGAAAGATACAGTTGGCAGTTATAAATGAGTACGGTCATAGCTCAATATCTGAGGTGCCAATAATTGCCGAGGCATATCCTGTAGAATTAAGCAATGTTTTTATTCGTCAAGATGGATTGCTTATTTTTTACTTCAAAAAAGAGATTAAAAAAGGTAAAATAAGCTATTCATCGTTTATCGCTCTTTCCGATAAAAATGACCCTGTTCATGTTTTGTGGAAATTAGATCAACCAATCTGGGAACAAGATAAAAATTGGGCTGGAGAGGATGTTAGACCATTGGGGTCTATTTTACTTAAAAATACAATTGTTAGTTACTGGCTGGTTGACTCAAAGCTTCTGTATGCGGTTTCTCATGCTGGATTTTTGTATGATCCTAAGAATATTAAAAATCTTAAGCTTGACAAACATTTAAACAACCCAATACTTGCTCCAAACGAAGATAATGGCTGGGAGGCTTTTACAACATTAAATCCCGCGGCTTTTAAAGCTGATGGGAAAGTCCATATTCTTTATAGAGCACAAGGCTATGATTATATCTCAACAGTTGGTTACGCAAGATCTCAAGATGGCGCAACAATTGAATATCGTTCGCCCAAACCAATTTATGCCCCGCACGAGGGATTTGAGACAAATACTTCAAATTCCGCAAACCCTAAATTCATCTCAGCTGGTGGTTATGGAGGCTGTGAAGATCCAAGAGTGACGCAAATAGAAGATAGAGTTTTCATGACATATGTTGCGTTTGATGGTTGGTCCCCTCCAAGAGTAGCTTTAACATCAATTCATATTGATGATTTTTTAAACGAAAGATGGAACTGGGAAAAGCCGGTTTTGATTACCAAGCCGGGGGTTGTTGATAAGAGTGGCTGTCTCTTGCCTGAAAAAATAAATGATAAATATGTGTTTTTTCATAGAGTCTTTCCTAATATTCAGATTGATTTTGTTGATGATTTAAATTTTGATGGCAAATCAAAGTTTTTAAAAGGCGAGCATGAGATTAAGATTAGACCAGGCAAATGGGACAGTCGAAAAATTGGCGCTGGGGCTCCGCCAATAAAAACAAAAGATGGTTGGCTGCTTATTTATTACGGTGTTGACGATAAGGATGACGGTAAATATTTAATTGGTGCGATGCTTTTGGATTTAAAAGATCCAACCAAAGTCTTGCATCGCACAGATTCACCAATCATTGAACCTGAAGAGCATTATGAGATGAACGGTTTTAAGCCGGGAATTGTATATCCTTGTGGTGCAGTTGTTTTAAAAAATCAATTGATGGTGTATTACGGCGGCGCTGATTCGCATGTTTGTGTTGCAACAGCCGATTTAAATAAATTTATAGAAGACCTAATGTTAGATAAAACTCCCAAGCTTGAAGGGTTTGAAGTTAAAGAAGTGTTTTATTCTTAAATAATATGTTGGTTAGACATTCTCAAAATCCTATTTTAAAACCAGAGCCAAATAATCCTTGGGAGTCTTTTGCAGTTTTTAATGGAACAGTTACTAAAAAAGAAGACAAAGTTTTCATGCTATATAGAGCCATGGGTGATGAATTGCAAGTGAGTGGCAAAAAACTCAGGCTGTCTACAATTGGCATTGCTGAAAGTTTAGACGGTATAAACTTTTCAGACAGAAAGCCATTTTTAATACCCAAAGAGTCATGGGAAATGTATGGCGCAGAGGATCCAAGAGTCACTTTTATCGATGGCAAATATCTGGTTTTTTACACGGCATTATCAAGTTGGCCACCAAATGAAAAAAGTATAAAAGTGGCATGTGCCGTTTCTAAAGATTTAAAAATGATTGACAAGCGTCAGATTATTACACCATTTAATGCCAAGGCTATGGTTATGTTCCCAGAAAAAATTGAGGGAAAATACACTGTTTTTTTAACTGTCAACTCAGATATGCCGCCCTCTCATATTGCATGTGCTCAGTTTGAAGATTTTGAAACTCTTTTTGATTGGGAATTTTGGCAAAATTGGTATGAACATATTGACGAACATATAATTCACTTGCGGCGCATAAATAGTGATCAGGTGGAGATTGGAGCCACTCCAATTAAAACTGACAAAGGATGGCTCTTAATTTATTCTTATATAAAACATTATTTAAGTCAGGGCGTTGAGCCTATTTTTAGAATAGAAGCGGTTTTAATAGACAAGGACAATCCAAAAAAAATAATTGGTCGTGTAGAGCGCCCGTTATTAATACCAGAAGCCTCATATGAAACTCAAGGGCAGATTAAAAACATTGTTTTTCCTGAGGGAGCCATCATTTTTAATGATTTATTAAACGTATATTATGGTGGCGCTGATAGTGTTTGTGCTGTTGCATCGGCGAAGCTTGAGGATATTTTTGCTAAAACTGAAATTAATAATCCAGTTACTGTCAAATGTCAAAAGTTTTCATACAATCCAATTCTTGAGCCAATTGCAAAAAACGATTGGGAGAGTAAGGCAGTTTTTAATCCAGCAGTTTGCGAGCTTGATAATAAAGTTTATATTTTATACCGAACAACCTCAAAAGATAATATTTCAAATATTGGACTGGCAGTAAGTTATGATGGGTACCATATTGATGAACGACTTGATTATCCTATTTACCCATTACGAGCAACATTTGAATTGCCTTACAAGGCAGGTGCATGGGGCGGAGCTGAGGATCCGCGAGTTACAATTATTCAGGATAAAATCTACATGCTATACACCGCGTATGATGGTATTTTGCCTAAGCTATCCATCACTTCAATAAGTATTTCAGATTTTTTAAGTAGAGATTTTGATAAGTGGGCATATCCTAAAATAATTTCGCCACCCGGCGTGGCTGACAAAGATGGAGTTTTGTTTTCCGAAAAAATAAATGGCAAATATACTTTTCTTCATAGAATTGAGCCCGACATAATTATTGCTCAAACCGACTTTCTGGAATTTCCCGAGGGGTCATTTCTTGGTGATGTGGGAAAAATATCTCCGGCACCGGGGACTTGGGATGCGGTAAAAATTGGAGTAAATGGTCCGCCACTGCTGACACCAGAAGGTTACTTGGTCTTTTATCATGGTATTAGTGCCATAGATAGGCATTACCGATTGGGAGCCTTGTTACTTGATAAAAATGAAGTTACAAAAGTATTAGCCCGTGCACCGTATCCGATTCTTGAACCATTTTACAATTATGAAAAAGAAGGTGTTGTTTCTAATGTGGTATTTCCATGTGGCCAAATATTAAAAAACGATAAAATTATTTTTTACTATGGTGGCGCTGATAAAGTTGTTTGTGGCGCTGAAATTGAGCTAAGCATTTTGCTTGACTATTTAATTAAATCTCGACAAAAGCAATTTCTTATAAAATCTTTGGTATAATTATTCAACAATGACAAAAGATAAATATTCAGCAGTCTGGGTTTCTCATACTTCAATAACTGATTTTTTACAATGTAAAAGAGCATATTTTTTAAAAAATATATATAAAAGTCCACAAACTGGACACAAAATGAAGCTTATTTCACCGGCTTTAGCCTTGGGGCAAGCAGTCCATGAAGTCATAGACTCAATCTCAACACTCCCCGTTGCGGAGCGATTTTCCAGACTGCTTATGGATCGTTATGAAGAGGTTTGGCAAACTGTAACAGGAAAAAGAGGTGGTTTTATTAATTCTGATATTGAAGATATATATAAAAGACGGGGTCGTGAAATGATTGCCAGAATAACCAAAAATCCGGGTCCGCTGGCCAAGAAAGCAGTAAAGATTAAAGAGGAGTTGCCTTATTTTTATCTCTCTGAAGATGAAAATATCATTTTATGCGGTAAGGTTGACTGGCTTGAATATCTTGAAGAGACAGACTCAGTTCACATTATTGATTTTAAAACCAGTAAATCTGAGGAGGATGCCAGTTCGTTGCAGTTGCCAATTTATTATTTACTTGTTAAAAATACACAAAAAAGAGAGGTTACAAAAGCAAGTTACTGGTATATTGGCAATAATGACTCTTTAACACCAAAGCAGCTACCCGATGAAAAAAGCTCATTTGATCAGATTTTTGAAATTGCCAAATCAATTAAAGCGGCCAGACAACTTGGTATTTTTAAATGTTCAAGTAATGGTTGTCGCAACTGTTTGCCATATGAGGAGGTGCTTGAGGGTAATGCTGAGTTTGTTTATGTTGATAAACACAACGTTGATATCTTTGTAAAAAAGGAGCGAGAAAAAGAGATCGCATCCTTTGATAGTGAAATATTGTAAGTTAATTTTTAATATGTCTTTTTTCTCCCTTGACTAAAAATACCATTTTCTCTATATTTAACCATACCTTTTATTACATGTTTAAATCATTAAGATGCAAAATCAAATAATTAGCGATGAATCAAATAAAGACGTGTCTCAAACCTCAAATGAGGAGTTAGAAAAAGATAGTTTGCCTCAAAGAGAAGACGTATTAAGCAAGGGAGAAGCGGCGGTTGATGAGATTCTAAGCCTTGAAAACATGATTAATGGGTATATTTTTGACTTAAATAAACTGCAAAAAGACTTAAAGGAGCAATCAGCAATGTTAAAAGATACGTTTGAAAATGATGCTGAATATCAAGCGGCGCAAGAGAGAGCTAAAGAAGTTGCAAAGTTAAAAAAACAGGTAAAAGATAGACTTTCTGGTGAACCTTCAGTTGCCTTATTAAGCGCTAGGGTGCAGGATTTAAAATCAGAAAGTAAAGAGATAAAGCAAGCACTGTCAGATTATTTATACAGGTATTACACAGAAACAGGATTGACTCAGATAACGGCAACGGATGGTGAGGTTCTTGATATTGTTACATCGGTTAGATTAGTTAAAAAGAAAGATTAATATGAAGTTTATAGTGTCGCTATTGGTAAACTCAATTGCGGTTGTAATTGCTTCATATATAATTCCCAACGTTTCACTTGACGGATATCAAACTGCATTAATTGTTGCGCTTTTGCTTGGTTTAATCAATACATTTGTAAAGCCAATATTCAAAATCTTAACTTTACCTATAAATATTTTAACTTTAGGGTTATTCTCTTTTTTGTTAAACGGCTTATTTATCCTGATAATTAGCAACTATGTATCAGGTTTTAGAGTAGATGGATTTTTATATGCTGTATTGTATAGCGTTATGTTATCAATTGTGACCTCTATTCTTAGAATATTTTTAAAATAAGTTTTTTCTCATAAATGCATCCTATTGGAAAGTTAATAATATTCTTGTGCTTGGTGGTTATTATTTCATCTGTTGTTATAAAAAGCGAAGATAACTCAAATTCAGAAAGATACTCTGCTACAAATTTGGCTAAAACAACTTCTCAATTAAAATCAGAAAGTGCAATCTCAAAATTACAATTAAAATCAAAAATTGATTTAAAGGGTCCATGGCAGTGTGAATTAATTAAAGAAAATAAGTCTCAAATATTTATTCGTGATAAAAAGATTAAGGTGGAATATATTGCCACTGATTTAACTAAGACTGTTCTTATTAATGAAAAAGGGCTACACTCATTTGATAGTAAAACCAAATCCGGCACTCTGATAACAGGAGTTAATCAGTACCTTGATCTTTATAGTAGCCTATCATCTTTATTACCTGAAACAACCGTGCTTGGTGCCGTTGGGGTTTTTTTGTCTGAGGACTTTACTAAAAAGGACTCGATTGACAGCTTATTAAAAACTTGTGAAAAGAAGGAGTTTGATTATCAAGTTTTTGAGCTTCCTTCAGGCATTAAGTTTCAAGAAACAAAGATAGAGGATTTTTTAAATTCCAATAAATAAGCCAAAAAAAATCCGGCCATGACCTACTTTCCCCGTTCTCCGATTTGGAGCGAGTATCATCGGCGCTAACCCGTTTCAAGACTCTGTTCGGGATGGGAAGAGTTGGTTCCAGGTCGCTTCAATAACCGGACTTTAATTATATAACAAGAATAATTGATATGCAATATATAAATTACATGCACGCATTTTGATATAATAAAAATTGATGCAAGATATCTTAAAGCCTAAACACAATATCTCACACTCATTTTTGGTATCGCCAGATGTATGTTTTAATACCCAGCATGCCAATGAAAAAGTTGTACTTGTAGTCAGGCAGTTCCCATTAACTCAACTGGGCTGGATCTTGAATGCGATAGTTATCTCTTTTTTACTTTTATTTTTAAATTTAGTAATGCCGTTTGTGTTGTCAACGATTCAAATTTTTACATTAAACATTTTTGGCATTGTCTTTATCTTTGCATATGTTTGGATTAATTTTTTGCTTTGGTACTTTACTGTGGGTATGGTTACAACAGAACGAGTAATTGATCTTGATTTTAAAAGTGCTCTATATAAAGAGTTTACGGCAACGACACTTCTTAAAGTGAGCGACATTACAACAAAAGTTGGTGGTTTTTTTGGTTCTATTTTTCATTATGGAGACGTATTTGTTAAGACTGAGGGCTTTGAACAAAATATTGAGTTTGGAAATATACCTGAGCCGTCAGAAGTGGTTAAGATTATTAATTCACTCATGCCAGATGAAAATTAAAGTTCTAATATGATAGATGCAATACTTAGATTAGATGGTCCAGTTATTATAGCTCTTTTCTTTAAAGCTTTTGCAATTTTTTTTGCAACAATATTTCTAATTTACTCAATTGTAATCCTGAAACAAACTAAAGTGATGAACGAAACATTTACCACCAAAAATGCAGCACTTATTTTTGCCATATCTTTATTCCAGTTGATTTTAGCAGTACTATTAATCTTAGTTGTCACAATTTTAGTAATTGCATATGTTTAAACCAAGGCCCGAAGTATATCTTGGCAAGCAGTTTGCAGATGGGTTTATTGGTCATTTTGCCACTGATAAGTTTTTTGGAGTGTTGTCATTTGAAGATGGTATATCTCAAGATGAGGGCAAACAACTAATTGAAACTTTTAAAAATAAGCTTGGTGAATCAAGGTTGAAAGATCTGGCAAGCTTTGAAGCAGTTGTTGCAAATTTAATTGTCACATTAAATCTTCCTCTTCATATGGGCTTGGCAATAGGCTTCTTATCGGATGAGATTTTTTATCTAAAAACTGTTGGCAGTGGACGTATTTATTTGCGAAGAAAAGAGCGCTGTCAAATGATTTTAAGTGGTGATAAAGTGGCATCTGGACCAGTGATAAATAATGATCTTTTTATCTTTTCTAATCAAACCATAGAAAATATGATTGGCAAAGATTCTGATATTCAGGTCTTCACGAGGGGTTTATCAGGTGTTGAAATTATCAAAAAGATTATAGAAGAAGAGTCTTATGATGATGACGAACCGGGGTTTGTATTTTTTCTTGTTGAATTTAATGCTATAGGGGAGGAAGTTTTGCATAAAGAGTTGGAAATATCAAAAGAAGCTCCAGATGAGCAGGTGGCAAAAACCTCAGTTTTAAAATCAGGATTTAAAATACAACAAATAATCAGAGATAAGCGTTTTGTCATTCTGGTGGCAATAATTCTTGCATCAATTCTTGCATGGAGCGTTATTTTTGGATACCAAAGAAGGCAGCTTATGATGATCAATCAAAAAATTGATACGGCATCTCAGGAGATTGAGAAAAAACTAACTCTGGCAAAAGAACAGTCAGAAAGCGATTTTGATGAAGCACTGCAAAATATCGATCTTGCCAAAAATATGCTTTTAAATTTAAAAAAAGAGCTCGGTGATAATGTTCAAAAAGATAAATTATCAAATATTCAGGAGTCAATTGAGATTGCTCAAAAATCAATCTCTAATAAGAATTTAGTTGATTACGAAGAATTCTTTGATCTTGCAATTGAAAAAAAAGATGCTCAAGGTGTGGCTTTGAGCCTTGAAGATGATTTTTTAGCCATTCTTGACAAAGAACTTTCAGTTGTATACGTTCTTGATATGAAAAAGAAATCATTAGCACAGTTTGTTAGTCCCTTGCTCAAAGAAGCAACTCTTATAGGTTTATTTAGAGAGGAAGTTTATTTTTTTTCACCACAAAACGGAGTATATAAGTTTACTGCTCAAAATAAAACAACATCGCTAATTCCCAACGACAGTGAGTGGGGAGAGATTAAGTCTTTTAAAATTTTTAATGGCAACATTT
>JBIKWE010000029.1:0-8497 GCA_044356445.1 Limisphaerales bacterium | reverse complement strand
AATTTTAGGGTTAATGGCGCTTGAGTTTGAAGATAAAGTATCGATTGCCGGAAACATGCCCTCTTGATATATAAAGCGAGACAAAACGACTCTCGCGTCAAGATAGGGGAGAACCGATTGTACTCCTGGATCTGTAATATCGTCTGCCGGAACATAAACCGTTTCAAATGTTGTCACCATATTATTTTTTGTGGAATATAATCGTTCGTGCATATTACCCATATCAGACGCCAAAGTTGCTGGATAACCGCCTTCTGATGGTATCTGACTCATTAATGTACCAAGCTCATAACCCGCTTGAGCAAATCTATACATGTTATCTATAAAAAATAAGACATTCTTTTTCTCAATATCTCTAAAATACTCAGCAAGCGCGGCTCCGGCAAAGCCCGTTCTGAATCTGATGGCTGGATTTTTACTCATCTCTCCATATACCAAAGATACCGTTTCCAAAACTCCTGTTGCCTCAAGCGACTCAATAAGCTCTTGTCCTTCGCGACTTCTTTCTCCTATGCCGGCAAAGACAGACACATTTGATTCTTTGTCTTTTGAGCAGATGTTATGAATAATTTCTGTAAGGAGCACTGTCTTCCCAACACCTGCCCCTCCGAATAAGCCAATCTTACCTCCGCTTAAAAGAGGTGTGAAAAAATCAAGTATTTTTATTCCTGTTTCTAATACAACATGTGGAGTCACAATATCTGCACTTTTGTTTTTGCCAAAGATTGATATGTTATTTTCAAAATCAAGTGTCCCTTTGCCATCAATTGGCTCACCAAAAACATTAATTGCTCGACCAAGAATCTGGGCACCAACAGGAACTGATAATGTTTTTTTGGTATTAAAAACCATGGCGCCTTTATAAAAATCGCAAGCTGAGGTTAATGCAAGGCAATATACTGAGTTGGGGCTAGCGGAGGTATATACCTCAAGTATTGCTTCATGATTTTCTTCCATGACATATAAATCAAATCTCTCAGGTGGACTTTCTATAAATGAGACTTCAACGATCTGACCTCTAATGCTTAAAACTGAACCTTGTTGTCTCATATATTTGAACCCCAAAAACTAATACCCATAAGTCTTTCATTTTGCTTTTTATCAAGCTCTTCTCTTTTAAGTTTAATTAGAGCTCTTTTTAAGATATTTTTTTTCTGATTAGTTTTATCTATAAGCTGTGTCATTGCCGTAATTCGAGCAGCATTCTTTGACAGCTCAGTCTCAAAGATGGTTTGTCTGATGAAGGTTGTTGTCACGGTGTCATTTAAGTATGTGGCAATTTCTTCACCTGACGGTTCAAAAAGATAAAGTTTACCGAAATTATCCTGCCCCTGTTGGAAACTGTTAATGGCATCTGCCCCATTATCTGTCAAGGAAAAAATGCTTGGAATTGCGGTTTTTAAAACTTCTTGCTCAAGCACGGTTTTAAAAACCGCATAATAAACAACAACTTGCTTGTAATTTAGCAGTTTTAGCATAAAGTCATTAAGATTTTGCATATTTAAATTATTTTCAGGCATCTCAATATTAATTATCTTGTATTTATTTTGATATTCATTAAGATATTCTTGCCCTATCTTGCCAAGAACAAATAAATCAGCCTCATCGCTTTCAAGATCTTTGATAAATAAATCGGTAATTTTTCTTAATATGTCACCATTTAATCTTGAACTTGCGGTAATCAAAACTTTGGCTGAGTTAAGCTGCCTGCTATTTTTTTGTTTCATATTAAGCGGATAACTCGCCTTTAAAGTATCAAATACTATTTTTAACTTATTTACAAAAAATCGGGAATGATCAATTGTTTCTCTGGCCTTTTTCATTTTCATAACCGAGATTTCCTGATATGCAGTTGCCAAACTGTATATTGCTGAGAGGATTTTATCCTGATCCTTTAAGTCGCTTCTTTTTTGCATAGCGGTGATAAAACTGGTGATTGAGAAATACGCTCAAGTAACTCATTAATGTTATTTGAGTCAGCAACTTTTTGAACCTCTTGAGCCCCTTCTTTGGTGATTGCAATGTTTAGTAAATTGCTTAAAACTTTATTGTAGTCACTTATTTCGCCAAATTGCCCGGGATTTGCATATGCCAAGGCAAAAATAACAACTTGAACTGGTTTTTTTATAACATTTAATTCTTGTTGAAGCATATTTTCAAAAGCCAATCCTTTTGCAATTATGTTTTTTGACTCCTGAGATATCTCGGATCCAAGATGCATAATATTCTTCATTTTTTCGTATTGAGAGAGCGATGACAATATCTCAACGTTTATCTCTCTTAAAAGAGCAGTTTGAGTTTGCCTGCCAACTCTTGTTACCGAAAGTGGAATGTTGATCGCTGGTCTTTGACCTTTGTTGTATATATCAGAATCAAATAAAATATGTCCGTCCGTAATACTCATCAAATTGGTTGAAATATATCCTGTTATGTCACCTTCAACGGTTGAGGCAATTGGCAAGCAGGTTATACTATAAGGCTGATTGTTCTCATTTTTAAAATAGCCGGCACGCTCCAGTAATGAGGCATGTGAGTAAAAAATATCGCCGGGATAAGATTCTCGTCCGGGAAAACGCCTTGATAACAACGCAATCTCTCTGTATCTAACCGCATGAATGGACAGATCATCAAGTATCAGGGTCACGTCTTTACCCTGTTTGGCAAAAAATTCAGCAATGGTCATGGCTGAGTATGGGGTAATATATATGAGTCCGGCATTATCAGCTGACAAAGATGTTATTAAAACCGTTTTTGACATTAACTTGTGATTAATAAGATAATCTTTTATCTGATTTATCTCTGCAGCTTTTTTTCCGATGCCCGCATAAATTATCACACTTTCTTCGTGTTGTGCTTGAGTTTCAATTATAGATAAAATAAGAGATGTCTTGCCGGTTTTACCATCTCCCAAAATAAGCTCTCTTTGACCCTTGCCAAGCGGAAGCAGAAGGTCAACTTTCATCTGCCCTGTCAAAAAAGGCTCTTTGATGGTTATACGCTCACTAATACCAAAAGACTCTGAAAATATCGATTTATATGAAATATTTTGCATATTTATTTCAAATTTTTCGTTTGTTGTTTCCTGTCCCAGTGGGTTGACTATTTTACCCAGAAGTTGATTTGATACGTTAATACCAAGTGGCATCATAAGGGGCGCAACCTGCGCCTGTATTGACGGAGGATTATTTGAGAAAACAAGAGCTTGAATATACTCTTTTTCTATATCAAAAACCGATCCGATATCACCATTATTAAATATTATTGTTTGTTGAGGTCTAACTTTTGGCAAGCCTTTTATTGTAACCAAGGGATATCTAATCTCTGCTACCTCACCATAAATCCCAGACTCATTAAGGGCTTTCTGAAAATTATCCATAATATTTTTAGGATTTTAAAATTATTTTATCTATCTCATTTTGCAGTGTTAAAGAAGTTGACACTCCCTGCCATTCGATTATTGCTCCTGCTAATATCTTATGATCAACTTTGATTCGCAAAACAGTGTGGGAGTTTATCTCTTGACGCCACCATTTGGTAAATGATTTTATCTGATCATATGTTGGAAAAAAGGAAAGGGTTAGAAGTAAGGTTGGCGCACTTTTTAACTCTTTTAAGATATTTGATAAAAAAGAAATAGCCGTTTCCTTATCATGTGAATAAATGCCATTATCTTTTAAGAGCTGCTCTATCTCTTGCATGGCAATATATGAAGCATGTTTTGAGAGTGTCTCCATCAAGTCCAGATTGGTGTCATATTTTACATCAAGAGCATGCTCAATCGCATTTATCAATTCAGCGCACTCAAAAGATGTAAATATGAAATCAAAAACAGTTTTATAAGCAGAGTTTTGATTCATATTTTATGGTTTACAATTTTCGATTTTTGAAGCTTTCTAAAGCCTTAAATACAATATTTTCATTATCTTTTTTACTAGCTTCTTGAGTAAAATATCCTGCAATGTAATCCTTAATTAGGCTTTTTGCTTGTTCGTCAATTTTAAGGAATGTTTTTTCTCTGTATTCTGTTATATCTTTATTGGCTTGTTCTAAATCTGACAAGTTTTTCTCTTGCAGATTTTTAAATATATCAGTCATTGAGGACTGAAGATCATTTCTGAATTTCTCTTGTTGTGAGCGAGCCTCGTGCTGAAGATTGGAAAATAGAACTTGCGATTCGCTTTTGTATTGATCCATGAGCTCAGTGTAAATCTCTCTAAACTTATCAATGATAGCGCCTTTTTGAACGTCAAGTTGATTTTGAGCAATATCAACGGTGTCATCAACAAGCTTGTCAAGCTTAGAGATAAGGAGCTTCTTTGTGCCTTCTGCCTCGTTTATAATTTTTTGTGATTTTCCTGTTGCTTCCTCGATTATTTTGACAGCTGTCAGATCGGCTTTTTTTATAACATTTATCATTTCAGCTTCAATTTGCTGCTGTTCTTTTGGCTTTAGCTTGCCGTTTTGAACCAAAAAAATCAAAAATAAAGCTAGTACAAAGTTTAAAATAAGACTCACAATAGGTAGCCAAATTACAGCAGAGGTTAAAATTGTTTGTAGACCAGAATCCATATTAGTTTAAATATTTAATTTATTATATACATTGCAACCGCAATTCCAATTAGTGCAATTAAAAAACCAACAATTATATTAATAGTAATACCAAATTCAATTTTTTTAAATGCCAAAGGATTTCTGCCCAAAGCTTCAACGCCAGACCTTGAAAGTTTGCCAAAGAAATTAAGACTTATAATGACAGTTGCCAAAATAATGACTCCGCTTACAATTAATCTTGTGTTGCCAATGTTATTTTTTGAATTAATGTTATTGGTGCTTGTCATGTTTGATGCTTTATTAAAATCTCCGGGGCTTATGGCAACTCTTACTTTGGTTATTGTTTGATCAGGATCCGTGGTATTTTCAGGAATGGTTACGTCTGAAATAGCCGTGCCAAGAATTGGTCCAGTTGACGTTGCTTTCATACCAACTCCTTGCCAAGGAGAGGAGGTGATGGGGTCTCCTTTTTTAATAACCCCATTTGACAAGCTAACCCAAACTAATGCTTCACCACTTGTTGCAACGGGATAAGTTGTGTCATCTGTGCCGTCAGCGCCAATTTCAATCGCCGGTCTTTCAGTAACAACCCCGACCTGATTTTCTTGATATGCCTCTGTTGTGACGGATAATCCCGCTTGAGTACTTACCACAATGTAACCATCAAGCACCGTCTCACCCTGAACAGGAAACCGAGTGCCAACTGAAAACGATGTTTCCTCAGATTGTGCAAAAACAACAGACGAAAGATTTATAGCAAGAATTGTCAGAACAATATAAATAAAAATACTGTACGAACGTGAAATAAAATTATTCAAAAATAAAGATTTTTTCATTTGTCAGAATCAGTATACACATAAATTTCGGCATCTTTAAAAGCATTTATGACTAATAATAATTGTGGCTTTTGGAAAGCTCAAAAATCAATATATGTTCATATTTTTTATGCAAATATTGCATTAACTTAATGTATATATATTGCATATTTACAAAAAACCTGCCATACTCATAAAAGTCATGACTTTATGAGCAGATTTAGAAAGATTGTCATATCTTTAATAATCGGCACAGTTTTTACTGTGTTATCCCTTTTTGTCTTCGTTTATGTTCCTGAGGCAAGAACTTCAGCTGCTCGCCTTATAAGCCAGATTGATTTCAGGAGGTTTTCATCATCTGAAAATAATGCGGATGAGTCTTTTCCACTTCGTCTTTTACCTTCGCCAACTTTTGTGTCTAACACAAATACCTTAGGAGAAGCAAACTTGAGATTCAATTTGCCGGCAGAATTTAGAGCTCCCGTTAACTTTGAGGAAGATATAACAGCTCCAAACTTGATATACTCAGTTGAAGGTGGCAACGGAATAACTGTTTCAGGAGATCCTCAGCGACCTGTTGTCAGCAATGACGGGGTTTTAAGCGTTGAGGGTTTAAATGGCAATATTGAGCTTATTCCCGGTAACAACATTCAGATTCAGTCTTCAGAAAACGGAATTTCAATCTCAGCTTTAGTCCAACGTCTTGGTGAGTCAGATATTGAGAGCTTTATTTTTGATGGTGACAACACTGGAGTTATGAGCTCAGGCGGTCTAAATCTTCCGACGTTAACTTATTTTGGTAGTTTTCCATCACAGGTGTTGTCGGGAGCATACACAGGAGTAACGCAGGTCGGAACTTTAAATGGCTTAGCTGTCTCAGGCTTAACCCTTTTACAAAGTGCTGTTTTTACAAAAGAGACTCAGCCTTCGGGAGCTGTTGGTCAAGTATATTTTGATAAAAATGATGAAAATTTATACGTCTATACATCCTTATATGGCTGGGTAAGCTTAACTTCTGGCGGAATTTTATTTACTACAGACGGTCAAGGGATTGAGCTTGTTGGAAATGAGTTTCAGCTTGAGCTTGATGGAGAAACATTGTCAAAAAGCGCAGCAGGTCTAAAAATATCAGAGACATATGCTGGTCAAAGCTCAATTACAACGGTTGGGAACCTGACATCAGGCACTTTAAACTTTAATAGTTTAAATACATCAGGCGCTGTTCCCTCAAGTGCCATTATTGGTAATTACCCAAGTTTAACCGGAGTTGGTACAATAACTTCTGGCACATGGCAGGGGAGTGAGATTGCGGACTCATATATTTCTGACGCTTTAACTGTCTCTAATTTAGGATCAGTTGCTGATGGAGCATTATCAGTCAACGTGTCTTTACTTGGACAAAGTATAGACTCTTTAGAGATAGAAAATTCAACTATACTTCCTGAAGACCTAAACAAAGTAGGCTCTGCTCCACAAAACTCAAATTTATTAAGCTATGACGGCACATCCCAAACATTTAGGTGGACATCCCTTGAAACTTTGGGCGGTGTTAATTATTGGTCAAAAAATAATAATGTTTTGAGTCCAATTGCAACTGACGACGTCTTGTCAATAACAAGCGGTTCAGGAACACCATTAACTCTTATTAACTCAGGAACTGGGGCGTCACTTATTGTTATGGACGAGAATAATGACACAACTCCGTTTATTATAGATAAGAACGGCAATGTTGGAATTGGCAACACCAATCCCCAATTTAAATTGGATGTGTCTTCAAAGATTGGGATAAATTCAACACAGGTGGTGTTTCTTCCAAGCCAAGCAACATTTAGCAGTACTTTGATATTAGGCAACGGTGGAGAGAGCTTGTCAAGTCAAAATAACGGCATTGATGGCACACTTAATACATTAGTTGGCATGGGTTCGGGTGTATCTTTGACAACAGGATATAGTAACTCGTTGATTGGCGCTAACGCTGGCAATACATTAAGAACCGGAAGAGATAATGTATATACAGGGACCTATGCTGGTTTTCAAGCAACAACGGCTCTTTTTAACGTCTCTGTTGGGGCGGGCGCTGATCAAAACAATCAAAGTGGATCAAACAATGTGATGATTGGATATCAGGCCGGATTTGGAGGCAATATTGTGCATAGTAAGTCAGGGTCAGTAATGATAGGTTTTCAGGCAGGGTATAGCGAGAGAAACTCAGATCGCTTGTATATAGATAATTCAGCAACATCGCAACCCTTAATATTTGGAAATTTTCAAACAGATGTGTTAACCGTCCACGGCAGTCTTGGAATTGGAACCACCAATCCCGGCTCAAAGCTAACAATTCCAAATTTATCAACTGGTGTTGGAACGGCAGTTGTGATTGATGCGTCTGGTAATTTTTTAAAGGACAGTTCGTCTTTAAGATATAAAACTAATATTTCACCGCTTAACGCTAATTTTAGAAAAATACTTGAGCTTAAACCTGTTTCGTATACATTTAAAGCAACAAATATCAATACAGTCGGATACATTGCTGAGGAGATTAATAATCTTGGATTATCTGATCTTGTCGTATATGATAACAATGGTTTACCTGAGGGTGTTAGATACGACCGTGTGCCTTTGTATCTTTTGGAGCTTGCTAAAGATCAGGATTATAAGATAACAACTATTGAACAAACTATCTCAGACATGGCGGTTCCTGATGAAAGCAATGCGCCCATCATGTCAACTGATGAGATTTTGGCAAAACTGGATGTTATTGCGGTTGAGCAAATGAATTTTACACCCCAAGTTGCCTCATTATCAGCTCAGATTGATACATTAAATCAAGAGATTGACAAACTGAAAGCATCGTCTTTTGAGGCTTCATCATCTGCTCTTCTTGATGTTTCACAAGTTCAACTTGATGCTTTGACAGTACTTGGAGAGTCAAATATTTACGACCTTAATGTTACTGGCATATTTAATGCAGGTATTATTAACATTGATGGAGTTGAGGGGACGGTAAACACGTTGGGTGCGCCGTTAAAACTCCAATCAGAAAAAATGGCGGACGTGCTTATTATGGGAGAGGAAGTCAGGGTTACAACTCAAGGCGATGTTCAGGTTAAGGGTGAAGTTCAGGCAGAAAA
>JBIKWE010000115.1:0-2518 GCA_044356445.1 Limisphaerales bacterium | reverse complement strand
CTTCGTCGGCACCGGTGCGCCGAAGGGCAAGGAGCTGCGGCTCGCGGGCCGTGACGACGACCCCGCCCACGTGCACATCGGCATCGCCTGGCTCGAGTCCGTGGCCTTCACGCACGTGGACCGGATCGGGCCGAAGGTGCTGATCATCGGCGTCGGCAACACCGCCATGGACTGCTGCCGCACCTCGCTGCGCCTCGGCGCCACCGACGTCAAGGTGATGGCGCGCAAGCCCCGGCAGTTCTTCAAGGCCTCGCCCTGGGAGCTGGACGACGCCGAGGAGGAGCGGGTGGAGATCGTCGTCAACCGCGCGCCCAAGGCCTTCGTCACCGAGGGTGGCCGGCTCACGGGCATGCTGTTCGACGTCATGGAGTACGACCTCGACGCCCGCGGCCGCATCACGGCGGAGCGCGTCACCGGCGAGCAGTTCTACCCGGCCGACGACGTGATCCTCGCCATCGGCCAGGAAAACGCCTTCCCCTGGATCGAGCGCGACCTGGGCCTCGAGTTCGACCAGTGGGAGGTGCCGGTGGTCGATCCGGTGACCTTCCAGGGAACCCGGCCGGGCATCTTCTTCGGCGGCGACGCCGCCTTCGGCCCGAAGAACATCATCTGGTCGGTGGAGCACGGCCACCAGGCCGCCATCTCGATCCACCGCCACTGCCAGGGCGCCGACCTGCGCGACCGGCTGCCCGACGGCCAGAACCTGCACACGTCCAAGATGGGCATGCACGAGTGGGCCTACAGCAACAGCTACGACGCCAGTGAGCGGCGGCTGATGCCCCACGTGGGCCTGAAGGAGCGGTTCAGCAAGCTCGACATCGAGGTGGAGCTGGGCTTCACGGCCGAGCAGGCCGCGGCCGAGGTCGAGCGCTGCCTCAACTGCGACGTGCAGACGGTGTTCGCGGCGAAGCTCTGCATCGAGTGCGACGCCTGCATCGATGTCTGCCCGGTGGACTGCCTCACGATCACCCGCAACGGCACCGAGGACGACCTGCGGACCCGGCTCACGGCCCCGGCCACCAACCGGACCCAGGCCCTGTACGTGTCCGAGGCCCTGCCACAGACGGCGCGGGTGATGGTCAAGGACGAGGACCTCTGCGTCCACTGCGGCCTCTGCGCCGAGCGCTGCCCCACGGCGGCCTGGGACATGCAGAAGTTCACCCTGCACCACCCCCACGCCGGCGACCACGCGCCGGCGCCGGCCGCGCCCCGCCGCTTCGGCACCTGACCCGCACCGCAGGGACCGTCCCATGACGAGCACCGCGCGCCGCCCCGGCGACAACGACTTCACGCTCCGCATCGCCAACGTCAACGGCACGGGCTCGGCCAGCGCCAATGCCACGCTGATGAAGGCGCTGTTCCGGATGGGGATCCCGGTCTCGGGCAAGAACTTCTTCCCGTCGAACATCCAGGGCCTGCCGACCTGGTACGAGATCCGCGTCAGCGGCGCCGGCTACCTGGCGCGCGCGGGCCGCGTCGACCTCCTCGTGGCCATGAACGCCGAGACCTACCGCAAGGACCACGCCGACGTGGCGCCCGGCGGCTACCTCGTCTACGACTCCACCTGGCCGCGCAGCGCGCTGTTCACCCGCACCGACATCCACGTGCTCGGCGTGCCGCTCTCGCGCATCTGCAACGAGAACTTCCCGACGGCCCGCGCCCGCGTCCTGATGAAGAACATCATGTACGTCGGCGTGCTGGCGGCGCTGCTCGAGCTCGACCGCGAGGTCATCGCCACGCTGCTCAGGGAGCAGTTCGCCGCCAAGGCGAGCCTGCTGGAGGCCAACCAGAAGGCCCTGGACCTGGGCTATGCCTACGCCCGCGAGCACTTCGCCTGCCCGCTGCCCTTCCGCGCCCGCACCATCGACCGCACCGCCGGCCACGTCATGATCGACGGCAACACGACGGCGGCGCTGGGCTGCCTGTTCGCCGGGGCGACGGTCGGTGCCTGGTACCCGATCACGCCGTCGACGTCGCTGATGGACGGCTTCCGCAAGTTCTGCGAGAAGTGGCGCAAGGACCCGGTGACGGGCAAGGCCAACTACTGCATCGTGCAGGCCGAGGACGAGCTCGCCGCCGCCGGCATGGTCATGGGCGCCGGCTGGAACGGCGCCCGCGCCTTCACGCCCACCTCGGGCCCCGGCATCTCGCTGATGGGCGAGATCATCGGCTATGCCTACTACGCCGAGATCCCCATGGTGCTGTTCGACGTGCAGCGCTGCGGCCCGTCCACCGGCATGCCGACGCGCACCCAGCAGGCCGACCTCATGGCCTGCGCCTACGCGTCCCACGGTGACACGCGCCACGTGCTGCTGTTCCCGTCGTCGCCCGAGGAGGCCTTCTACGCCGCCGTCCAGGCCTTCGACCTCGCCGAGCGCCTGCAGACGCCGGTCATCGTGCTCACCGACCTCGACATCGGCATGAACGACTGGATGTGCCGCGACCTGCGCTGGGACGACGGCTACCGCCCGGACCGCGGCAAGGTGCTGACCCCCGAGCAGATCGAGGCGCTGCCGAA
>JBIKWE010000109.1:0-2521 GCA_044356445.1 Limisphaerales bacterium | reverse complement strand
TTTGCACATAAAAACGAATATTTTTTTTGGAATTAACAAAAAAATAAACAAAAAATAAAAATGCTGACCAAGGCAGAAACATTACATATCTAAATGGCACAGGAATATCGTTAAATAAAAGATATATGGTTGAGATAACAGAAATCACGGTCAACAGCTTAAACATAAAAAAATATCTCTGTCTAAGAAATAAAATAAATTGATTTAGCAATATGACGTAAATAAAAAGCACAACAAGCCAGCCAACATCGCGAGAGTTTCCAAGCGTTAAAATATTTACAGCATATGAAAAGTCAAGATTAAAGTCATTAAGTAAAAAATTTAAGAATATAGATGGCAAGGCAAACATTAAAAAATAGGGGATAACCAAACGCTTCACTCGCTTAAAAATTGTTGTTAACGAAAAGTGACCCGGCACACTGTGATTAAAGGTAATATAGGTTGAGCAAAATACAAATAAAGGCACCACAAAATGAGCGTAATCCCATGCAGAATAAATACTTTTACTACTTAAAAAATATGCTGATGCATGAACAAACACCATAAGCAAGACAGCAAATCCCCTTAAGAAATCAAGGGAACCATCTCTCTGTTTAAATTTTGCTTTAGACTTTAAAGCTTGTGGCATAATATAAGTATAAATTATCAATAAATATTTATTTTTTAAAATTAAAAAACTGTGAATCAAAAAGAAAAAACAGCATTTTCATATGTTGCAGGGTTTTTAGGGGAGGTTACAAAGATTACATTTACAGCAGGGTTGTTGATGGTAGTCTCAATCAGTGTTTGGTTTTTTACTCAGTATTATGGATTAATACTTATTCCAGTGCCAGTAACTGGCGCTTCAATGTTGCCAACTCTGCCTGAAAAGGGCAACATTGAGTTTTATAAAATGTTTAATTTCAAGCAACTGCCTGATTTTTTGACGCCAAAAATCTCAAGAGGAGATATAGTTGTGTTTCATAATGAAAAAACAAGTCAAGAATTAAAAAGACAATCTAAAACTGCAAGCGGATTTGTTAAGCGAGTCATTGGGGTTCCCGGAGACAGGGTGGAGATTCAAGATGGGTTCGTTAAATTAAATGGCACTTTGTTATCTGAGCCATACACTTTAAAGCCAAGATCAACTTTTGGAGGACGAGAGATTGGTGATTGCGAGGGGCTAATTGTGCCCAAAGATAAATTTTTTGTGTTAGGGGATAATCGTAAAATCAGCACAGATTCAAGACACATAGGACTCATCTCATTTTCCGATATTGATTTTTTTATACCTTTTAAAACTCAAAAAGAAGAATTTGGCTCATCATGGAGAGATGCCTCAAGAGATCTTTCAACTAAAAACGAGTCCCTTTTTAATACTACAAAATATTTAAAGCTGCTAAATGAAGAAAGAAGCAAGAATAAGTTGCCGCCTTTAAAATATGAAGCAAAGCTGGAGACTTCTGCAAGGCGCCGAGCTTCAGAAATTTTGGCAAATAAGGAGCTTGAAAGAGGCCGCTTAAACAATGATAGCGATATTGAAAGAGCGATGAGCGAAGCGGGATATTCTAATCGAGTTTTTGGCGAATTTCCAATACTTGGATATTATGACGAACAGGAGCTTTATGAAGTATTTATGGAGAAGGCCGAAGCCAAGAGATTTTTACTTAATAAAGATTATGACGACATCGGTGTCTCAACCTTCATTGGAGAAACAAAGGGTTGTCCGGTGCAGGTTGTTGTGCAACATCTTGGAGGATACATCCCCCCAAGTTATACACTTGCTGAAAAGCAGGGGTGGGAGAAGGCGGTAAGCGATTTAAGCAGGATTCAAAGTGGCTGGTTAGAACTTAAAAATTATGATGGCTTTTATGAGAACAATAAGCGTGAAATTGATAGGATAAATGAAATAATTGCCATAAGATTATCAAGAGCAAAGCAAATTCTTAATAAAATAGAGGGTCTCCAGTGGTTAAGTGAAGTTGAGAAAAGCTTTATAAAAGAAGATGTTATCTTGGGAGAAGAACAGAGCGAGTTAGCCAACCTCCTTAACTCGAAGCAATAGTTTTTTCACCCCTTAGAGACAAATGCTTTAAGACTGTGTTAAAGCCCTCCAAGTCTTTCGGAGACACACCCTCAAATAGTTCAATTAATCCCTCCTCAACAGCAACTTGTGATTCATTTAAAATTCCCAAACCCTTTGGGGATATGGTATATGACTTGAATCTTTTATCTTTTATTACGTTCTCAGCAAGGAATATCAACCGCATTTTTTCAAATTTTTTTAAAGAATTTGTGATAAAGGAAGGTTTTAGTCCAAGTACGAGAGAAATATTTAAGGGGTTTATGCCTTGATTGTGTTTTGAGATTGTTGAGAGAATCACCCACTCAGAAGGGGTAATTTTATAATTCTTTAACTTTTTTGAGATCGAGAGTTGGATTGAGCGCGACGCATGCTTTTCAAGAGGGATCAAGGACAAAACATCAAGCTCATTTGAGGTTCCAAAAATTTTTTGCAACGCATTTTTTAACATACTTTTTT
>JBIKWE010000110.1:0-2549 GCA_044356445.1 Limisphaerales bacterium | reverse complement strand
GGCGGCACGCACCAACTGGTCGCGCAGATGCTTCCGGTGCCCAGGAAACACCTGCATTGCCGCCCACCGGCTCACCTGGACCGCCAGCTTGTAGCAGTCCAACCCCTCGTGCAGGAACTCCTCGCCCGTCGCCACGTCCTCCGGGCAAGCGAGTATCGCGCCCAAGCGCCAATTTTTGGCTGCCAGCCGTCGACTCCTCGAGTTCGACTTCGACCTCGACCTCGAGTTCGACCTCGAGTTCGACCTCGAGTTCGACCTCGAGTTCGACCTCGAGTTCGACCTCGGTCTCGGCCTCGGCCTGCGGCTCAACTCCTGCGCGGGGCGCAGTCAGAGCGTGCGGCGCGGCGGCACCACCGCGTTGGCCAGCAGGGTCCCCGCCACCAGCGCCATCGCCGACAACGCAGTGGAGAACGCGGCGGCCACGCCATGCACCACGTCCTGCTCGAGCATGGCCTGCACCGCGCGGAAGCCGAGGCTCCCGGGGACCAGCAGCCAGATGCCGGGGACCTGGGTCACCGCGGCCGGCCGGTCGAGGGCGCGCGCGAGGCCGTTGCTGACCGCGGTCAACGCGAAGGCCGCCACGCCCCCACCGAGCTCGGGCGACAGCGCCGACGAGCCCCACCGCTCCGCGAAGAACGCGACGAAGCAGGCGAGCACGATCTGCGGGACGTGTGCCCACCGGGCCCGCAGGAGCACCGCGAAGGCGAGGGCCCCGGAGACGAGGCCCACGAGCTCCGCCAGCGGCATCGGCGACACCGTGACCGGGCCCGGGGCGCCCACCCAGCTGGCGGCCAGGCGGGTGCCGAGCGCCACCCCGAACCCGAGCTGCAGCAACGTGACGCCTGCCGAGAGCATGCCCCCCGAGCCCGACAACAGGTGCCCGGTCGCGAGGTCGGTCATGCCGGTGGTGAGCCGCAGGCCGGGGTACAGCGCCACCAGGCCGCCCAGGAGCGCGGGCTCGGCTGCGATCCCGGGCACCGCAGCCACCACCACCGCGGCGAACGTGGCCGTCACCACCTCGGCGAGGGCGTTTCGCGCGAGGTGTCCGACCTGGGCCACCCCCCAGCCAGCCAGGCCGATGCCGCCCGCGACCACTGCCTCGGCGGGGCCGCCCCCGAAGAACAACGCGGCGGAAGCGGAGCCCGCTGCCCACCCGACAGCGTCGAGCGCGGGGCCGACCCGCGAGGGAGCGAGCTCCACGGCCGCGAGCGCCGCCCGACCCTGCTCCGGGGTGAGGCGCCGCGCGGCGACCTGCTGCGCCACCTCGTCGACGGCGGCCAGGCGGTCGAGGTCGGTGTCCGCTGCGGAGACGTCGAGCAGCACCACGCGGGGCCCGAACGACGCCAGGATCGAGGTGGGGAGGACGTGCCAGGCGGCCGACAACCCCATCCCCTGGGCGAACGCAGCCATCGCCAGCTCCAGGCGGTGGGCGGGCGCCCCGTACCGCCGGAGCAGCCGCACCAGCTCCTGGGCGAAGTCGGCCGCGCCGGGGAGCGCGGCGGGGGTGACGCGGGGCAGGGCAGTGAGGAGGGACATCGTTCGGTCCTGGGGTACACCTATGGTATAGGATTCGGACCATGACCCGTCCATCGAATACAATTCGTTCTCGAGCCCCAGAACACGCCCTCGACCGAATCGACTTCGCGCTGCTCGACCTGTTGCAGAACAACGCGCGGACGTCGAACAAGGAGCTCGCGGTGAAGGTGGGGTTGGCCCCCAGCAGTTGCCTCACGCGCGTCCGACGGCTCGAGCGGGACGTGGTGCGGGGGTACCACGCCGAGCTCGACCCCCTCGCTGTCGGGCTCGAGGTGCAGGCGATGATCTCGGTGCGCCTTCGACTGCACTCGCGCGAGGCGTTCGAGGGGTTCGACCACCACCTGCGCACGCTGCCCGAGGTGGTGACCTTCTACTCGATCGGCGGCGAGATCGACTTCCTCGTCCACGTGGCGGTCGAGGACGTGCGCTCCCTGCAGGACCTCACCCGCGAGGCGTTCACGAGCCGCGACGAGGTCTTCCGCATCGCCACCTCGCTCGTGTTCGAGCATCGGCGCAGCGGCCTGCCGCTCCACCGGGGTACGCTGCCGCGGTGATGTTCCTCTCCCTCGCGGCCCCGGCCGCTCATGCGCAGATCTGGGTCGCGCCGCGCCGGCCCGGCCAGTCGGTGTTCCGCAACACGCGCCAGGACTGGCAGACGACCGATCTGCTGGTGGGGCAGACGTTCCAGGAGGCGGAAGCGGGCGGCATCCGCCTGTTCTGGTACGAGTCCGAGCAGGCCACGGCCGAGCGCGCGCGCGCCCAGCTCGAGCGGTCGTACCGGGAGCTCTCGACGCACTTCGAGTACACGCCGGAGCGGCGCTTCGACTACGTCCTGTACGGCACCTACCAGGAGTTCCTGAAGACGAACCTGTTCCCGTTGCAGGAGGGCATCCTCGGCGTCACCTCCACGCGCGGCCTCGAGATGACCATCCCCTACTTCGGGGACCACGCCACCTTCGAGCACACCAGCACCCACGAGATGGCGCACGAGTTCACGATCCAGAAGGTCCGCA
>JBIKWE010000117.1:0-2574 GCA_044356445.1 Limisphaerales bacterium | reverse complement strand
CTAATGTAAAAGACCCGGTTATACCGGGCGAATCCACAGCACCGGCGCTGCGGCCTTGACTTCGATGTTCTCTGCAGCAGGGCCTGCCGTGAACGGCACCAGGTTAAAGCGCCCCTCGTCGTAGCCGCGCTTGAGTGTGCCGACGCGGTGCCCATCGCCGCGCACATCGACAACACACATTCTGTCGATCAGCGCAGCAACGCGCGTATCGAACGCGCCCGCAAAAAATACCCATCCGTCCTGCGAGAGCTCTGGCGCGCGGATCTGCACCGCGAGTCCATTGGCAGGCACGTCGCGCGGCGCAGCCATTTTGCGCGTATTCTTTGACGTGATCGGCGTAAGCACGCCGCGGCTGTCGACGTATGCCTTGATCGGCATTTGCCGCGCGTCGGCGTCGATCGGCACGCCCGCCTGCGCCAGAACTTCTGTGACAGGAATCGTGAGCAGGCCAGAGATGCGGTTGGCCTCGTCAGCGGTCATCGTGCGCTTACCGCGCAGCATCAGCGAAACCGCCGACGGGTCGAGCTCGAGCAGCTTGGCCAGACGCCGGATGGACAAGTCGCGCTCGGCCAGCCGGTCCTTGAACCAGGTGGTGTTTACTTTATGAGCTTTCATGTTTGCCTCGTTGCGTTGTTCGGCGTGGTGTTGACAATTGCGCAACATTAAAGCACCTTCGGCCAATCGGTGCAACTTAACAGAACACAAGAGCAACAAATGACCCACACACAACTCTCCCCCGCCCGCGAGGTGATCGCCAAGCTCGGCGGCGTCCGCGCCACGGCCCGCGTGCTGCAACTTAATCCGTCCGCCGTCTCGCGGTGGATGATGCCCGCCGAGCGGCGAGGCACGGGTGGCAGCATCCCGCAGCGTCACTGGCCGGCGCTCATTGCCCATGCCAAAAAGGAACGCGTCAAGCTCGCCCTGCGCGACTTCGTGACCTTCGACAAATAACCTGCGGGGGCGGGGATGGTGAGCAATTCGGAATTTCTTTCCGCGGTGTACGGCCCCCTCGATTCGGGGCGGCACGGCTGGATCGCGAGCTTTCGCGGCGACCCGAACGCGGTCGCGGCGGATGCCTGGGCGGGGCAATTGTATGTCGGCACTGCGAATCAGCAGCTACTGATCGACAAGCGCTCAGACGACAACAATTACTACAGCGTCGCGCGGCTTGCGCTTGGCGATGGCCGGCCGCGGCGTAGCAAGTCGGCGTTTGACTCGCTCGCGGTGCTCGTGGCGGATGACGCCGACCCGACCGAACTCAACGGCACGCCCTCGTTCGTCATCGAAACCTCGCCTGGCAATCACCAGATCGGCGTGCTGCTCGATGAAACAGATCCTGCGACGCGTAACGCCGGGCTGATCGACGCCGTCATGCAGGCGATGGCGGATGCGCGACTGATTCGCGCAGATTCAAGTGGCAATAATGCGGTGCGTTATTGCCGACTACCGACGGGTACTAATGGCAAGGGCGGGCGCAGCGCGGCAGTGCGGCTGCAGTCTTGGAACCCCGGCAACAAACTCACACTCGAGGATGCGCTCGGCGTCTTTGGGCTAGACCTCGACGCGGTGCGCGCTCAAGTGCCGCGTGTAACGCAACGCGTTACAGACGCCCCAGGCGATGCCGAGCACGCAGAGCTCGTGCGGGCGATCGTTACCGGCGAGTCATACCACGACCCGCTTGTCAAGCTTTCGGCGAAGCTCGTCGCCGCGGGCGCCTCGGGCGGGGCGGTCGTGAATCACCTGCGCGGGCTAATGGACGCCGTGCGCCCAGGCTCACCCGGTGAGCTCGAGCGGTGGGAATCGCGCTACAACGAAATCCCGCGCCTCGTGCAAGGCGCCGAGCGCTTCCGCCCCGAGCCGCTCGCGCCGGTCACGATCAACCTCGGGCCGAAAGCAGAGCCCGCCACGGCCGCGGCAGAGCTCACCCCGATCGACTGGGGCCAGCTCTCGCAGACCGTCCCAGAGCCCGCCACGTTCGCTCTCGCAGGGTGGATGCCGGCGCGCACGACGACGCTACTTAGCGCGAACGGTGGCGTCGGTAAGTCGAACCTGTCGCTGCAGCTCGCGGCGGCGGTGGCGCTTGGGCGCCCCTTCCTTGGGCTTGATACACTGCCCGGCAAGGTGCTGCTGCTCTCGGCCGAAGATGAGACGCGCACGGTTCACTTCAGATTGGGCAACATCTGCAGCGACCTCGGCGTCAGCCTCGCAGACCTTGAGGGCAAGCTCGTGGCCTACGATCTCACCCAGTCCGACTGCGTGTTGTGGCGCGAGGGCGGGGTAACGCCGCGGATGCAGTGGCTCTCGGACGTCGTCGAGCAGCACCAGCCAAGCGTCGTCGTGATCGATAACGCGAGCGATGTATTTAACGCCAACGAGAATGACCGCGCCGAGGTGCGCGGGTTTATGCGTGCCCTCAATTCGATCGCGCACCACTCGGGCGCGGCGATCCTGCTGCTTGCGCACGTCGACAAGGCGAGCGTGCGCATGGGGGCAGGGCAGGACACGAACAGCACGTTCTCGGGCTCGACCGCCTGGAACAACTCCGCCCGCTCGCGCTGGGCCATGACGCGCGAT
>JBIKWE010000108.1:0-2583 GCA_044356445.1 Limisphaerales bacterium | reverse complement strand
TTAAGGCAAAGCTAAATCTTAATTTTTTGCACAGATTATCACTGATTGTCTTTTTAGTCCTTCCGACCACATTTATTTATTTTGCAATTATAGCGCCCGGAGTTGCCTATATTGCCGTCTATGCCACGCCCGATGTTCGCTTTGTGGCGTCAAAATGGATGTATGAAAATATAGAAAGTCAAAAAATAATTCTTTCTGAAACTGCCAATGTTGTTGATGTGCCGATGCCAAACGATCTGGTATCCATGGAAACAATGAGCTCAAAAGTTATAAATCCAGTCTCATTTAATTTTTATGAACTACATCATATGCCGGGCTTAATAGAAGATTTGCAAAAATTGAAAGAGACGGCTGATTATATTTTTGTGCCGTCAAGAAGAATTTTTTACAATCATACTTGCTATGTTTTTAACAATGGCAAACCTGTAATTAAAAAGTATTCTTTTTTTGATGGCTATGATGAAAGTAGGTGTGAGTATTTAAAAGAAGCTTATCCAGAGCTTAACTCATATTATAAATACCTCTTTGAAAGTGGAGATTTTGAGATGGTTGCTGAATTTACATCATTTCCCCGAATTGTTCTTTGGGGTAACTCAATATTGTCATTTAATGATGAAGACTCAGAAGAGACTTTTACAGTTTTTGATCATCCAGTAATTAGAGTTTACAAGAGAAAATAATTCGCGGTATACTGAATCTCATGAGTATAAACCGATTGTTTAATCCCCGATCAGTTGCCATAGTTGGAGTTTCAAAAAATCCTCATAAAGTTGGGCATTTGGTTGCCAGAAATATGCTTAATCAGGGGTTTCAAGGCAAGCTATGTTTTATAAACCCCAAAGGAGAGAGTGTTTTGGGCTGCAAGTCCTTCTCATCACTTGCTGAAACAGGAGTTAAATTTGATTTGGTGGTGCTTTGTATTCCGGCCGAAAAAGCAGTTTCATATTTGGATTTGATTATTGAGAATGGTTGTACAAATGTTGTGTTGTTTGCCGCTGGATTTGGCGAAGTTGCAACGGAAAAAGGTAATGATTTGGAACGTGATTTAAAACAAAAAATTAAAGATAATGGCATAAATTTACTTGGACCAAACTGTATTGGCTTTATCAACACAAATCTAAGTGTTAACGCAACATTTTTTCAGGATGTAGCCCCGTCAGGAAAGATTAGTATAATTTCTCAATCAGGTGCTTTGGGAACCGCTTTTCTTGATTATGTTGTGGCAAACTCTAAGATAGGTATCTCTCATGTGATAAGTCTTGGAAATAAGACTTTTATTAACGAATCGGATTGTTTGGAGTATTTAAAGGATGATCCTCGCACAAAAGTTATTGGCATGTATCTTGAAGATGTTAAAGACGGTGATCGATTTTTAGATATATTAAATGAAGTTACAAAGATAAAGCCCGTAATCATCCTAAAATCTGGAAGAACTTCCGCTGGCACACAGGCTGCTTTGTCTCACACAGGGAGCATTGCCTCTGATGATGATGTTTTTAGCAGTGCAGTTTGTAAGGTTGGAGGAATAAGAGCTGAAACATATGCTGAATTTGAGATGTTGCTAAAACTATATAACTTTTCTGCAATTCCAACAAATAAACGGATTTTGGTTTTATCTAATGCTGGAGGAATGGGTGTTTTGTTAACTGATGAACTTGTTGCATCAGGCTTAGAGCTTGTAACCGTTGATGCAGAAGTAGCACAATCATTAAATAAAGCCTTTGAAGCTTCAAAAAAAATATCGGTTCATAACCCGATAGATCTTTTGGGAGATGCCTCCGCTTTTGATTATCAAAAAGCAATAGAGCTAACGATGAAAGAAAAAGAAATTGGTGGCATTATCGTTCTCTTGACTCCTCAAGCAAATACTCAGATTATGGAGACGGCAAAAGTCTTGCAAGGAATTCACTCTAAATTTAATTTTAAACCACTTTACCCGATATTTATGGGCAAAG
This sequence comes from Limisphaerales bacterium, assembly GCA_044356445.1. Classification (GTDB taxonomy): domain Bacteria; phylum Patescibacteriota; class Microgenomatia; order UBA1406; family GWC2-37-13; genus UBA1450. The sequence continues at coordinate 628 of JBIKWE010000108.1, read as the reverse complement.
ACTCAGTTTCTCAAGCTCATGATTTTTTTGAAGATAACGGGCTAGCAAGTTTTAGATACTCCAGTGAATTGCCAAGAGCATTATGTAAAATTATTGAATCGGAAAATACAAGAAAGATTAATACAAGGCTATATCCAGATACAATTTTGGATTCAATGCTTGAAGCTCGTGCACTTGATGCGCGCGCAGTATTTGCTGAATATGATGCACGCGCACTGTTTCTTAACCAGTATGACTCTTTAACTCTTATGAGTTATGCAGGATTAAAAGTCGCGCTGCCATATTTGGCAAGTTCTGAAAATGATCTTTATCTAATTAGCAAAAAAGAAGGTTATCCTTTGGTGTTAAAAACAGCCTCAACTGAAGTGACTCATAAAACAGAGATAAAAGGCGTGATAACAGGAATAACGCTTTATGAAGAGCTAAAAAAAAGTTTTGAAAAATTAGGGTCCGACCCTTGTTATGTCCAACAACAATGTGAAGGACATGAATTATTTGTTGGAGCAAAGCGAGACAATGTCTTTGGCGTCATTGTTTTAGTAGGTATTGGCGGTATTTACGCCGAGCTTTTTAAGGATATAGCACAGCTTGTATTTCCTTTTACATTCTCTGAATTTATATCCTCGAC
>JBIKWE010000111.1:0-2603 GCA_044356445.1 Limisphaerales bacterium | reverse complement strand
AAATAGTATTAGCGTAAGAATAGCCTGTAAATCCGCCATAATAGATCTTATAACCTGCAACATCGGTTTCGGAATTTGCAGCCCACGTTAAAACAACATTAGAACCAACAACTGCTTTTTTAACGTTTCGAACAGGAGAAATTGCTACAGTTGTATTTAAAGAAGACAACACCGGTGAAATATTGACCAGTGACTTTTGATTATCATCTTCATAATCAAAAATTTTAGCTTTAATAGCTGTCTCGTCAGTCGTTTCCCAAAAATTATTGTCAGCAGAAATTGAGTTACTAGTAAGAGCACGTAGATTATAGACTAAATAGGGATTACTATTGTAAACGATATTATTGTTATTTATTTTAAAAAATGGCTGCCCCTGCGAAGGCTGAAAAGTTGATATAAGATTCTTATCATACGATACGTGTCGTGCAATTAAATTATACTTTAAGTCAATCGGAGCGTTATAAGAGGTTGGAATAGAAACAAAAAATTTATTCCCAACAATATTGTTATTATTTACCGTAAAACTTCCACTTTCATCAAATTGAATTGCACCACCATTCGAGGCAATGAGATTTTTCTGAATTGTATGTGTGGCATACCTTGGATTTAAACCATAGGTTAAATTCCCAATGATTTTATTATTATTTATAGCGTATGTACCGCTACCTCTGGAATAAATACCACTACCGTTATTATAGACAAGATTATTTTGTATAGTTTGAGTTCCAAAACAATTGGCGGAGACTCCTATTTGACCATTATCTAAAACATAATTGCCGGCTATATAATAAGTTTGTGAAACAACGCCATCACTGCTTGTAATTCCATTTAGCAAATTTGCTTGAATAGTATCATTAACTATTCGCAATTCGCCGCCTAATTGATACCCGTCAAATCGAATACCATTAAGGCTATTATTTGAAATTCTTGAATTTGAGATTATATACTTACCTGTATATGAACCATCGTGACCAAAATAAATTCCATTAGAAGAGTTTTGATTTATTGTTGAATGATCAATATAAAGTCCTGTATTTACTGCATAAATGGCCCCATTAGAAGAAGTCACATTTCGAACGGCACAATAATCGAAAATTGAGCCACTTTGGTAAACGTATTGTGCATTTACACTTGATGCCATTGCCCCACTCGTAAAGGTTATACCTCCCCAATTTGTATTTGCACTATTTGCAATAAAATAGATTGAATCAGTGGCGTTTCCATCTGCAATCAACCCCCCGCTGATTATTAGTCTAACATTTGGCTCGAACTTAACAACAGTACCTGGCTCAAGGGTGAGGCTTACACCACCCGCTATCATCAGATTATTGGTTACAATGTACGGACTGGCCGCCTTGGTCCATGTTGTATTTACGGTAAGCGTTCCCGCCGTAATAGTAGTTTGGGCGGATGCCTGCGAGCTGTTCAAAAAATAAGTGGCAAATAAAATCAACAACAGGCAAAGGGGATTGCTGGCTCTCATAGGTATGATTTTGGATTAAGCTAAGCAGCTTTAAAAGGAGAGTAAATTAACATAAATTTCTTAAATTAAAATAAGCAAAAAAGCTTATTCCAAAATCAATATATACCCGTAAAAGTAAATTTCAGCAAAAAATGTGACTACTCATGTTGCAATAAAATACCCCCTTACCTCACCCCCATCCCAAAATTCTGCATTACAAAACTCCAGATATCGGCCGCTTCTTCTATCTGCTTACTGGTGGGCTTACCGGCACCGTGGCCGGCCTTTGTTTCTATGCGGATGAGCACAGGCGCCGCACCGCGGTGAGCTTCTTGCAACCGGGCCGCGAACTTAAAAGAATGGGCAGGCACCACCCGATCATCATGATCGGCAGTAGTAACGAGTGTGGCCGGATACGATACACCATCTTTTAACTGATGGAGTGGAGAGTACTTTATCAAATAGTTGAACTGATCGGCGTTGTCACTGCGACCATACTCAACAGCCCAAGCCCATCCGATAGTAAACAAATGATACCGGAGCATGTCGAGCACTCCTACCGCAGGAAGAGCCACCTTAAAAAGATCGGGCCGCTGGGTCATACAGGCACCGACCAGCAGACCACCGTTAGAACCACCCCGTATGGCCAACAGGTTCTTATTGGTGTAGCGGTTGGCGATCAAATACTCGGCAGCCCCTATAAAATCATCAAAAACGTTTTGCTTATTATTGAGCATACCGCCCTGGTGCCACGCTTCGCCGTACTCACTGCCGCCCCGCAGATTGACTACTACATATAAACCACCTTGCTCCAGCCAAAAAGCGTTCGAGATACTGAAACCGGGCGTCTGTGCAATATTGAATCCGCCATAGCCATATAGTAAAACAGGGTTAGCACCGTTCAGCTGAAATCCTTTCTTGCCGGTAATGAACATAGGGACTTTCGTGCCATCCTTGCTGGTAAAAAACACCTGACGTGTTTCGTAGGCCTCACTATCAAAAGCGGTCTCGGTTTTTCTAAATACGGTAGAAACGCCGGTGGCAATATCATAGCTGAAAATAGTAGGCGGATAGGTGTAAGAAGTGAAGGTGTAGAAAAACGAAGATTGATTTCTCTTTCCGCCGAACCCGGAGGCTGTTC
>JBIKWE010000107.1:0-2623 GCA_044356445.1 Limisphaerales bacterium | reverse complement strand
CCATTCAAAAGCCATTGAAGCTAATTATAGATGGCGTGAAAGAGGTGTTGTCACAAAGTCCGCCTGAGCTTGCGGCAGACATTGTTGAAAAAGGCATAGTCCTTTCAGGCGGAAGCTCAATGCTTATAAATCTTGATAAATATATCACTTTTTATACAGGTGTTCCATCTTTTGTTGTTGAGGAGCCTCTCTTTTGTGTTATTAGAGGGATCGGAGTGGCAATTGATAATATGGATCAATATAAAAAGGCAATGAGGTAATGCTTAATAAAAAATAGACCTATAATTGTATTTAAGCAGTGATAATTTAAAAAATTGAGAATTTAAACCAAAAATAACTCAAAAATAAAAGACTCACAACATAGGATGAAAAAAATTACAAATAAGCTTGCATTAAAAATAGCAATACAAAACTTCAGATTGTTGTTGCTATAATAAAATAGTTTAAAATATATAAACATATATAGTTATTTAGAAAAAAAATTTAGGACAAAATTTATACAATTTATAAAATGAAAAATAATAAACTGCTTGGAATTGAAATTCACGCTCAAAATAAAGATTCAATCCTGTATAAAATTCAAAAAAACATGCACACTGGATATGCATATATGCAGATAGTTTCGCTAAATCCTGAAAACATGGTGATTGCCAGCTCCAACAAAAAATTTAATAAAGTATTGTCAGAAAGCGCTATACAGCTTATAGACGGTGTCGGAATCAAGATAGGGGGCTTTCTGACAGGAATAGAGACACCAAAGCGGATATCTGGTGCTGATTTTATGTCAGAGATACTTTCTTTCGTCGAAGAGTCAGAGCCTCGTGTCTTGCTTTTAGGCGGAAAGGGGAATGTAGCAGAGAAACTTGTTGAGTGCTATAGCCTGAAATATACTAAAATTAAGTTTAAGGGATTGAGAGGAATTGAGGATATTTATAAAAAAAATGAGGCGGAAATTAATAAGATTTTGTCAATAGTTGCTGATTTTAAGCCACATCTGATATTTTGTGCTTTCGGTTCTCCAGCGCAGGAGCTTTTTCTTGAGGAGCATAAAGACAAATTACGTGGCATAACTTGTATGGGAGTCGGAGGAGGATTTGACTTTGCAACGGGAAGGGTTAAGCGAGCTCCGCAATTTATAAGAAAGCTTGGTTTTGAATGGTTATTTCGGTTAGTCATTCAACCATGGAGAATAAGCAGACAGCTTAAATTGATTATTTTTATATTGCTAATTTTGCAGGAAAAATTAAAATCACTCCTTAATCATGATAGATGATGTTTTGGCGGTTCTTAAAGATTTTGACAATTTTGAGCAATCTTTAAGCAAAAAGGAAATTATTAGATTTGCAAGAAAAAGTGTTGATCCAAATAACTTGACAAATATTTTAAGCGAGTTAGTTTCTAAAAAATATATTTTTAAAAAAAATGAAAGATATGCAATAAGAGACACTTCTTTAAAAAAATATCGAAAAAATTATCAAACTGCTAAGAAATTAATATCTTTTTCTAAAAAATATGTTGATTTTTTAATAAAATCTCCCTTTATAAAAGGAGTCGCTATTTCTGGCTCAGTTGCTATAAACGATGCGTCTGAAAATGATGATATAGATTTTTTTATAATTACTTCTGAAAAAATAGTGTGGCTTGCAAGATTTTACTCTTTGTTTGTAGCTCGTATATTCTTGATATGGCATCATAAACCGCTAAATTTATTTTGTCTTAATCTATTTTTTGAATCAGGCAATCTTGAGGTTCCAAAATGTAAAAAGAATTTAAATGTGGCATACGAAATTATCAAACTGCGGCCGTTAGTTGATAAATCAAATACATTTATTAATTTTTATCAACAAAATAAATGGTATAAGCAATATTTCCCTAACAGACAAGATGTCATAAATTATGACAATATTATAAATGATGAAATTATAGAGCATGGAGCTGTTATGGTAATTTTAAAGCCGTTAAATTTTGTATTTAAAACAGCTCAGAAATTGTGGTTAAAATATAAAAGAGTTTCATTTACAGAACACAATGGGCAGCTATGGCTTTGTTAAAAATCTTATTCAAAAAGCTTCTTTAATGCCCGCTTGGTTAATGTATTGAAAGAAGAAGACTTAATAAGCGGGATAGAGAACTGTGTGGCTTCTTTTTTAATTCTTTGTCCATTAAGAAATGCATGGCGCAATTGCTGAGCTGCAATTTGAGCATCAACTTGCATGAGCTTATCACATCGCGATGAAATTGCATTGACAACATTTTGTTCACTATCTTCAAACAGGCAAATTGTACGAATATTTTTTCTCTCTATTTGTAATTGAAAAATAAACTCAGGGGTTATGTCGTCACCCTCTATTACTTCATTTTGATTTTTTTCAAATAAGGAGACGTAATTCTTTTTTAAATGGAGAGAGACATAGTCACTTATTTTTTTATGAATTGCAACTAATTCTTGTTGACTTTTTGTTATATAATTTTTTTCATTCAATAAGGCCCTTATGAAAGCAGGTGAAGAATTGTTATTTTGTAGCGCAACACGAATAGTATCTATGGAGATATGTACTCCATTGATTTTTTTTGCAACAGCTTGACTTAAAACAGTTTTTCCTGTTCCTGAACCGCCTGTGAT
>JBIKWE010000106.1:0-2635 GCA_044356445.1 Limisphaerales bacterium | reverse complement strand
AACGGCGCCGCTTTTAGCATATCAACCGGCGCCTGAAGATATATATAGAAGAGCTGGTATTAATCCAAATCTCACATTTGATAATTTTGCTGTCTCGCCAACAAATCAAATTGCTTTTGCCGCAGCTCAATCAGTTTCAAGATCTTTGGGTAAGTCATATAATCCGTTATTCATTCATGGTGGTGTTGGTTTTGGAAAAACACACCTAGTTCAGTCTGTCGCGCGCGCCGTACTTGAAAATGATCCAGAAACGAGCACTTTATTCTGTTCAAGTGAAGTATTTGTTAATGAACTTATAGAGTCAATTCAAAGAAAAAGTACGGTCAAATTTAAGAAGAAGTTTCGATCATACAGATTACTGATTATCGATGATATCCAGTTTATCGCAGGAAAACAAACAGTACAGGAGGAGTTTTTTCACACATTTAACACCATAGTCTCATCTGGTGGGCAGGTTATTTTAACCTCTGACAGACCACCTTTTGAAATAAAGAATCTTGAAGACAGATTGAGATCAAGGTTTTCAGGAGGACTTATTGTTGATGTCCAACAGCCTGATTTTGAACTAAGAACTGCAATATTACTTATAAAAGCAAGAGAAAAAAACATCACAATTGATATAGAATCTGCCAAGATGATTGCTGAGATTGTGCTCGACACAAGATCCCTTGAAGGAACCCTGCTTTCTTTATACGCAAGAATGTTGTCATTAAATAGCAAGTCGATAGATCTAGATCTGATTGAATCTTTTTTTCAAGGCAAGAAAGACTTTATTAAAAAAAAGATCTCTCCTCAAGATGTAATAAAAACGGTATGTACATATTATAATATTAAGCAAACTGACATTAAAGGCGACACAAGAAAAAGCTATGTCGCTATGGCGCGCCAGATAGCAATGTATATTTTAAGATCCGAGTTGAATTTAAACTTAGACGAGGTGGCAATCCATTTAAAAAGAAAGGACCATACAACGGTCATTCATGCCGTTTCAAAAATTAAAGAAAAACAAATGAAAGATCACGGCTTTCAGCAAGAATTACGTACGATTATTAAGAGTATTAATTCATCAACATAGTTTTCACATTGTATAAACATGGCAAAAATAAAGCTTTATTCTGTCTTGAAAAGAAGAATTTTATTTTATACACTTTTCCACAGTCTCTATTACTACTATTTAATAAAATAAAACTATGAAGATACAAATTGATAAGGAAGTGTTTGTTAAAAACTTAAATATTGCATCCCGCTTTACATCATCAAGATTAAATACAGCAGTTGCACTTCAAGGCGTGTACTTGGTTGGTGAAAATGGTTTTATTAATTTTTATTCTAGCGACCTTCATGTTTTTTGCCATGCAAAAGAAAAGATTGATAATATGGAGAGCTTCAAAGTGGTTATTGAGTATAAAAAGATACTTGAGTTTTTAAATCTTATCCAACCCGGAATTATAGATATAGAAATTGATGAGAGAGCGGTGATTATTACTCAAAATAAAACAAAAGGTAATTTTCCTGTTATTAATGCAGAGGATTTTCCCATACCTCCAAATGAGGGTGATGATTTGGAAAATATATCCGCTAGTTTTTTAACCAAAAACCTGCCATTTTTATTATTTACTGCATCTAGTGACGAAGCAAGACCGGTTCTTACCGGTATCAATTTTGTTGTTACAGATGAAGAATTGGTAATGGTTGCCACAGATGGATTCAGACTCTCTATTGTTAAGGATAAAACTAAAGCTCAACTACCATCAATGATTGTTCCAGCAACTTTTTTAAGAGAACTTTTACGGGTAATTGATGGTCAGGAGAAGATAGGGTTTAGTTACATAGAAAAAGAAAAGGTGATAATGTTTAAAATTGGTGACATTAAGATTTATTCCCGCATAATTGACGGACAATTCCCGCCTTATGAGAAGGTCGTCCCGGAAAACAAAAACACAACAATAACCCTTAATAGGCAAGACCTATTAAGAAATACCAAGCTCATATCCATTTTTGCCAGAGAGTTTTCAAATGTTGTAATTCTATCTTTTTCAAAAGACGGATTAATTATTTCTCCCAAAAAAGAAGGTAATGTTGAAAATAAAACAACTCAAGACATAGAGTTTGAAGGTGAGCCTGTAAGAGTTGCCTTCAATCATAAATATTTAGCCGAATTTTTAAACTCTGTTGAGACAAAAGATATTATTATTGAGCTTTTAAGATCTGATGCACCAGTTGTTTTCAAAGCCATAAACAACACATCTTTTATGCACATTATTATGCCTGTTAGAATACAGGAATAAGTTGTATAATTAAAATATGGATCAATATAAAAGAAGCATCTCAATCTCATCATCATCAGTTGCTTTAATTATACTTTTACCAATATTTTTATGGTTTTTATGGTCGATAAGAGACATTCTTTTTTCCCTACTTATCGCCTTCATAATTATGAGCTCTTTGAGACCGGGAGTTAATTTTCTTGTCTCTAAAAAATTCCCCCGAGGTCTTGCTGTTGGCGTTGTATTCACCTTATTCTTGCTTTTTTTTGCCTCTTTAATCTCTGTCATAATTCCACCGATAGTTTATGAGACAACAAACTTGATGAAAAGCTTACCTAGTATTATTGAGCAAAGCGCACCACTTATTG
>JBIKWE010000105.1:0-2683 GCA_044356445.1 Limisphaerales bacterium | reverse complement strand
GCGACATATTTTCGACAATAATATTGGTAATAATCTTATCGACTTTAATTCCACCAACTTTCATTAATAAGCTTGCAATACAGCTTAAAAATAAGGATAAAAAAGATAAGCCCGCACTTGCAAGTGTATAATTATTTTTGCCAACCTTTACGAGTGAAGTATAAATACAATGCAATAATTACAACCATTGCCTGTATCACAAATACCATTGGACCAATAAAGCCATAAATCCATGTTGATACAAGCGGTGCAATTGCGGAAGTTGCCGAGATTAAGGATTCGTCAAGCCCCATAATCTCTCCTTGTTTATCTTGTTCCACACGCTTTGAAAGCAGTGTTTTAAATGTTGGTGCAACAAGAGTTATGCCCAGATTGTTAAAATAAATAAGGAATGCAATCTCCCAAAATAAGGATGAAAAACTAAGTAGCGCCTGAGAAACAGATAGGATAATCAGTCCAATTATTAGTGCTCTCACTTCTCCATATTTCTTTACAACTGGTCCTGCAATATAAATCTGATTTAAAAATAAAATCGCCCCCACACCAACAAATACAAAGCCTATCTGTTGCGATCCAAGATTAAGTACGTCAACCAGATATAACGGAAATACAGAGACAAACGAGGAAAAAACAAGTAAAAAAATAACCCGCTTAAAAAGTATATATTTCATCACTCTGTCTTGTGCATATTTTTTTAGCTTTGGCAAAAATTGCAGCTCATTCATCACATTTAAATTAATTCTTTTAAGTCTTTTATCCTTATTTAACGTTTCAGGCATAAAAAAATACATAAGAATTAGTGCAATGGCTGAAATCAAAACAGACAGAATAACTGGACCAAAGTATCCCAGACCGGGTGTCATCATAAAACCACCAATCACCGGACCAACAATCATTCCGATTCCAGATACACCACCCAAATAGCCAAACACCCTTGTTCGCTCACTTTCTGATACAATATCCGAGGTATATGCATTTGCAACAGCATTATTTCCACCTGTTATACCATCAGCAATTCTTGCTATAAGCAACACTATTATCGGCAATGATATTAGTCCTATGCTTACATTTGGTATAAAAAAGGCACTGGCAAATATTACCCAACTAAGCAGTGTTCCTGCTTGACTAATTAAAAGAATTGGTCGACGTCCATAAAAATCGCTAAGGCTACCTAAAATTGGAGCCGCAAAAAATTGAAAAAAGGGATATGCAGAAAGTAATATTCCATATATGAATGGATTTCCGCCATACTGCCTAAGGATAAACGGCAAAATTGGTATGATGACTGAAAAATTCATCACATTAACAAATGTTAAGATATACAAAGCAAGAAGTTTTTTAAACATAAAAGAATACGTCTCCTATTTTTTACGCAATATATTAGAGATTATTAAGCTCTGCATCAAGATCACTAAGCTCTTTGTCTAAATCTGGCAGAGTTAACTCCTGCAAAGCCTCTTCCTCGTCAACAGTTGAATTTGAGGGCTCCTGAGTTGGAATTGGAGTTGGAGGCTGGGATATTGTAAGCTCTTTTGTGCTTGGAGCAACCTCTTTATTGTTAACGGTTTGAGACTGGTTATAAAAAAACAAGCTGGCAAGAGTTACAAGAATTAAGATCAAAATTCCCATGACCACAAAAAAAAGCTTATTAGAGTGAGACTCGGTATATCCAGTGACCTCGTTATTTACAACAGGATCCAAATTTGGTTGAGAGACCTGTGGTGGTGCAATATTTTGAGATTGCGAATTATTGTTAACTGTATTATTTTCCATAATTATAAATTCACCTCAGCACTTTTAGTACTATTTACATCTTCTGTATATTCCTGCATTAAGGCTTTATAGCTTTTAACAACGTTTAAAACTGCCTCATGGGCTAATTTTACTTGCTGCCTTGCTCTTTGCATGTCTGATTTAAAATTTTTAACCGCCTCGGAGGCGTTTACCTTCACTTTGCTTTCCTCTGTTATCTCAATTGAGTATGTATTGTTAGATTGAGCGAGAATACTTTTTTCTGCAGCTTCTATGGCGGTTTCAGCCTTAGAAATTGCTGTAATAAGCCCTGTATTATTTTCTGAAACTGAATTAGCACTGGCTTTCTCACTTATTCTTTCAACAACCTCTGATAGCTTTTGCAAATGAGTATTCATTATTTCAGTCATGCGAGAGTTTCTATCAGTTAATTTACTCTCAATTCTTGCCACCGCTTCCTGCTTTTTTTCATCGGAGATAACGTTCGATCTTTCTTCATAATTTTTTTTGTTAAGTTTTGGTGAGGCTGATGCCTGAGGAGACAACATTTTATCCTCTCTTATTCTTTCCTTAATCTCTCTTTCAACAACTCTTCTCTCTCTTGGTGGTTTAGTCGGCGACAAAGTTGAATTTTCAACATCCTCCATACTTTGCGAATAAACAGGAGAGGCGATAAAAAATATAAACAATGGATAAATTAAAGCTTTTTTGGATATCTTCAATTTCATAATCAAAATATAGAACAATATTTATAAAATGTCAAACTATATCCACCAATGATCCATTTATAGCCCTCATATATATCTTACTCTTACATTTTCATCAATAATTCTCTATATTTAAACTTATGTGGATTTACTTTATATGTTTTAAAAGCTAAAAAATGACAAATGGATTTTTTTTAAAAAAACTAAAAAAAATAGAAAAATTG
>JBIKWE010000120.1:0-2689 GCA_044356445.1 Limisphaerales bacterium | reverse complement strand
CTGTCGCTGCCTGTCCGGGGAGCAGGAGGGCCCCGGTGTCTGTGTACCCGAGCCGGCGATAGAAAAACTGAGCGTCTTCGTCAGCTTGTGTAGAGGTCATCAGAAAATGATACCCCTTCGTCCGCATGGCCTGCAACAGCCCCGCACCTGACGCCTATATGTTTGTCAGGCTGATGCCCCGTCATGTGGACAAGAAAAGCAGAGAACAGGTCATACAATTCTGGCAGAGGAAACAGGATCAAAATGGATGACCTCATTGTCCACCAAGTCAACATCACTCATTATCGTCTGGTAGAACTCGCCAGGCTTGTCGATCAAGCTAAACCATTCTACGATTGGATCGAAAAACATGCGAGGCGTATTAGTGGATCCCACAAGAGCCTCAACGAGATACTTTTTCAATGTTCAAGAGATGAAATCGCGAGAATCATAAACGCCTGTTACTCAGACAATACCGACGAGAAGCCATTCCTGTTCGATGGTATTGATTCCAAGGGCAGGTGGTGAGAGAACCAGGTTGTTGATTCCAGTTAAAACCAGGGAAACCGAAGGTGGTGGTCACTCGCACCTGTTTTCTCGAGACCTCATTACTGCCATAAACTATCTCAATCGAGATGCAAATGACTACCACGTCGTTGCTGTCATAATCGCCGAAAACTGGTCAACCTCGGAGATCGATATTATAGGCACCCATATTGACCTGATCTTTCATTTCAACATGAGTCCAAATAGATTCATCGGATTCGACGAAGCCGCCCAAATCAAGTTCAATAGATATGTCGCGTCAATTCTTGGAGGCGGAAATGTTGAATAACATAGAAGGTAAGGTTATTCTCGGCGACATACTCAGCGTTGCTCCCACACTCCCCAACGACTTTTTTCAGGCGATAGTCACGAGCCCGCCTTACTTCGGGCACAGGAATTACTCCGGCTCCAGCAATCCAAATGAGATCGGGCAGGAGAGTGAACCGAGTCAATACATAGAAAGTCTTGTGTGTGTATTGAGAAGTCTAAGAAGCAAGTTAAAGCCGGACGGATTGTTGTGGCTGAATCTCGGCGATACGTATCGTGGCAAATCACTGCTGGGCATTCCGTGGAGAGTCGCGCTGACATTACAGGATGACCAATGGATTCTGCGAAGTGACATTATATGGTATAAACCGAATGCGATGCCTTCTTCAGTTACGGATCGCCCCACCACAGACCATGAGTATCTATTCATGTTCGCAAAATCTTCTCAATACTACTATGATGCTGATGCTATTCGAGAACCTCACGTAACGTTCACCGAGAAATCAAGAATGCGAGGCGGCCGAAATCATTTTGGGAAAGTGGGCGGAACACCCGAAGCTGGAAAAAACGCGGGAAATAGCAATCTACACGATGGAAGATGGGACCAGGCCTTCAATCCGAAAGGCAGAAATAAGCGAACTGTCTGGGAAATACCTCTGAGCAAGTTTCGAGAGGCTCATTTTGCTGTCTACCCGGAGAAGCTGGTTGAGACATGCATACTCGCTTCTACCAGGGAGCAGGACTTTGTTCTTGATCCATTTGCTGGCTCTGGCACGACTGGTGTGGTGGCCAGCAAGCTATCAAGAAAGTTCGTTGGGGTCGAACTGGTCGGTAAATACCAGGAAATGGCTCAAAAGAGAGTGGATGATGCACGTTCGCAGCTCAGACTCTTCCATCGTTCGTCTGACAGCTTTCTCCCCAATGCTGAGGAGTAGCTGCAAGCGCCTTGGTCAAAAATTAAGGAATCGCGACATTTGTCAAATCCAAGAGGCAAACAACAGCAACTCCAAATGAGAAACAAGGGCACGCTTGCAATAGGCTGGTGTTGAGGCAAAACTTTGTGAATCCATACTGTTTTCGCTGACAATTTGGCACGAACTCGTGCTTTCAGCTACGGTTGCCATGTTGTTCGACTTTGGTGGCCTCCAATGGGGGGGAAGGCGCCGGGCGTCTTTTTTGCCTGGGGCTGTGCTGCCCGTCTTCGTCGGTCAGATACTTCAGCAGCACCAGCTCTGTCGCTGCCTGTCCGGGGAGCAGGAGGGCCCCGGTGTCTGTGTACCCGAGCCGGCGATAGAAAAACTGAGCGTCTTCGTCAGCCTGTGTAGAGGTCATCAGAAAATGATACCCCTTCGTCCGCATGGCCTGTTCCCAGTAGAGCATCAGCTGCGTCCCGATGCCTTGTCGTTTGTAGGGATCCAGCACCAGAATCAACGTGAGGAAGGGCTCCAGATCGCAGAAGTAGGCATAGCGTGCGAAGCCGGCGCGTTGTCCGTTCAGCTCTGCGAGGTAGACCTCGCTATCCTGTATCTTTTGAGCGATCGCCTCACGGACCAGGAGAGGATCCTGTTCGTCGAGGAAATCGAGGTCTTGGGTGGTTGCGGGTCGAATCAGGAGATGGGCGGGCATGCCAGGAGTGTACCATGCTCCCTGGCAAGAGCCAAGAAGAACTTTTGGGGCGATAGGGTAGAATTAATTTAAATAATTTGTTGACACGTGTAGCCGTATATGTCATCATATTCCTCGTGAAACTGAGCGCATACGCTGAGAAACTGGGGATCAGCGACAAGACCGCATGGCGCTGGTGGAAAGAGGGAAAGCTCGACGCCTATCAGACCGAAACAGGCACCGTCATCGTGCGTGAGCAGATCGATGCACCTGCCGGCATCGCCCTCTACGC
>JBIKWE010000114.1:0-2719 GCA_044356445.1 Limisphaerales bacterium | reverse complement strand
GCCTCCAGGCCTTTGCTAGGCAATGTGACAGGGGTAAAGGCTTCAACGCCCTCCTGGGCCACGGGAAACACGCTGAGGCGATGGCCATCGGTGGAGGCAACTTCCAGGCCATCCGCAGCAGGCTGCAAGTGAATGCCACACAATATCTGCTTGCTCTCGTCATTGCTGACGGTGACTAAGGTGGCTTCCAATGCCTGGGCCAAAGTGCTAGCCTCCAGGGTTAGCTGCTGGCCTTCTGCCCGTTCAATGAGTGGGTAGTCCTCCCCGGGCTGGCCGGATAGGCTGTAGCTGCCTCCCAGGGTGTTGATGGTGGCCTGGCTGGTTTCCGGATCCCAGTTAAGCGCTAGGTTCCCCTCCATCCGGCCCACCATATCGGTGAGCAGCTTAGCCGGTAGCAGGATCTCGCCCTGCACGGCAATGCTGGCCCTGGTCTTGGCTGTAATGGTCACCGCTCCCAGGTCACTGCCTGTCACCGCCAGGGTATCCCCCTCAGCCTTGAGCAGCAGGTTGCCGAGGACGGGATTGCTGGGTCTGCTGGGTACCGCCCGGTTGGGCAGGGCCAGGGCGTTGGCTAGGTCTTTGGCGTCAATCGTTAGTTCCATGGTTTCTCCAGTTAGTACAAAATTCAAGCTCGGTGCCCAAGTTGCCGCCGAAGCGGTGCCAGATGAACCAGGCGCTAGTCACCGAGTCGGTGCCGCTGGTATCTGCCCGGAACCGTGGCCGGGGGTTAAACACGATCAGCTTGGCCGGTGGGTGTTCTGCCAGCCATTTAACCCGGTTGTCGCAGGGCTCCAGGTAGCTGAGCCGTAGCAGCATGGCCATGCCTACCCGGCAGTTGTCGTAGGCCAGGGGCAGGATCGCCGGGGCCTGGCTGTAGGGTGGGTTGCTGATCATCCAGTCGTAGCGGGCCATGCGGGCCCAGGCGCCAGGATCGGCGGCGTCCATGGTGAGCGCAGCGGGCTTGGTTTCGTCGATATCAGCGGTATCCACCAGACGGAACAGGCCAGACTCCTTCAGTACGTCGCTGATCGCCCCCTCGCCATTGCAGGGTTCCAGGACGGTGGCCTTGTTGCGCCAGGGGACAAAGCGATGGCTATTCAGCAGTGCCCAGGTGAGCAGGCTGGGGGTGGGGTAAAAGTCGAGGGGCTGGCGGGCAAGCATGGTGGTTTCTCTCTGTAAGTGTGTAGCTGATGGCTTAGAGTTGGGTTTCTTTAGAACAAAGCTAGCTGGCCTGGGCAGGCTGGGGCTGGCTGGCGGGTAGGTCGTTGGGGTGGCTGGCTTAAGCCGCTGGCATGGCTGATCCTGGCTTCGGCAATGGCTAAGTACTCCGCCTCCCGCTCAATGCCAATGAACTGGAAGCCTTCGAGGATTGCAGCTTTGCCGGTGCTGCCACTGCCCATGAATGGGTCCAAGACAATACCACCGGGCGGGGTAACGAGGCGGCATAGGTAGCGCATCAAGTCAGTGGGCTTGACTGTGGGGTGGGTGTTGCCCTCGCCGCGATCCGCCTTACTGGCCTTGGCGCAGTAGAAAAACCGGGCGGCGGAGCCTGAGTCGGCTCTACCAAGCGGCAATGATCCTTCCGAGCCCCGCTTGAAGTCAACGTCTCCTTTCTTTGCGTTATCTCGCAAGCCTCCACTGTCGCGGGTGTCGTGGCTTGCCGTCAGCGGAAACAACCCCACCACCTCGTCGCTGCCGTCGTGGATCAGGTTGGCGGGCCAGCGGCCGGAGGTGCTACCTCCTTGTTCTGCATTCATTCCCCCATCTGCCCAGATTGCCGTTTTGCCGTTAGTTTTCAATGTGCTCTCATTCCCCACCCTGCACCCATCAATGTTGATCGCCCCAGTGCCATACTTCAGTACATTGGCGGCTACAGTGCCCTGTAACGGCTTGCGAGCCACGATCACGGGCTCCCAGGCTGGCTTAAGCGCAGTGCCCCAGCCCTGCCATTGCTGCGCTTCGGAGGTGGCGGGGGCGGTGATGGGAGTGATCTTAGATTTGCATCCTTGATGAAAGTGTACGTTTTGCAAGCCACTTATGCCACTTGACGTTTTGCCAGACTTTGAAGGTTCTTGAATGCCTCTAGTATCGTACTCCCCCACCACTTCCCGCTCCGCCCCAGCCGCCTTATCGATGGCCTTCGACACGTCTAAAGATTTGGGAAACCCCGATCCGTACACCCAAGCAAGCAGCCACAGGCAGTCGCCCCGGTCCCCGCTTTCGTGCGGCATCCCAATCGTATCCCTTATTTCCCACCCGGCATCCTCAATAGCCACAGCTAGCCGGTGAAACGTGCGGGTGCCGCCAAAGGCTAACAAGTGCGCCCCAGGCTTAGCGACTCGCAGGGCTTCCCGCCAGAACGCTTCACCCGGTACGCCATGGTCCCAATTTTTGCCCATAAAACTCAATCCATAAGGCGGGTCCGTCACTATGGCATCAACGCTGTTATCCGCCATGGTGGCCATCACCTCAAGGCAATCGCCATGGTGTAGTTGATAGTTCATTGTCAGCGGCTTATGGTTGGGTTCTAAAACAACAAAACACCGCAGCCTTAGCCATTGCGCTGGGCTCGCTCGGCGGCTGCCAAAGTGGTCAGATCAGTTCCCAGGGCTGCTGCTAGCGCTTCCATGGCTGCAGGGCTTAGGTGAGGGAACGATCTACCAGCGTCCCAATTGCGGACGGTAGACACGGAAATATCTAACTTCCGCGCCAATTGCTC
>JBIKWE010000028.1:0-9673 GCA_044356445.1 Limisphaerales bacterium | reverse complement strand
AATATAAATTGGTGTAAACTGGGTGCCAATTGCTTTATAAACCAAAAGACAGGCGATAGAGGAGTCAACTCCGCCAGATAAAGCGCCAATAACATTTTCCTGCTTAACAGAATCTTTAATATCTTCTATCAGCTTGCTAACAAACTCTTCAGAAATTGGTTGATCTTTTGGTGAAAGTCCGCAAATAAGTGCAAAGTTTTTAAGTATTTGAAGACCAAACTGAGTGTGAACAACTTCTGGGTGAAACTGCACTCCATAAATTTTTTT
This sequence comes from Limisphaerales bacterium, assembly GCA_044356445.1. Classification (GTDB taxonomy): domain Bacteria; phylum Patescibacteriota; class Microgenomatia; order UBA1406; family GWC2-37-13; genus UBA1450. The sequence goes on along the minus strand of JBIKWE010000028.1, from coordinate 9,406 downwards.
TGAATCATTTTCAATTGCCCCATATGGTATTGTTTCTGTTGTGCCAACTGTTTCAAAACCTGCTGGTAATTTTAATATTTCATCACCATGATTCATCCAAACAGTAAATTCAGATATCTCAGAAACTTCTTCAGCATTATTTGAACGTAGGATTTTAAAAAGAGGGGATTGTTTTATTAGTTTAAGTTGTGCCGGGCCATACTCTTTTTTCTTGCCCGGCACAACTTCCCCGCCCAATAAATGGGCAAGTAGTTGCTCTCCATAGCAAATTCCAAGAATAGGTTTTCCAATTTCAAATATTTTTTTATCTATTGTTGGGGCGCCATCTTCGTATACACTTTTGGGACCACCTGAAAAAATAATGCCATCGTAGCTTAAACCTTTTATTTTAGTAAAAAAATCTTCAGGCTCAATAATTTTTGTCTCAATATCAAGTTCTCTATATCTTCTTGAGATAAGGTGAGTTGTTTGTGAACCAAAATCAATAATTATTATCATTTTGAATAATTCTCGCCGCCATTGGTAATTAAAATATCATGGGGATGGCTTTCAGTAAGAGAAGCCTCGGTTATCTTCATAAATTTAGCATTATTTTTTAATTCTTCAATAGTTTTAGTGCCCACATAATACATGCCGGATTTAATTCCACCAAGAGCTTGCTCAACAATCTCTTTTATAGACCCATGTACTGGCACCAAGCCTTCAACTCCCTCTGCAACCAAAACTCTGTCTTTATAACTTTTACCATGAAACTCATCTTCTGATTTAATATCAGTCCCTTTTTTCATAGCTCCAAGCGAGCCCATGCCTCTATATGACTTAAATGTATAGCTTGATTTATTTTGTTTTAAAATGCTTTTAAATCTTGAAGGAACTTGCTCAGGCGGCAATTCTATATGTTCGCCGGGCGCCTCTATGCATGATGCAAAAAAACTACCCATCATAACAGTGTCGGCACCTGCTCCAAATGCTTTTACCATGTCACCTGAATATTTAATGCCCCCATCGGCAATCACTGGAACACTAGCTGGTTTTGCCGCTCGAGAGGCTTCCAAAATGGCAGTTATTTGTGGCACACCCATTCCTGAGATTATTCTTGTTGTGCAGATTGCACCGGGACCCATGCCAACACGAATTCCGTCTGCACCAGCATCAATTAGTGCTCCTGCGCCATCATATGTGGCAATATTTCCAGCAACAACATCTGTTTTAGGAAAAGTTTTTTTAAGAAATTTTACAGCATCAATTATTGAATCTGCATAACCATGAGCTGAATCAATAACAATAACATCTGCTCCAGCTTTAACTAATTTCTCAGCTCTATTTTCAAAACCGTTTGAAGCGCCAACTGCGGCACCAACTAACAATGAATTCCCGTTTTCGTTTTTTTCAGACTTTACTGCTAAAACTTCTTTAACTTGATCTTCAATAGTTAAATTTCTATGAATAATTCCAATCCCACCAAGCTGAGCAAGTGATATTGCAAGTCGCGACTCAGTTACCGTGTCCATGGGGGCAGATACCAAAGGTATTTCTATTGTTATGTTTTTTGAAAATTTAGTGCCAAGGCTTATATCTTGCCTTTTAAATGGACTATATCCCGGCACAAGAAGTACATCATCAAAAGTTATGCCAGTGCTTATAATTTTGTTTTGATTACTATTCATTAATTATAAATACAAATTACTCTCTTTATCGTTCATCGGAATAAATGTTGAATCAAAACCACAGTGAATCATAGTTTCAGCTTGATAAGTTGTGATAATTTCATTTTTTAATAAATACTCAAACTGATTTTTTAAATGTCCTCCGACTAAAGTCTCTGGCCAATCTGTATTTATTGTTATTTTAACGTTATTTTTCATTAATGTCTGAATGATATGCTTAAGTTCATGATTATCTTTAATCGCTTTGGTCATTAAATTTCCAATTGGACAAACCTCTAAAATAATATTTTTTTCAGAGATAATATTCATTAATTTTTCATCATATGCCGATTTTATACCATGACCAATTCTATCTGGGTTGATATATTCAACAAGCTCCCACATGTCGTTTGTGTCATCAGTTTCTCCAGAATGAGCTGTTACTTTAAGCCCAAACTCTCTGGCATGTTCAACAAGCTCTTTATAATCTTTAAAATTAAACCCCTTTTTATTGTAATTTGCAAAATCAATTGCCACAACTCCTCTATTTCTGTATTTGATAGCCTTCTCAACAATTATTTTATTTTGTTCAAAACTAAATTGTCTATCAAGACAAAATATAAGTCCGGCTCGAAGTTTTGGGTACTCAAGAAGGGCTCGCTCCATACCGCGAAGCATCGCCATTATGGCATGATCAAGGTCAACTTCGCCTTCTTTATTGTGTTTCATAGGGTTACCTCGAAGTTCGTATAATTTAATATTTCCTGATCTGTAAGCTCCACCGAGAGTTTCGTAAACAGCTTTTTCAAGGGCCAAAGTGCCTGATGAAAGTTTGTTTAAAATAGGATGATAAATCTCATCAAGATACTCTTTCAGAGTCATTTTGCGATCCGAGGATAACACGATATGATTTACAAACTCATGATAATCTCTCTTTGGAAGCTTGTATCCTTCACTGTTTGCAATATGCCAATAAGTGTGTGGGGGAATTGATGACGAAATATGAGCATGAAGCTCTGGAAGGGAGTTTAGAAGATTTAAATCATCTACCATATTTAATTATAAAAGATTGATTTAAATAATGCAACTCATGGGTTTAATTAATAATACATCACAGTTATGTATTGAGTAGTTGATACGACTTTCTTATAATTTCCCACGTTTATTTGCAAATATCCTATTGTGAAAGCATGCAATTAGGAGGAATCAGATAAGCATTGCACATTAACAACTAAAGAGTATTCGAATCAAAACCGCATGCTATCAACTTTTTGCTGTCTTTAAGACATCAGAAGGTTGCTTGCCATGCGGTAGTTTGTGCAACGGGGCAAGCGTCATATCCTCAAGGAGAAGATCATGCAGAAGTATCAAATTCGGAAAGTCGTAACGTGGTTGGGAATAGTAATGGTAGCTCTTTCGGGCCTATCATTCATTCTCCCCACAGCATCAATGGCAATCGCTGTGACCGCTCTGGTCGCTGCGATTGTCGGGACCATACTCTTCGGCGAGGAGCGCCTGCCTTTTGTAGTCGGCGGCCTTCTTCTGTTGCTGGCCACCGGGACCAGCGATTTTTACCACTTCATCGACGGGATGGAGTGGATATTGTTCGTCAAGTTAGTAGCTCTTCTCACCTGGGTTGACTACCTCGCCCGTGTCAGGTACTTTGACCGGCTCATCGAGGATTTTCTCCCCGAAGGCATCCGCGGCTGGGCGATGTTGGTGTTCGTCTTCGTGATGAGTGCGGCATCGGCTGCGCTTATCGACGAAGTCAATTCGGTACTCATATGGTACGCCGTCATGCGGAGTATCATAGGTATTGACAACGGCAAGCTCAGGTTGTCTGACAGGTCGTGGAAGACCATTGTGGTACTGATGGTCTCGGCGACGAACATCGGATCACAACTTCTTCCGCTGGGCAACCCGGTCGGGATCGCGGTTTCCACGATCAGCGGTCTTCAGGCGTTTGACTTCATAAAGTACGCTTGGTTGCCGGCCGGGGTGACAATCGCATGGTTCATCTTTCGCGTACGGATGACGCAGAAGACAACCATTCGAGAGTTCCTCGCGGTTACTGTGGAGTCTGCTGACTTCGAACACCTCAAAGAAGAACAAGAGCAGGTGATTGAAGTACACGAAGTCATCATGAACGGTCACCATGAGGAAGTGGCTGAAAACAAGCCCTCGGTGAAGTTGCTGCATGGACTTTTCGGGTTCGGAGCTGTCGGCCTCGTCGCTGCCGAGCCGATCGGTATGATCTTTGGCATGGAGCACGGCAACGGGATTGGGCTCGTGGCCATGATCCTCTTTGCCGCCACGCTCTATATCGCATCCGTACACAAGACTCACAACGAAGTTGCGCTATCGGAGCTGCCGTGGAGCACCTTGTTGTTCATAGTGTTCTTGTTCGGGATTGCCCACGTCCTCGAGGCGACGGGGGTGACCGAACTAGTAACATACGCGATCTACAACACGGTCGGGACGAATCTCATCGTTCTGGTCGTGGTCGTTGCGATCGTTGCGGGTCTTGTGACCGCGGTGATGGACAACGTAATCGCGATCGCTGTCCTCTCAGGGATCATCATCCAGCTGGAAGCACTCGGGGTACCGGTCACGATACTTTGGTTCGTGCTGCTTTCAGCAGGGGTCGTGGCTGCCAATGCCACCCCGATTGGCTCGGCGGCCAACATCATTGCCAACGCCCGTGCCCGCTTGGGTTGGGGCGAGTGGTTCAGGCAAGGAGGATGGCTTGCGATAGAGTGTACTGTAGTTAACGTCGTTGCACTATACGTTTGGATTGTTGTCATACTCCAAGCGTAATCGATACCAGGAAAGAGGGGGGTCGAAGTGGCAAAAATGCATGCCATATTCGACCTTCTTCTATTCCTCATACTCTTTAGTTGTATACTTTTGATTTTTGATAGTAATTATAAAAATCAGAAGTATGTCTAATGCATTTCAAGACTCACACAATGAATTCCACCACCACCTTTTAAGTATTCGGAAAAATCCAATTTATGAATTTGCAGATTTTGAGATTTAATTTTATTTATTAAGTCAAAAGAAACCCCTTCAGGGAGTATAATATTTTTGTTAAAAACAAGGTTATTGCAGGCTAAATGCTTGCTATCAGTGTCTGAAACCTCAATAACATTTTTAAAAAATTTAGTGATTTTTTTAAACTCATCAAATGAAATAGCTTTTTTATAAATTAAAGCTGAGTCTTTGTTGATTGGTGAAAAAAGAGTATCTAAGTGATAAAAGTATGGGTCATCAAGTTTTACGGGAACAACTTGTTTATTAAGAATTTTTTGAATATGAAACGCAGCCTCATAAGAGGTTCTTTTACCATAACCTAAAAAAAATCGATCACCGAATCTCACAACGTCACCTCCCTCAAAATAAATATCTTCAGGTAAAGTTTCAATTTTAAATTTTTTTTGTCTAAAAAAAGATTCTGCAATATCAGCTTCTTTTTTGCGAGGACCATATAAAAAATTAGCTTTTATGAAGGTATTTTTGAAAACCAAACCCACGTCGGTTGTAAAAACCTGATCAGGTAATCCTTTATTAGGCGTAATTTCTTTATATGCTAAATTTAGCTTATTGAAAATATCCTTGAGGGTCGTATACTGATTAAAGACTTTGATCTTATCAATAATATTTGAAGTTTTCATCCAAGGATTGATTTCATACTCGATGCTGAAATTATCAGGAGGACAAATTAAAATGGTTTTCATAAAATACTCACTATATTTATCAAAAATTTAAATTATTTTAGCATATTATAGCAATATTAAATGAATTATTTAAATTAAGTTAAAAAAATTAAAATTATGTCAGATGTATTAGAGGGTGAAAAAATCGGAAAAATTTTATTGCAAGATGGAAAAGAAGTATCTTTACAAATTCCCTCTATGGGAGATCTTGAAGAATTGCTTAAATATATTAATAAAATTTCAAAAGAAGATACCTACATCATTTATTCTGGTGAAGAGATAACATTTGAGGATGAAAAGATATATTTAGAAACAGTTTTAAAGGGTATGGAAGAACAGGATTTTATTGGAGTAATTGCGGTTTATGACTTCAAAATTATTGGATATTCAACTTTAAGAAGGAAAACGGAAGAAAGAATGAGGAGTCGACATATTGGAGAGTTTGGTATCTCAGTAGATTCTGATTTTCGTGGATTAGGCGTTGGAAAGAAAATAGCAGAAGAGCTTTTAAATATTGCAAAAAGCAAATTACCTGAATTGAAAAAGGTTGTTTTGACAGTGTATTCAGAAAATAAGATCGCCCACAATCTTTATACTGAATTAGGATTTAAAGAGTATGGAGTTTTGCCCCGTGGGATATGGTATAAAGACAGATATATTGATGCAGTTTTGATGTATTTGGATTTGGAAGAGTGAATTTATTTTTTTATTCTTGCTTATAGACCCTAAAAAAATAAATATTTAATATCTGTTGATGCTAGCTCTGCTATAATATTTATTTACATACGAAAATAAATTAATTTTAAGTCTTTTTAGAATTAAGAAGATATTAAGCTAAACGTTAAAACATATAAAAATATTTATGATTAAAAACATTATTATAGTTGTGCTGACGATTCTTTTATTTGTTGTTTCAATTATGTATTTTATTCAAGGAACGATGTATGAAAATGCAAAATGTTCTGCAGCGGAATTACTAGAGATTACAAAAATAGATTATAGATACATTAATATTATGAACAATATTATCAATAACAGGAATACTGTAAAAGAAGTGCAAAAAGAACTACTTGCGTTGCGAGCAAAAAGATCGCAGTTGCTAAATTCTTCAAAGTGTAATGGTGATGTTGTGCGAAGCAATGTCTATGACGAGAATGGCAATGTTAATATTACTACTTTGATTGAGTCGGTTAACAATAAAAATATTGATGCAATAATGGAATTATTTACACCAAAGACAATAAAATGTGTTGAGTTGCCAAAAAGTAAAACCGGAGTAGATTTGCCATGGGAGGTTTGTAAAGGAATTGAAATTGGTCAAGAAGTAAATGCATACGGAATTGGAGTATATGAGTCAAGCGCTGGAGATTTTGTCAATGATATTAAGCTTAAAGCAGTAATTGCAGGTGCAATGGCTGGAAGATTTTTTAAACTAGACTACGAAGTTGAAAATATGGTGGTTTTAGTATCTATAGATAAACCAGAAGAAAAAATAGTATTTGTGTCACCTAGTAGCACAGAGCGAAAGTCATTTTCAGATTTTTATTATCAGGGGTTTAATCCAATAGAGCCCAAATGAGCCTTTAAAAAATAAAATTCCAAGAGAAATTATTCTTGGATAACTATAAATCTAATTCGCTTAATTGTATATAATTCATAACTGAATTTTCTAAAAATTCTCAAAATAAGCTTCCCCTCACTTTTTGATGATGTTTTAAACTACAGAGGCAAAATCCATTTCCAAGATACTTTTTTACCAAAGATAACGTATAAAATTGTTTCCTTAAATATGTTTAAAGAAATGTACCCGAATAAAAAACTTGTAATGATATATGTTAATACCATTGTCCAGCTTCCTTCGATCGTGTAATGCATTGTTAATCTGTAGTTTTTTTTATCAATCAAGTTATTTTTTATATAGTCATCTATAACATAATTAGATAGTCCTAAATCTAAGGCTTTTTGTCTATTATAATTGGCGCATAAAATTCTGGCTTTTTCATCACCATACGTATTTAAACTTTCTTCATTAGCTACATCAAAACGGCTTAAAAGAGCTTCTTTGAAACTAATTTGATCGCCGTTTTTGCAGTTAATATAACTTTTGTATTGATTTGGAACAATTTCTGGTTTTGCATCCAGTCCGATCATGACTGAAATAAATACAATTAAGACTAATAATACAGCATACATAGCTTGAATTAGTCTATATGTTAATTTTTTTTCTAGATCAATGTTCTTTTTATTCATTTATTTAAATTTAAATACACATTATTTACTGTTTCTAATTAAATACTTGTATAAGATTTTCTATATGCTCCTTTAAGTCAATTCCCAATCCTTCAACACCCATCTTAATTTCCTCTCTATCAATTTTTGCAGCAAATGCCTTATCCTTAAATTTTTTCATAACTGATTTTGCTTCCATTCCCTCAAATCCAGTTGGCCTCATAAGAGAATATGCATAAAGAAGCCCTGACAGCTCGTCACAAGCAATTAGTGCAAAATCAAGTTGTGTTTTGGGTTGGGTTTCAGTTCTACCTGAGCCCATGGCATGAGCAGACACGGCTTGAATAAGCTCTTGAGGATATCCCCACTCGGAAAACCATTTCAAAGATTCTTTAGGGTGCTCATCTGGAAATTTATGATAGTCTAAGTCATGAAGCAGACCAGTTATATACCATAAATCTTCGTTTGCCGAAAATTTATTGGCATACATTTTCATACTTTCTGCCACCATTTTGGCATGAAGTTTTTGATAATCATCTTTTACATGTTCTTCAAGAAGCTTTAAAGCTTCTTCTTTTGAAGGTAAACCTTTTAAATCTGATGAATCATTTTTTTGTGCTGTGTTGATTACCGCTCCTTCGAACTTAACTTCTTTATAAAACTCTTTGGTAAGCTTTTCAACTTCATGACGCATTTGTGGGAAAAAAGTTCCCTCTCTGCCAGTTATATCTTCCAAATACCAAAAAACCCGCTCGCTTTGACCATATCCGCTGGTTGGCGGCATACCATACTCAAGCATCTCAACATAATCAATATCAAGCATTTGAGCTTCGTCATCACCTTTATCACGCATAGCTTGCTGATTTAAAAATTGCGAAAGCTGATATTGGGGGTCGTTGATTTCACTATATCCATTACCAAGCTCTGAACCGGCAATTATCACATGAAATCTTTCGGTTAATCTGGCATCACCGGTTTTTGCCTTAGCAAGTGGCGACATAAAAGCCGGCTCATTTATAAGAAATGCCGGGCCTGAAATTTCTTTTCGTATAACTTTCCATAAATTATCAATTAGCCTATTTCTATTAATTGCACCACCAAGTTCAACCCCAACTTCTTTTAATTTGTTAAGCATTTTTTCATCTGAATCCTCAAAAATATCTATATCAAATCTTTTCTTTATTATTTCGGGATAGCTTATTTCTTCCCAATCGTCAGATAAATCAAAGCTATGGCCTCTGGTTTGAAATTTAGTTTTACCATAAACTTCTTTAGCAATATATCTAAAAAGGTTTTTAACCAAGTTCATATTGTCTTTGTAGTCTGCGTATGCAAAATACCACTCAAGCTGATAAAACTCTTGAAGGTGTTCGTCAGATAATCCTTCATTTCTAAAATTAGGTCCAAGGGTAAATATTTTTTCAAAACCACCACCGATAAGTCTTTTTTGATAAAGCTCGGTTGAAATTCTAAGATAAAAATCTTGATCAAGGGCGTTATGATGAGTCATAAACGGAGTTGCGTCAGCGCCACCCGTGACATGTTCAAGAACTGGTGTTTCAACTTCCATGAAACCGTTTTCTTTCATAAATTCTCTTGAAGCTTCCCAGAATTTGGATTTTCTGACGAATAGATCCTTTTTTTTGGAATTTATTGCCAAATCCACATAACGACGACGAAATTGTTGTTCTTTGTCATCAATCTGAGTTGGCATTGGCCTTAAGCTTTTTGAAAGAAGAGTTAGTTTTTTTACAAAAAGAGTCACCTCGCCTTGCTGTGTTTTAGAGATAGTTCCTTTAACTTGAACAAAATCTG
>JBIKWE010000104.1:0-2766 GCA_044356445.1 Limisphaerales bacterium | reverse complement strand
AAAATCGCACCTTCATTTTTCAAAAAATATCCTCTAAAGCCAGAGACTTTATTACCTCTTTCAAGGTCTAAAATATCAAGGTCAGTGCCAAGAGTAATATGGTCTTTTGGTGTAAAGTCAAATTTTCTTGGTTCTCCCCATTTTTTAAGCTCCAAATTTCCAGACTCATCTTTGCCAACTGGCACTTCATCAAGTGGCACATTAACAATGTAAAGCATAAGTTCTGATAACTCTTTCTCAGTATCAGTATTTTCTTCTTCAATTTTCTTAAGAGATTCTTTTATCTCTTTTCCTCTATTTATATTTTCTTGAGATGGAGGGTTTATTTTTGACAAACTATTTCTTTCTTCTCTTAATGTTTGAATTTCTTTAATTTGCTCTCGTCTTTTTTCATCAAGAAAAATTATTTTGTCAACATCGGCTTTACGATTTTTGTTTAGCAAAGCATCTTTGACTTTTTTTTGATTGACTTTAATGTATTGTAAATCCAACATGTTGTAAATTATATCAAAAATTATCAATCTCCACCTACTTTATCCCCGTTTGGAAACTTTTCTTGCAGAAAATCATGAAATCTTGGAAAGCTTTTATAGGAATATCTGTATATTGCTAAAAATAATAATGTTGCGAAATTTGTTGCATAAAAGAAAAATGAGATGACATGATATCTTAATGTAATATTTTCATAAATTAGCAAGAGCTGAAGGGAAATATTTATCACGAGCAATGTGTAAAACATGGTTCTAGTAACATGAGTGATGATAAAAATTGTTGTCATAACTCCGCCAAGTAAGATGGCAAAAATGGCAGAAAAAATCATCTGATGAGCTTTCATGACATATATTTCTCCTTTAAATAAATCAAGAAGAGTTAACACGTGAAAAATTAATGTCGTTGGTACAAAAGTCATCTTGTGACCAAATGGCCAATGAAAATAATATAGTATTTCTCTAGTTTTTTTAGGCAAAAATTTTTTGTTTCCTAAACTTTTTTCAATTATTATGGCCACAATATGAGCCCCAATGCCAATACCAATTACTAAAGAGAGTAAAGTAATTGTAAATACAGCAAGCATCTCCCACTTTAATTGAGAAATATCTTGGATTTTAAGAATAGCAGAATAAATTCCAAGTATTATTGCAAGTCCAATTAATGGCACAACAACATTACCAATAAATAATCCTTCGGGAATATTAAATCTCATTTTCTGAGACTCTTTTTTTGAGTAGTAATATTTGCTCGAAAAAATTAAAAAGATAGTTACAGCAGGCAGGACAAAGTACAGAAAAAATATTTCAGAGTTCATATTTTAAATTTTTGATGGCAAAAGCTCCGCTTTAATGTGAGGCATAATATTTTTAACAGCTTTTATTCTATGATTTATTTTTTCATGTTCATTTAATGTTAATTCGTCATAATATTTATTATATTTACTTAAAACAAACAAAGATCTGTATGGATAGCCAGCAGGTATATTTGAATATGGTTTTTGAGCAATTCTTCCTTCAATATTTTCCTTTGAAAAATATATTTTTTTAGATTCAGGATTATAAAAACAAGTAACAGTTTCAAGCTTGGCAGATCTTTTACTGTCATCAAAATATGACAACTTCTTAAGTGTAAACTCAATAAGCTCTTTATCTGTTGCTCTGTAACCGGGCCACCTTCTTGATTGTACTCCGGGCTCGCCATTTAGCACATCTATCATGATTCCGCCATCATCAGATAATGTTGCTAGACCGGTTTTTTTTGCGTAATATCTTGCTTTTAGCTCTGCATTTTCCTCAAAAGTAGAGCCAGTTTCTTCGGGTTCTTCTATGTTGTCAAAATCATTAAGGGTTAATATTTGTATTTGGTTTTCAATATTTCTGAGAACCGAAAGTATCTCCCTTTTTTTACCGGGATTTGAGGTTGCAACAAGAAGTTTTTTCATAAAATATGATCAAATATTAGATGCTATCAACTTCCCACTTTGAAAAGCCTATTTCAAGCATTTTGTCTTTTGCCTTATTATCTGACCCAAACATTTTAACAAATCCGTCATACGTCTCTCTTAAATCATATGGAAAAACAATCCAGCCATCAATTTTTTTCAAATAATAATCTGGAATATGTTTGGTGTGAGGTTTTATGTAAGGCGATAAAGTATAAATTTTTTTGACATTTCTTTTCAAGAAATAATCTTTAACAATGTCAAAAGTTACGCCAGTATCAGAAACTTCATCAACTAAAAGAATAACTTTGTCTGACATATCTTTTTGTGGTTCTTCGGTAATGACTGGAGTTTTTTGTTTACTAAGGTCTTTATAGGAAGTTATAGTTATATGTGAGATTGGAGCGTTTGAAAAAAGATCGGAGAAAATTCTTGATACAACATCGCCACCGCGACAAATTGAAACAATTTGATCAATTTTTAAATCTTTTAGTTTTGCGTTGTAAAGCTCTATACAGTCTTTTTGAAGATCTGTAAATGATAGTTTGTGAAATGAGAGGTTAGACATGGTTATTTATTCCCACTCAATAGTACCCGGTGGTTTATTGGTAATATCGTACACTACACGATTTACAGATTTTATTTCCGTCACAATTCTTATGCTTATTTTCTCTAAAATTTCAAACGGAACTTTAGCAAAGCTGGCAGACATTACATCTTGTGACTCAACAGCTCGAATGGCAATTGTCTCGCCATATGCACGGTCATCGCCTCTTACACCAGTGGTTTTTATACCGGTAAATATTGCAAAAATCTGCCAAAAATCATCGGTT
>JBIKWE010000118.1:0-2770 GCA_044356445.1 Limisphaerales bacterium | reverse complement strand
CGTGGGCCCGTACTACTCGCCCATCACCCCGCAACACTCGACCGGCGTCCCGGCCTCGGTACGGGGCCCAGTCAGGGTAGGCGGTGGTTACCGGGTCGTCGACCAACCAGACCAGCTGGTGAGCGCCGAAGGCCTCGGGGCGCCACGTTGATACGTCGGTCGACTTCCCTAAGCCTGCTTCAGACCCGTCTAGGATGTAGCGCCCCCCGGCCTCAACCAGGTCCCGGATTGTTTGTAAGCGTGATCCACGTTTGAACCGGTTCGGCGCTCGATACCGCTGCAACCTTGGGTAAGGAACCGGGTTATCAAAGCGGTGGATCCCCGGGGTTAGCTCCCGACCGACCGCATCCGCCACGGTCGACGGGTGGAGCTTTGCAAATTGTTCCGGGGTTAGCAGCTCGACGGGGCGACCCTTGGCCAGGTCGTCAATATCGCCGGGTTCATCCTGGGTTTTCGGTTTAGTGGTTTGCCCCCACCAACCAATAGCAACGGGGTAACCCAGGTCCTGAACCGTCCCGATGGTGGCCTGGTTAGCCCGGGTGGTATGGGGGTTAACTACGTCGCCGGCGTCAGGCATCAAGATCACCCGCTCCGCCTGTAGTAGCCCCAGGTATCGACCCAGGTCGAAACCAGCTGACCCAAACAACCCCCCAGGACAACCGATCACCGTGACCTGATGCTTATCCGCCGTCAGCCAACTCTTAAGCGCCCCGTCGACTAACCAAACGGTCCTTAGGTCGTAGTAGTCGTCAGTGGGTTCGACAGTGTCCAGGGTCGCTCTAGCGGGGTCTGTGTAGATGTCTGGTACCCACTGCAGGAAATGGGTGATAGACGTCTCTAGTAACCGGGTACAAAGATGGTAGAGCGGCGCTAACCCGGGCGGTACGGTGTCCTCGCCGACAATCTGACACCGAACCCGTGCGTTCGAGGTGAAGGCCCAAAGGGTTTTCACTCCGGCGCTTAGCCCCAGCTGCAGCCCTAGCAGGACGGCGTTATAGTCGGCGTGGTCCTGGGGTAGGTCGGCCCTGAACCGCTTCGTCGCTTGTTTGACGACTCGACCTACCATGTCCCTAACCATGGCCCCAACGATCACCCCGTCAGGGTCCCGGCGACTGACGCAAAGAACGTCGGCTTCAGGTATTACGGTCTCGACGGTGCTGTAGTCGGGTAACCCGTAGGCGGTGAATAGTAACGGCGCCTGGCTCTCGCGTGTCTCTAGCGATCGCCAAAGGTAGACATACTTTCCTTTATCGTCGACCCGGTCAGAGGCTACTTGAAACCCGATCAGTTTCCGGTCAGGGCTGTAAGCAGGAATGGTCATTCCACCGGACCCGACCAGGGTGGAGCCTGGCCTAACACCGGGTAACCGGGTGTCGATCCCGACTACCTTCTTTCGCGGTACCCAGGACCTGAACCCGTCAGCTTTGAACCGTTCGACCGTTCGACGGTCTAACCCTCGACGCTCTAGCTTGGCATGGTGGCGGCTGTGTAGGGTTAGTTGGGGGTAAAGTTTACGAAATTCTGAATCTAGGATCCGATCCGGTAGGGTAACTGGTTCAGGCGCAGGGGTGACCGGTTTTACCGGGGTGTAGGACGGGCCTGTGACCGCAATTAGACCGCCCATACCGTTATCTAGCGCTTTGACGAACCGGTAGCCAAAGGGGATCCCGTGGTCGCTGAAGGTACGCAGGCAAAAAACGTCACCGGTGTCTAAAACCTTACAGCCGTGGTGTTTTCCGCAAATTGGACACGGTCTATCTTTTGAAGTGTGATAGCCGTTTTTGGATGCTAGGGATATACTAAAAGGCATACTAACCATCTACGTTAGGTACTGCTAACCGGTAGCCCGGTGTTGTCGGTGCTGAACTCGCAAAACGGTGTCGAAGTCGTAAGGCGTTACTAAGTGTGTTGGTTGTCCGATTTCCGGGGTGGTGCCCGGGCTTCGGTAGTAATTTCGCTTTTAGAGAAGGGACGGTCGCTAGACCGTCTTTTTTTATTGTCTAGGCGGTGCCCGTTTCGGTATCCCTACGGTAGCGATAAGACCCTGGTGTAGCAACGCCTCAAACAACTCACATACGATCACATTTGGCGATGTGATCGTATGTGAGTAGCTATTCTTGAACGCTGTAACCATTGCTGTACCTCGTTTATAGGTTTTTTATGATTTAGGAATATCTCACTTATTCATATTCTCGATAACGGCCTGTAATGCCTTGGCGGTCGTCGACCCGGGTGATCGCTCCGCCTTGCTAACCTGGGGCTGGGAGTAACCAGCCAGTCGACCCAGATCGGCCTGGGTTAGCTTAGCTTCAACCCTCATCCGCTGCAGCTCCGACACGTAATGATCAGCGGTGACCGGCTTGATCGGTGCTGCTCGTTTGATGATCACCTGCTCCAACCAGTCACCGGCCTCGACCAGGTCAAACGCCGGGTTAAGGTCGGGTTTGATGTCTTCGACCGCCTGGTCGAAGCGTCGGTGGAGGTTGGCACGATAAAAGCGATCGCTTAGCTTCTGACTGGCTAAGGCATCCGCCCCAGCTAACCAGGCCTCGACGGTGAACTGGGTCGAGGGTGTCTGGTAATACCAGCGCAGCAGGTTAAGCGCTAGGTTGTCCCGTCTAGTTAAGACTGATGCTGGGGCGTGGACTGCCCTTAGGTTGTTGCGCCCCAGGCATTGACGGGCCCAGTGTCCTGGTCGTATCTCAATCCTGTAGCCGTAGGGTAGTTTGTTGACCGGGTCTCTACCCCGTTTTACCCGGTATTCGTCAAT
>JBIKWE010000103.1:0-2793 GCA_044356445.1 Limisphaerales bacterium | reverse complement strand
TATAAGTTTGAAATTGCATTAAGAACATTTATTGAAGAAGACCAAAGAATTTTAAGCTATCTGCCACCAAAAGGGGTAAGCTCGGTAACACCATCACCGATTAAAAATGCCGTTGAGCCAGCCCCTTCTTATCTTATCTCAATTAATAACGCCACGCTTAATGAGCTTGATACATTGCCTAATATCGGACCAACAACCGGGCAGAAAATAATAGATAACAGGCCCTATGAAGATCTTATTGAACTGACTGAAAGAAAGGTTGTAAGCATAAGCACATGGGACAAGATTAAAGATTTTATAACTCTTTAAAATGGCGTTGATGGATGTCTTAACCGGCTTAATTAATAGTTATTATCATGAACCTCATGCATCTTTGGTGAACGGTATAATTCTCGGACGAGATTTATATGTAACTGAACAATTTAAAGAACAGTTAAAACAAGTTGGACTAATTCATATAGTTGTACTATCAGGACAGAATATAACTTTATTGTCAAACAGCGTATTAAGTATATTAACTCCAGTTATCGGGCGCGGAGCCTCGCTAATTTTTTCAATAATTATCATAATTGTATTTGTATTTTTTGTTGGAGCAGAAGCACCAGCTGTTAGGGCTGGCATAATGGGTGTACTTGCTCTATTAGGACAGTTTATGGGTCGTCGCACTTTTCCTTTGTATACCTTATTTTTATCCTGTTGTCTTATGCTGCTTTTTGATTTCAAACTTTTAACAAGCATTTCTTTTCAGCTATCATTTGGCGCGACACTTGGCATCTTGCTTTTTGGTGGCACAGCCCCCCGGGCTGTGCCACCAAAAAAAACAAAAAAGAGATTTTCATTTGAGGGATTATCCTCGTTTATCAATGAAGAGTTAAGGACTTCTCTTTCTGCTCAGGTCTTCACATTGCCTATAATATTTTGGTATTTTAGACAAATTTCTTTTATCTCACCGCTTAGCAATTTATTAACTTCATTTTTAATTGCTCCAATTATGCTTATTGGTACACTTGCCATGTTATTTGGTATGATAAACTGGCATCTTGGATATTTTATTTCATTATTTGCCAATCCGTGCCTTGCATATATGACTTATGTGATAAAAATTACGTCTCAAATTCCCGGTGGGTTTTGGAAATTTTAAATAATAATTTTATGGCTGAGATTGTGGCGCTTGTTGCGTGGGGGTAACGGTGTCAGGTCTTGTTTCTGGCACAACAGCTGGACTCTCACCTGTTGATGGAGAGGCGCTATCTGGCAGATTTAACTTCTCTTCAAGCTGAGTTTCTGGCTGTTGAGGTAAGTTTAGCTGTCTTGGTGGCTGGACTGCATTTTGTGATGTTGATTTTTTATCCGAGCTTGAGCTTTCATTTTTTTTAATTTGCTCATCGTTCTTTTTCTTAAAATCATCAAGAACTTTTTGCGCTGCAGTGTAATCTTCTGATTGTTTTGATGGATCAATCAAGCCAACGACAAGTTGCATTTGCTCAACAGCCGGTCCGTACTGCTCTTTTTGATATAGAGTCCAGCCGAGATTATATCTCGCGTTTGCCCAATCCTGTTTCAGCGAAACAGCCTGCTCAAACATCTTCTGTGCGTCATCGTAGTTTTTAAATAAATAAAATACGCCACCAAGATCAAGTCTTAAGGCGGGATTTCTTGGATCAAGGACAATTGCTTGCTGATAAGCAGACACTGTCCAGACAGGCGCATCTTCAACCACATTTATTATTTGACGATATGTATCAGCCAGAACTTGCCAGTTAACAACTCTTGAAGGGTTAAGAGACACTGAGGCTTTGGCCTCTGCTATAGCAGCCTGTATCGCTTGGGTAATATATTGCTTATCATTCTCAGTTAACTTATCCTGTCCTTTTGATGCAATGTTATTGGCAATAAGAATGTTGGTCCCCGCAAGCTGTCGTCTAAATTCTTCATTATAGCCTGCCTCCTGAACCGCCCTTAACTGAAAAGTGTATAATTTTTCGAGATTATTTTCAGATATGCCGTTAAGAGACTGTTTGAAGTAATATTCGGACAAGCTGTTTTTAAATATTAAATAATAGAAGCCGCCAAATAACACCACGCCCAAAACAGCTGCAGAGACATATATCGGCATTAATCCGGCAAGATTTATGGAATAAGAGTCAAAATGCTTATTTCTGTTTAAATCTGAACTAATGACGGCAAGTGACACAAAAAACATAAACAGTGAAATTATTGACGGCGGTAAAATAAGCAAAGTCACAATTGTTGCTACAAAAAATGTTGCCGATTCAAGCTTGACTTCTTTTAATTTTTTAACAAAAGTTAAAATTAACAGACCAAAAGCAAAGCCACCCAATAATCCTAGCTCAGTTATAACGTGGGTAAACGCTGAACCAGAAGTTATAAATGAGTTTATCTCCCAAAGCGGGGTTTGATTATACTCAATTGTTCTAACTTGTGGGAAGACGGATGAAAAATTGTCAACACCAACTCCAAAAAGGGCAGACAAAGGATTTTTAAGAATCTCAACAGCTGCAAACCAAGAGATATCAAGTGGAGGCAATAATAACTGCGCCTCGTTTTTTGAAATCTGCTGAAAAACAAGAAAAATATGAAAAACTGAGGATAACAAGATAAATGCCGAGATTACTCCAAGCGAAATTATAGTCACCTTGTACTGCTCTTTGTTGCTATGTCTGACCTTAAAAGTTCTCCAGACATACATGGCAATCATCAATAATACGGCAACTAAAAAAGCAATAAAATGATATGAAGATCCAATTGGATTAAAAAGCTTATTAGATAAAA
>JBIKWE010000102.1:0-2828 GCA_044356445.1 Limisphaerales bacterium | reverse complement strand
TCACCAAGCCAACAAGTGTCACAAGTGATAACTGTTCTTGAGTTAATGATCCAATCTCAAAGCCAAGTGTTGCTAATATCAGTGAGAATTCACTAATCTGAGCAACTGTTAAACCTGCTTGAAAACCGGTTCTTTTGCTAAAACCAAGTAAGTTCATAATTATTATAACTATTATCGGGTTGCCGATTAAAACAAATAGGGACAATACGATTGCGGGGAACAAAATCTCTAATATGTTTGCAAATATCATCTGCGACCCAAGCAAAATAAAAAATAGCAGAATGAAAAAATCCCTCAAAGGCCTAAGCCTTGAACCGACTTCATAAGCGTACGGAGTTATTGAAAGCGTGACGCCAGCAACCAATGCCCCAATCTCAACTGAAAAACCGATGACACTAAATATCGCACCCATTCCAAGAGCAAAACTTAACGAAAAAAGAAATAACAACTCTTGAGAACTGGCAATAAATTTACTTAATTTTGGCAATAAAAAGCTGCTTATACTAAAAACAGCAGCAATCACAACAACGCCTTTGCCCAAAGTCAACAAGGTTGTCAACAATAAATTGTCGCCTGAGTTTGCTGCATATGACGTTGCAATTAGTAATATTATTGTGGCAACAATGTCTTGAACCAACAAAAAGCCAATTGCAACTTTGCCGTATAATGCATGAATATCCCCTTTGTCAGATAAAAGTTTTAAAATAATGATTGTGCTTGAGAATGTCAGTGCAATGGCAACAAACATTGCGGCAATTGTTTCAAGTCCCAGAAATCTGGCAATAAAAAAACCAATTACAGCTGTAAACAAGACTTGACCTAAACCTGTAAGCAAGGATACCTTGCCAACTTCTTTTATAACTTTGGGACTCAGACTTAAACCCACAATAAAAAGAAGTACCACAATTCCGATTTTTGAGAATAACTTCAGCTCGTCCTGACTTGCAAGAATGTTTAAGAAATTAGGCCCAACAATGATTCCGGTTAAAATATACCCAACAAGTAAAGGTTGTTTTAAAATCTTCATGAGCAAAGATATGCCCATGGCGATAAACAAGATTATGCTTAACTCTAAAAATACTTCCATTAGGAAAAATTATATAAAAAACAACTTATATAAAGCAACTTGACGGAAACTTTCTAATTAGTTCTAAAGATTTTTTACCACGATTGACTACGATATCTTGATCTTTATAATCTATCATATCTCTTGCCGACCAGACATGAAATAATGTTCTGTACCACAAAAGCTGAGCTTTTTGTTCGGGCAAATATGAAGTAAGCGTTTCAAACCAAATTTTTGATGCCAACAACGATTTTCTCTCTATAAAACCCCAAAGGTAAGCGAGGTCCCATAGGGGATCTCCTAATCTTACAAACTCAAAATCAATAAATCTTAGAACCTCAACTGGCCTATATTTTGAAATGATAATATTTCCTGTTGACAAATCTCCATGAAGCGGAACAACCCTATATCTTTCTTCACGAACGTAATCTTTTAACAGTTCAAGCTCCTCCAAAACAAGATTATAAGCCCTACTTTCTTTTAGCATATCTTGGACCTTATGAATTGAGATGTTTATATTACACTTCATGAAGTTTTTCCAGTCTGTTAACTCTGGCTCAACAGGCGGAACCCAGAATGATGACAACTTCCAAGATTCAAGGGCATGGATCTTGGATATCTCTTGATATAAATTTTTAAAAAAAGTTTTCAGGTTTTTCTCATTCTCTGAAAAACAACTGGTTAACTTGTCTCCTTCCACATAATCTTGAACGAGAACGTTTCCGTTAAAAAAGATCCCCGATGTATCTATTTTTAGAATCTTTGGAGCCTTAATGCTGTATTTATTTAAGAATGAATAAACATCAATTTGTTGTTTGAAAGTATTGTTTGCCTGAGGATTGATAATCTTTATCAATACATCTTTATCCCTCTTTTTAACCTCATAAACTTCATTAAACGATGCTGTATGAACTTTCTCAATTACGTCATTCTCTTTTAAACTTAAAAAATACCGGCTATAAAACTCAACTTCTTTTTTATGGGGCTTAATCTCAGCAACAAGCCTAAGATCAACCTCTTTAAGTGATCTTTTATCACGTCCGACAAACTTAACAACTTCACCATTATCAAGTTTTGTTTTATGCAAATATGCTAAAAACTCCTGCTCCTTATTATGCAAGATCGTATCGCCATAATCTTCAAAATTCAAAATATATCTTATAATACTTAAAATGGCTTGATGACTCACAAAAACATAAGACTTGCTTTCATCAAGCTCATTCAGAATGCTTTTTAATCCATCAGAAACACGCTTAAAAACAGTTGCCATGCTCTCTCCATCAGGATATGGAGTTTTAAAATCTTCTCGTCTTGAAGCCCATGTCAACGGAATTTTGTGTATTACCTCCCACCAATAATGACCCTCAAAAATACCATGATTTATTTCTTTTAAAAAATCCAGATAATTTATATCTTTTTGAGCATATAGAGATAAAATTTTGGCGGTTTCATTGGCTCTTGCAACATCACTTGAAAAAATTTCATCTACCACTTCATGGTGAATATTAAACGCAGTTCTTACAATCTGCATGCGCCCCTTTTCAGTAAGGCCATTTGGATCAGACTGTCCTGATATATAGCCTTGTTTTGTGTTTCCGACACTTTCACCGTGTCTAATAAGAAATATTTTCATTTCAATGAAAAAATTATATCAAGAATAATTAAATAAGGGTTTTATGGTATGATGATATTTATGAAAATAAAACAAATTTCTGCCATAGAAATTCTTGACTCAAGAGGCAATCCTACAGTAAAAGCATAT
>JBIKWE010000116.1:0-2841 GCA_044356445.1 Limisphaerales bacterium | reverse complement strand
GCGTTGATCAGGTCCTGGGCGTAGCGTTCGGCAATAGTGGGCATGATATGTGACCTTTGTAAGTGGTGTGGGTGGTTGGTGGTTGGGGCCAGCGAGGGCCAGCCCCCAGGGACTCTAGCCTAGGTGGCCAGGCTGAGGGACGCGCTCAGGCCATTGGTTGCGCTTGTCAGCCTCGGACGTGGCTACCAGGCTGGCCTGACGGTTGCGGCACACGCCGTTCATGCATTCGGGGACCCGGTCCCGGCTGGAGGCTTCGTCAGCGTCACCGATCCGGCCAGTGCCCCGCCATCCGCGAGGGACACAGTCGGGGTCCGAGCTGTATTGCTCGGGTGGGCAATAGCCGTCCCCACGCAGGGCCACGGTGTCAGAGGCCAGGGCAGGCATAGCAGGCAGGAACAGGGCAGCGGCCAGGACAGTTGCGGGGAAATGACGTATCATGTTTAGCAGATCCTTTGTAAGTGGATTGAACTTGGGGCGAGTCGTTGGCGCGACGGACCCCTTTTCTCTGGACTGACAGAACCCGGCTATTAGCTAGCGGCTGTGGGTTGCTGTCGATATTTCAATAGTAGGGCCTGGGCTTGGTATCTGTCAACTCATTAATAGCAATATTCTAATAGCTATCGCTTATAGGTATCCCAAGAAAGCATCAGGTATTGTGTTACCCTGATTTGGGAGATCTGCGTGATAATTGGGAATGTCCAGCCAAGAGGAGATAACTATGAAATCCCTAAGGGTGGCCTCCGGCCTCACTCAGGAGCAATTGGCGCGGAAACTAGATGTCTCCGTGTCTACCGTCCGTAATTGGGATGCTGGCAGATCATTCCCTCACCTGAGCCCTGCGGCTATGGAGGATCTGGCAGCGGCCCTAGGAACTGATCTAACAACGCTAGCCGCCGCCGAACGGGCTCAGCGCAATGGCTAGAATGGCGGTGTTTTGCCGTATTGAAACCCAATCATAAGCCACCAGCCTGACACCATCCACTTACAGAGAGAACCACCATGAGTTGTAGGCACAAGGGCTAGACATTCATTCACAACGGAAACGGCTACTGTCGCCCAGATCGGGAGGAAGTCGAAGAACTGCTTGCCGATCTAATCGAGAGAGACAAATCCTTCAAGAGGGAGTCAAAGTTTTCCTACTGCGCCCCTGACGGCAGTCCTATCCAGTACGCCCAGGTGACGGTAGAGGAAGGCCACCTAATCAGCTACGAGGCAATTAAGCCACCCATCTCAAGAACCCAACCATAAGCCACTGACAAAACACCACCCACTGAACCCGCCATGGACACCCCAACTAAGCATCTTGCCCGCCAACCGCTCGACTTCTACCCCACCCCCGGCCTGCTCACCTGGGCCTTGCTGGATAGCCATCGCTTTGTCCCCTGGCGCAACCAGGCCACCGTCCTAGAGCCCTGCAATGGCGAGGGGGCGATCAGCGACGTACTGAAGGAGTCTGGCCTGTTCCGTCTGGTGGATACCGCTGATATCGACGAAACCAAGCCCGCTGCGCTCACCATGGATGCCGCCGATCCTGGCGCCTGGTCCCGGATGGCCCGGTATGACTGGATCATTACCAACCCACCCTACAACCAGGCCCCGGCGATCCTGCCCCTGGCCTACGACAACTGCCGGGTAGGCATGGCCATGTTGCTACGGCTCAGCTACCTGGAGCCCTGCGAAAACCGGGCTAGATGGCTGGCAGAACACCCGCCGGCCAAGCTGATCGTGTTCAACCCCCGGCCACGGTTCCGGGCGGATACCGGCGGCAGCGACTCGGTGACTAGCGCCTGGTTTGTCTGGCACCGCTTCGGCAATAGCCAAGGGACTGAGCTTGAATTTTGTACTAACTGGAGAAACCATGGAACTAACGATTGATGCCAAAGACCTAGCCAACGTCCTGGCCCTGCCTAACCGGGCGGTGCCCAGCAGGCCTAGCAACCCCGTACTGGCTAACCTGCTGCTCAAGGCTGAGGGGGATACCCTGGCGGTGACAGGCAGCGACCTGGGAGCGGTGACCATCACCGCCAAGACTAAGGCCAGCATTGCCGTAGAGGGCGATGTGCTACTGCCAGCCAAGCTACTCACCGATATGGTGGGCCGGATGCAGGGCATTCTGCATCTCACCTGGGACACGGAAACCAGCCAGGCCACCATCAACACTCTGGGAGGCAAGTATTCCCTATCCGGCCAGCCCAGGGAGGACTACCCACTCATTGAACGGGCAGAAGGCCAGCAGCTTACCCTGGAGGCTAGCACTTTGGCCCAGGCATTGGAAGCCACCTTAGTCACCGCCAGCAATGACGAGAGCAAGCAGATCCTTTGTGGCATTCACCTGCAGCCCGCTGCCGATGGCCTGGAAGTTGCTTCCACCGATGGCCATCGTCTCAGCGTGTTCCCCGTGGTCCAGGAGGGCGTTGAAGCCTTTACCCCTGTCACATTGCCTAGCAAAGGCCTGGAGGCCCTGGGGAAGCACCTGGGCAAGGCTGAGGGGATGGTGACGATAACGCTGGACAATACCATTGCCACTTTTGACCTGGGCGACTTGGTATTTACCACCCGGTTGCTGGAGGGCCAGTATCCAGAGTATCGCCGACTCATCCCCCAGGCCTTTGCAGTGGAGACCCTGATCAACCGGCAAGCCTGGATCGAGGCACTCAACCGGATCATGGTGGTGGCCAGCCGCAAGCAAGGCATTATCAAGCACCAGTGGGACGAAGGCCAGCTAGTGCTGGAGGCTGACGTACAAGGCAGCAGCGGGCGAGAGCTGGTTGGCTGCGAGGCTAGCGATGGCCAGGGCGAGGATGTGCTAGGCAAAGCCAAGAATCCCATGGCGTTCAACGG
>JBIKWE010000101.1:0-2848 GCA_044356445.1 Limisphaerales bacterium | reverse complement strand
CTTGTCTTTAAAACGAATTAAAAATTGAGAATTCATATTGCGTATATTATACCCAAATAACGATAAGATTAACCAATTAAGTTTATGAATTCTTAATTAGCGAAATAACCTGACTGGATAGTTTATAAACATCCCCTGCTCCCATAAGAAGGACAACGTCTCCCCGATTCAACACATTATTTAAATCATTTATAAGTAAAGTCATGTTTTCATATGCTTGTACATTGTTATACCCAGCCTTATTAGAACTTTTTACAATGTCAAAAGATGAAATGTTAAAATTATGCTCTTTTTCTCTTGCTGACGCAAAAATCGGCAATATAAAAGCATAATCAGCTCTTGCCAAACTGTTCCCAAATTCATAAATTAGTGATGCTGTTCGAGAGTATGTGTGAGGTTGAAAGATGGCAATTATTCGCTTGTCCGGAAACCTGTTTTTCATGGCTGAAATTGTTGCCTCAATTTCTTGAGGATGATGAGCATAATCATCAAAAAGATATGTATCCTGAAACTCAAACAACAACTCCATTCGTCTGGCAGGGCCGGTATATTGTTTAATCTCTAAACTTATATCGTCAATCTTAAAACCAAGCTCAAGAAGCATACAAATTACAGCCGTCGCATTTGAAACATTTTTCTCACCAAAAATTTTAAGGCTAATACTTTCATTATCAAGATTAAACCGGCGACTAGAAATTTTAAATTTAGTGCTATCTCTTTGATACTCAACGTCATAGTAAATTACATCGTGTGACAAGTCTTTTCCATATAATATTATGTTCTTATCCTTATTTTTCATGGCAAAGCTCCTTATAATAAAATCATCACCGTTTAAAACCAAAGTTGGGCTTTTCTTCAGCAAGACTGATGACATAAACTTAAAATAAGCCTTCTCAACTTGTAAGATATCATCAAAAACATCAGGATGATCAAAATCAATATTTGTAACAATTGCTTTTTGCGGACAAGCAATATGAAACTTGGGTGTTTTATCGCGCGGAGGGTCAACGGCATATTCATCAGCCTCATATGTAAAATACTTTTTTCCTGAATAATAACCGCCGGTTAAGTTATTAAATCCAGAAACACCAACAAGATGAGCGGTTTCTGTTGATAATTTACTAAGTACAAAAGACAAAAGACCTGATGTGGTTGTTTTGCCATGACAGCCTGAAACTCCAATTGTTGTCTCAAAATCCATAAGTAGCTGACTTATAAGCTCAGATTGGCTTATCGCCTTAATGCCTTTTTTTACAGCATCTTTAATTATGGGATTATTAATACCTCCATGTGCAGCTGAATAAACCACAATGTCAATATTGTTTGAAATGTTGAAATTACGGTTTGTAAAAACACATATTCCTGCTTCAATTAAATTTTTGTCGGTAATAAATTCTTCCTCAGTATCCCAGCCAGAAACAGATATTCCTTTTTTTTTGTAAATAAGGGCGAGATTGGCCATGGCAACACCCTTTATGCCAAGAAAAAAAATTGCGCGATATTTGAAATTTAGCATTTTACATATTTTATCAAAATTAAATCGGACTCATCATTATTTATAGAATTATCCTGCCCCCTCAACTTATTTATTTCCGCTGATTTGTCTTTACAAAAAAGTTTTCGTGATTTTTTTATTACACTTGAAATGGTTAAGAAATTAATATATTCTTTAAATTATTTAACAAATAAAAATTATTAGAGTTAAGTTTAAGTAAAAAAATTATTCATTAAAAAAAAGTTATTAAATTTATAAGTGAACATGTTAAAAGGTTTTAAATGTTTTTTAATATTTGTATTTTTTTTGACAATGACTTCGAAATTGGCACAGAGTAATAAAGTTTTTGCCGTAAAATGTAGCTCAGGGCAGGTCTGTAATGATACTTGCAGTAATGGTTGGAAAAAAGTATGCAATGCTTCAGGAGATGGCTGTATGGATGAGAGATGTTCTAGTCCTCCCACAAGTACACCACGCCCACCCCAAAATACTCCTTCTTCACCGTCCTGTAATAAGTCATGTGCTGCAAATTGTCCATATTGCGGTTGTGACAAATGTACCGGGAGTTGTAATTATTCATGCGATGATAATGATGGAGGGAGTGGCGGAAGCAATCCTCCAACCAGAACCCCAACCCCAACCCCAACCCCAACCCCAACCTCAACCCCCATTCCTCCATATGCTTACTCAGTTGTCTCTCCTAAACCCAATTGTCAGTTACAACCCGGTAAATATCAAGCTGGCAGGGAAATTACTATTGAATCAACAGCATTTAAATTCAACAATTCTAATAATATTAAAGAATCAAACTTATTAATAGCAAAACAATGTGGGTCAGGCAACAACCTTGATCTTTGCACATATTCCTCAATCCCTTCGTGGTGTCAAAGCATGGGGGGCGTTTTTAAATCACCGTTTTGCACAATTTCAACAAATATAAACCAAAATACAACTCAACTTAACTATACCAGAAAATTTACCATAAATGAGGTGGGGACATACTTTGTGATGATAAACGCCATAACAACAAACAATGGTAGATGCAGCGGTAATCCAAAGTGCCCGTATTCAACAAGCAGTCTTATAAAATATCCAATAACCCCCAACCCCAACCCTTGTGACCCATGGAAAAAGTGTGCAGATGGCTTTACAGCCTTACCCGAAAATGGTGATCGCTTTTGGGGTGAAAGTATAAGAATTGATGTTAAAAGCCAAAGCGCTTGTGTGCCAACAAATACCCCAGTTCCTCCTACCCGTGTCCCACCAACCCGTGTCCCACCAACCCGTGTCCCACCAACCCGTGTCCCACCAACAGCAGTTCCTCCAACGGCAGTTCCACCAACTGCAGTCCCA
>JBIKWE010000027.1:0-10119 GCA_044356445.1 Limisphaerales bacterium | reverse complement strand
TAACAAATTATGCAGTTGAGCTTTCTCAAATAACGGCAAAACCTTTTTCAAGTGGCGGAACATTGATTATAAAATCGTGTCTATTTCAACATATTAATGGCTTTAATGAGAATTTATTTGTGTCAGAAGACCATGATCTTATCTCAAGACTTAGAAAAAAAGGCGTGAGAGGTTTTTATGCAAATAATTTATTTTATTATTTTTCATTAAGAAGATTGAATAAAGATGGTCTAATTGCTTTGTCTGCTAAATACGCAATTTCAAGTATTTACACCATTTTTAAAGGCGGGGTTGATAAAAAAATATTCTCATACGAGATGGGCGGCGCCAGATATTCTCCAGAAAATATAGATCATAAGAAAGTAATTCGGTTTAAAAACTTATATGAAAAGTTTATCTCAATGATTGAAAAGATGTAATTGCAACCTATTTTACCGTAACGCTTTTTGCCAGATTTCGAGGCATATCAGGATCTAAATCACGAAGTACAGCAAGATAATATCCAAGAAGTTGGGCAACAACAACTTGTGGAATAATTGTCGCATTTCCACAAAATTTTACAGGTATATGAATGTCATAAGCATCGCTTGGGTTTTCTGACACACCAATGACCATTGCTCCTCGGGCTTTAACTTCGTATGCGGCGGATAAAGTATCGTCGTATGTTTCATCTTTTGGATTGTAAACAATAACAGGCGTTCCTTTTTCAATAAGTGCAATCACCCCGTGTTTCAGCTCACCAGCAGCAATGCCTTCAGCATGAATATATGAAACCTCTTTGATTTTTAGCGCTGATTCTAGGGCACAGGCATATGAAATTCCTCGACCTAATATGAAAATATGTTTATTTGAGATTAATTTTTGAGCTAATTTTTTTATTAAGTCAGAATCTGAGATTACTCTTTTAACTTCTTGTGCTGCGTCTTCAATATCTTTTATACCTTGTGTTAATGTTGATGCAACTGCATGAGAAAGAAGAAATAAGTATGTAATTTTTGCTGTATAGGCTTTTGTTGAGGCTACAGCTTTTTCCGGTCCTGCATGCAGGTATAGGGATTTGTCAGACAGTCTGTCTAAGGTTGAGTTTGCCTGATTAACGATAGCAATCAACTCAGCCCCTTTTTCTTTTGCTTTTTTAACACTGGAGATGGTGTCTATTGTTTCGCCTGATTGTGACAGTGCAATTACAAGGGTTTTGCGCCTTATAAAGTCTAATAGGTATGAAAATTCAGACCCAAAAGTTGAGTTTAAGTGACGTCTGGCGATTTTTGAGAAAAAATAAACCCCTGCAATAGCCGCGTACGATGCTGTTCCACATCCAACAAGATATGTGCCAAATGATTCTTTTATTTTTTTGGCAATTTCTTCAATTGAGCTTATTTCATTTGTTAAGATATTGACAATTATTTCATATTGTTCATTAATTTCTTTTATCATGAAATGATCAAAACCACTTTTAGAACCTTCGTTTATTGAGTAATTGATTTTTTTGAATTTGATGGCATTTTTTTGATTTTTTGAGTTAATCAAAAAAATGCCATCCTTATCAAGAGTTAGCATTTCATTGTCCTCAACAAAATACATATTTTTGGTATGTGGAGCAAGAGCAACTGGATCAGATGCGACAAATAGTTCATTTTTTTGTTTTCCAACCACAATGGGTGAACCATTTTTATAAATTAAAAAGATATTTTCTTTTGTAAAAAAAACAATAATTGCATTCAATCCGGAAATAGTTTGCTTCAAAAGATGCATAGACTCAATTGGATCATTATTTTTTTTATACTCCTCCTCTAAAAAATGAGCTAAAACTTCGGTATCAGTCTCTGATATGAATTTGTGACCTTTTAGCGTAAGTTCTTTTCTTAACTGTTCGTGATTATCCACGATTCCATTGTGTACTACTATAATTTCATTATTACAGCTTGTGTGAGGGTGAGAGTTAATTTCCTTAACTCCACCGTGAGTTGCCCATCTGGTATGACCTATCCCTATAGAGCTTTCCTCATTTTTGATAGTTGCATTACCTATTTTGCCAACACGTTTAATGACCGTTATTTGATTTGCATCTGTTTTTGTTGCGATGCCCCACGAATCATATCCACGATATTCCAGAGCTTTAAGCCCAGAAAGAATAATCTCGCCTGCATTTTTTCTATCACCAATATATGCAAAAATTCCACACATATGTATTTATATTATTTTTTTAAATTGTTTATAAACGATATGGGTTATTTTATCAAAAAAAAATCCAAATATAACCAGCATCCATCCAGCAATAGGTAAGCCCTTTGGTAAAACACGTGTTAAGGTGTAATTTATTGTGTGTTCAATTCGATGACTTTGTCTTTCTGTAATTAGTGATGTAATTGTTTGTTGCCTTAATGGTTCCAAGATATGCTTATTGTATTCGAATGCAAAAAGTAAGATTATAAAACCCCACATAATAAATATTTTTCCACGAGTTGGTTTAAAGATCGCTAGTATCGTTGTTGCAATAATGCATAAAGCATAAAATAATGCCTCAGCGTTATGGGTTATTAAAAAATATATTGCATATAAAATATTTTGACGAGTATCTGGTGCCATATAGTAATTATACTTTGGATAATTATAGATTTTATGTTTAAGTGCAACAGCTAATAATTTATTTTGTACTCCAACTGAAGCCTTTCTTCGGTTGAACGATTAACTCTTAGAGAGTCGGGCAATCTCATATTGGGATTAGAAGTCAAACCGTTTTTCGCTTAATCATTTTAACTAATAAATTGTAATTTTTTTTAAAAAAATGTTATTATAAAATATATGGCAAAATCAAAACCCAATCCTAAATCAACCAAATTAGCAGCAAATGTAAGAACTCACAAGGATAAAATCCTTTGGGGAGTTGCAGGATTACTTGCAGGAGTAATGATCTCTATAATATTTTCAGCAGTTTTTGTTAGGAATACAAAAGAATGTGGTTGTCAGTATAAAAAGTATGGTTGCTATAAAAATATGATGGATTCAGGGCAAAAAATGAAATATTACGAAAGATAAAATCATATCTTAAAACAAAGATATTTGATCTTGCTTATCTGACTCAGCTTCAATATTGGTCTCTGTCTTTTTAACTGCGTTATTTTTTGTTGGAAAAAGCTTGATAATTAAAGAGAATAGTTCAAGCTGAGAAAGATTTTTTTTCATACCTTCTTTGAAACCATTAAATGCAAGTCCCGA
The DNA here is from genome assembly GCA_044356445.1 of Limisphaerales bacterium. Classification (GTDB taxonomy): domain Bacteria; phylum Patescibacteriota; class Microgenomatia; order UBA1406; family GWC2-37-13; genus UBA1450. Next base: position 6,900 of record JBIKWE010000027.1, on the reverse strand, counting down.
CAAGGCAGGAGTAATCTCCAAGTCTTGAACAATTGTTGCAATTTTTTTAAATAACAAAATCTGGTCTTTATGAATTTTTAAAATATCTTGCCATTTTGGATTATCAACCTTATCTAAATTTGTTAAAAGATTTTCTACATTGTCAAATTTAGTTAAAAGTTTAACAGCTGTTTTTGGCCCTATTCCTTTAGCGGTGTTGTAATTATCAGAAGAATCACCAGCAAGCGCTTTATAATCAGGAATGTTTGCAGGAGGGATACCGAATTTCTTAACAACGTCATCAGGTGTGAAAAAATAAAAGTCTGAAACTCCTTTTTTGGGAGCTATAAGGCTAATTTTGTCATCCGTAAGTTGTAATAAATCTCGGTCACCTGTCAGAATAAAAATCTGATCAAAATCCTGTTTAAGTTTATTAGAAATTGTCCCTATCACATCGTCAGCCTCAAAGCCCTCTTTTTCGATTCTTGTAACGCCACCTGCGTCAAGAAGCTCTTTGATGAGTGGTATTTGGGGTTTTAGTTTATCATCCATTGGTGGTCTTTTGGCTTGATACCCTGTGAAAAGTTTTTTTCTGAATGTTGGTTTTGGAGTGTCAAAACAAACTGCAATATGTGAAGGGTTGAAGTCATTTAAGACTTTTTGAATCATTAAGAAAAAGCCATACACTGCATTTGTGGTAACTCCGTCTTTTGTTGATAATGTATCGGGTAGCGCATGAAAAGCTCTATGAATAATTGCATGAGCATCCACTATAAGCAGTCTTTTACTCATTAATTTTTCAGTTTTAATTTTTGCTAAAAATCATTAATTTTCTGTTTGACTTTCTTGTTTTTTTTGTCCAACTATCTTTTCAAACTGCTCTTGATCCATGCTTTCATCCTGAATAAGCCCCTTCGAGACGGCATCAAGCTCCTGACGATGTTTGCTTAAAATCGTAATCGCATTTTGATAGGCTGTGTTTAAAATTTTACTAATCTCAGCATCAATTTTTGATAAAGTGCTTTGGGATACAGATTGATTCTCAGCTCCGAATCTATAATCTGTGATGTCATATGCTTGACCAAAATTTATAGGCCCCAGTGAACTCATGCCAAAATCCATGACCATCCTTCTTGCGATACTTGTTGCCTGATCAAAGTCATTCGATGCTCCGGTTGTCACCTCTTGAAATACAATCTCCTCTGCAGCACGACCGCCCATCATGACAGTTAATCTTTCAAGAAGCGCTGTTTTTGAGGTGTGTAATTTATCTCGTTCAGGTGGTATTAATGTGTAACCCAAAGCCATGCCTCGTGAAACGATAGAAATTCTATGCACAGGATCAGTGTGTTTTTGAAAGTGAGATGTAATTGCGTGTCCTGCTTCATGATACGCAGTTATCTTTTTATCAAAGTCTGTTTGTAGTCTTTTTTTCTCTGGACCTAGCTTAACTTTTGTTGCCGCATCCTCAATGTCATTCATGCTCATAGAGTCTCGACCTTCTCGCGCTGCAGTTATTGCCGCTTCATTTAACATATTCTCAAGATCTGCGCCTGAAAATCCAACAGTCCTTTTTGCGATCTTTTTCCAATTTACGAGGCTATCAGCGGGCTTATTTTTTGCATGAATTGCGATTATTGACTCACGACCCTCAACATCTGGATAATCAACCAAAATTCTTCTATCAAAACGACCAGGTCTTAATAAGGCTGAGTCAAGAAGATCACCTCTATTTGTTGCGGCAATTACGATAACCTGCTCGTTAGGGGTAAAGCCATCCATTTCAACAAGAATTTGATTTAAAGTCTGTTCACGTTCGTCATGTGCAGACATAACACCCGTTGAGCGTGTTCGTCCAATTGCATCAATTTCATCTATAAAAATTATTGAAGGAGCACTGGCTTTTGCCTGTGCAAAAAGATCTCTTGCACGAGCTGCTCCAATTCCAACAAGCATCTCCATGAATTCTGATCCAGCAATTGAGAAGAAGGGGACATTTGCTTCGCCAGCTACTGCTTTAGCTAATAATGTTTTTCCTGTACCCGCAGGTCCAACCAACATAACTCCTTTTGGTGGTCTGGCACCGAGTTTACGATATTTTTCAGGTTTTTTTAGAAAATCAACGACCTCCTCCAACTCTTTTTTTGCTTCCTCAACACCAGCAATATCTTTAAATGTTATTTTTGATGTTTCTTTTAAAAATCTTTTAGCTTTTGATTTTCCAAAAGAAAAAACTGAGTCTTGTGATCCTTTTGCTTGTCTAAACATGTACCAAAAAAATCCGACTAACAAAATTACCGGTAAAATGTTTCCCAAAAAGCGTAAAATCTCTACACCCGATTGAGTATCACGCACAACGAGTGGAACTTTATCTAGATCAATTTTAGCATCGGTTATTATTTTACGAAAGTTATCCCCCACTTCGATATAGGTTACGGTTTTAGTGTCATCTTTCAACGTGACAAACACTCTTGTATTATCAACTAATACCTCTTTAGCTTTATTTGATTTTATGTTGGCGATTGTTGTGTTTAAAGACTCTTCTTTAGCACCACCCGTGTTGCCTGTGAAAGATGAAAAAACAGAAGTTAAGAAAAAGAAGGTGAATAATAAGATGAATATTGTTCTAACATCAAATTTAAACGTAAATTTTTTAACTTTTGTATTTTTAACGGTTTTGGTTTTTTTATCCACATTGTTTGAAGTTTGTTCTTTTTTCATAAAGCTTATTTTATCAGAATTTTGATAAAATATGCACGATGACCAAAATTATTTCTATAAATAAAGACGGCTTAAACGAAGCTATAAGGATTGCCATAGAATATTTAAAAAAAGGTGGCGTCGTGGTTTTCCCATCTGATACGGTGTATGGACTATTAGTCGATGCCAAAAACAAGGATGCGGTATCAAAGTTGATAAATTTTAAAAATAGAGCACCGGGAAAAGCTATATCTGTTTTTGTTACTGGCAATCAAATGATTGAAAAATATGGGGTAATTCCTGAGGGAAAAATTTCTTTAATAAATTCAATTCTCCCCGGTCCTTTTACAGTTGTCTTGGATAGTAAATCAAGGCTTGATAGAAGACTTGCAACTGAAAAAAACACGATGGGATTTCGCTACACTCAATTCTTCCCAGTTCAAAAATTAGTTGAAACATTCAACTCTCCTTTAACTGCAACATCCGCAAATCTTGGTGGGAAAAGCCCTCATTATTCCATTGAATCATTATTACATCAGTTGCCAAAATTTAAGCAGGAGATGCTGGATTTAATTGTTGATGCTGGAAAATTGCCGCGAAATAAACCATCTACCGTTATCGATTTCACATCTGAAGATATCTCAATATTAAGGCATGGAGATGTTTTAATAAATGGGACGGACGAATATTTGTCAAGTTCACCAAAAGAGACGAGATCATTAGCAATTTTTTTAACAAAAAAAGCAGTTAAAGAATCGCCTGATAAATCGATCGTTTTTTTGTTAAGGGGTGATCTTGGTGCTGGAAAGACAGAATTTACCCGAGGCGTTGCCTCAGTACTTGGGGTTGCCAAAATAGTCTCTCCGACTTTTGTTATTTATTACGAATATGACATTGCAGACAACCAAATACTGGGCGTTTTAAATCGTAAAAAATTTATTCATGCTGATTTTTACAACATTTCAGATTTAAGTGAATTTGAGCATCTCGGATTGACTGATTATTTATCCAAAAGCGTTTTTATGGTTTGTGAATGGGGAGAAAAACTTGGTAACCTATATCAAGTTTTTAGCCAAAAGGCCCATATATACATTGTTGATATTTCTCATATTTCCAAGTCAAAGCGTAAAATAAATATTTCAAAAGTTGGTCAAATTTGAAAGTATAAAAATTATGAAAATTTTTGCCATTGATACCTCCGCTGACGATACATCAGCTGCAGTTGTCGAAAATATGAGGATTCTTTCTCATGTTGAGTATTCTCAGATTTTATTACACCAACAATGGGGGGGGATTTATCCATCAATAGCAAAGCGAGCCCATGAAGAAAGAATTGACTGGGTTGCAAAAAAAGCTCTTCTAAAAGCTAAAATAAATGATTTTTCAGAAATTGATGTTGTTGCTGTTACTTATGGTCCGGGTCTTGCTATTGCACTTGAAGTCGGCTTAAATTACGTTAAAGATATTGCTAAAAAATATCGCAAACCTTTTGTGGGGGTTAATCACATGGAGGGTCACCTATATTCAAGTTTTGTAAAAAACTCCAAAGGCAACCCACAAAGAATTCCCGAATTTCCTCTTCTTGGATTATTAGTTTCAGGCGGTCACACGGAGCTTGTTTATTGGACAGGGCGCTTGCAGTATAAAATTCTTGGGGAGACAGTTGATGACGCGGCCGGTGAGGCACTTGACAAGGCCTCTCGCATGCTTGGATTTTCATATCCGGGTGGTCCAATTATAGAACGATTATCTCTTCAAGTGAATAATGTTGATAAATTTAATTTTCCACGACCAATGTCAAAGTCAAAGTCACTTGATTTTTCTTTTTCAGGATTAAAAACAGCTCTGTTATATAAAGTTAAAAGTTTTAACGAAGAAGATCTTGGCGCAAATAGGTCATTTTTAGCTAGCTCATTTCAAGAAGCAGTTTTTAAAAGTATACTGAAAAAAACCAAGATAGCCGTTGAGCAAACTGGAGTAAAACAAATTGCAGTTGGGGGAGGAGTTTCTGTTAATGACAGGTTTAGATTTTTGCTTCGCAAGTTGGCAAAAGAATTAAAAGTTGACGTTTATTTTCCACCGCAAAAATTTCTTAATTTTGATAATGCGGCTATGATTGGTGTCGTTGGTGAGATAAGGGCAAATGCCGGATTATTTGATAATATTGAGCTAATTGAACGTATTCCGAGGCTTTCACTTGAAACATCATCAAATTACAATATGGTATTATAAGAAAAATTTATAAATATATTAAATATGCTTACACTTAAAAATTTAAAAGTTCAGATAGAAGATAAAAAAATTTTAAATGGAATTGATTTCAAGTTTGAAAAAGGAAAGATATATGCCATTATGGGTCCAAATGGATCCGGAAAGTCAACTCTTGCCAATGCAATAATGGGACACCCTGCATATGATGTATCTGCCGACTCAAAAATCATACTAAATAATAAAGATATATCAGAAATGGAGACTGATGAAAGAGCCAAGGCAGGTGTTTTTTTATCATTTCAAACTCCTTTGTCACTATCTGGTGTAAAAGTATATCAGCTTCTTCAACTTGCTTTATCAGGTATAAAAGATCCACTGACTATAAGAAACGAAGCGAAAAAATATGCTTTCGAGCTTGCTATAAATGAAGAGCTACTTAACAGATCTCTAAACGAAGGCGCTTCAGGTGGAGAACGGAAAAAAATGGAGGTTTTACAAGCGGCGGTTTTAGACAAAAAAATCTTAATTTTTGATGAAGTTGACACAGGGGTCGATGTTGATTCTCTAAGATATATATCTAATTTTTTAACCTCTCATAAAAAAGATAAGACATATCTTGTTATAACGCATTATAATCGCATACTACATTATTTAAAGCCCGACTACGTCCTTGTTTTGATGAAGGGAAAACTAGTTAAGGTTGGGGGTCCAGAATTAGCAAAACAAATCGAAGAGGAAGGTTATAAGAGTATTTCCAAATAGAAGTTATGAATAAGCAAGACGATATAAATTTTGATTATAAGTATGGGTTTTCAATGCCTGAAAAATCCATTTTTAAAGCTGAAAAGGGGCTTGATGAAGATAAGGTAAAGCAGATTTCGGCAATTAAAAAAGAACTCAAATGGATGACAGATTTTAGAGTTAAATCTTATGGCATTTTTAAGAGTAAAAAAATGCCAAAATGGGGTCCTGATTTATCAAAGATTAATTTTGATGAAATATATTATTACTTAAAACCAACAGAAAACCAAGTTTCCTCATGGGAAGATCTTCCTCAAGAAATTAAAGAAACATATGACAGAATTGGAGTGCCAGAAGCGGAAAAAAAATTTTTAGCCGGAGTTTCAGCTCAATATGAGTCTGAGGTTGTTTATGAGAGTGTTAATAAGGCATTATCCAAACAAGGAGTTATTTTTTGCGATATGGATACAGCGGTAAGGGAGTATTCTGAAATTGTCAAAAAGTATTTTGGTAAATTAATTCCTCCGCAGGATAATACTTTTGCGGCATTAAATTCGGCAGTTTGGTCTGGAGGATCATTTGTTTACGTACCAAAAGGAGTTAAGGTCACCCTGCCTCTTCAAGCATATTTCAGAATTAACTCTGAACGGTTTGGGCAGTTTGAAAGAACACTTATTATTGCTGAAGAAGGCAGTGATGTGCACTACATTGAAGGTTGCACCGCTCCAATTTACACATCAGATTCGTTACATGCGGCGGTGGTTGAGATATATGTTAAGGAAAACGCCCATGTGCGATACACAACAGTACAAAATTGGAGTAAAAACGTATACAATTTGGTTACCAAAAGAACTCATTGTGAGAAAAATGGCTTTATGGAGTGGGTAGATTGCAATATTGGTTCTCAAATTACAATGAAGTATCCCAGTGTTTATCTGCACGGGGAAGGTGCAAGAGGTGAAGTTCTTTCAATTGCATATGCCGGTGAAAACCAACTTCAAGACGCCGGTGCGAAAATGATACATTTTGCACCAAATACATCATCAAGAATTGTCTCAAAATCAATCTCTAAACAAGGTGGTAGAACTTCATATAGAGGGTTGGTACAAGTTATGCCGAAAGCCAAAAATTCTTCAGTTTTTGTGTCTTGCGACGCATTGTTAATGGATGATGCGTCGCGTTCAGATACTTATCCGTTTATGAAAATTAAAGAAGATGATGTTGAAATCCAACACGAGGCAACTGTTGAAAAATTAGGAGATGAAAAAC
>JBIKWE010000100.1:0-2893 GCA_044356445.1 Limisphaerales bacterium | reverse complement strand
TGTTTATTATCTTTGATTACCAAAAATACATTGACTTAATGCCTTATTTATCGGTTGTCAACTTAACAGGTAGAACTATAGATTAGTCCGATATGAGGGATAATCCCTTTTTAACAGCCGCCTTCTCATCCCAAGGATACTCAATATTTCCTCGACATAAGGATTTTTCATGCCCCTTGCCAGTAAGAATAATTACATCATCTGGTTTGGCAATTTTACAAGCCATGATAATTGCCTCTTGACGATTCGTAATTATGGAATAACGCTTTGCCTCTTTTCCAAATTCTTCAGGGTGAGAATATTCAAAACCCTTAGATTTTAAACCCTCAGCAATCATATTTGAGATTTTCAATGGATTCTCCGTACGATAATCCTCCTCAGTTAAAATCACCAAATCAGAATATAAACCACTTGCCGCACCCATCTTTGGACGTTTGGAATCATCTCTAAAAGCAGCGGCTCCAAATACATGTATCAACCGACCTGCGACCAATGATTTTTCATAAATTTTCCTAACACTTGATAAGACTGAGTTTACTGAGTTTGGAGTGTGCGCAAAATCAATAATTACTTTAAATTTACCATCATACACAACCTCCATTCTGCCTTCTGGCAATGAAAATGTCTTCATGGCTCTGAATATCTCATTATCTTTAATATCTATAGTTTTACAAACAGCGTAAGCACATAAATAATTAAGCTCGTTAAAGCTTGTAAGCCGTTTGCCAATTTTGTCAGATATCTTTATGGAAAAATCAGCTTTATGACTGAAGCCAAATGTATACTTTTTAACTTGATTTTTAATATTGCCTAAAGTCTTTGAAAAAGCATCATCATCAATATTTATAAACACAATTTTTGCCATATTCGCCAGCCGACACTTTGCTTTAATGTAATTTTCAAATGTTTTGTGATATTGCAGATGTTCATGTGTGATATTTGTTATAACGCCATACAAATATGGAACTCCAAATACTCGATACTGATCAAGAGCGTGTGAAGTTGTCTCAAGAACAAAATACTCATCACCATTATCAACAGCCAGTCTTAAATATCTTTGAATGCTAAATGACGACGGTGTTGTGGTGTGAAAACCTGTTTCATACAATTTATTTCCTATATTGGCAGAGACCGTGGTTATATATGACACTTTCTTGCCTGAGTTTTTTAAAATATGAGCAATAAGAGATGTTGTTGTTGTTTTTCCATCAGTCCCTGTCACTCCAATAATCTTAATACTGCGACCGGGAAATCTGTAATAAATAACAGCCACTACTGCCACTAATAAGTGATAAATATTTTTTATTTTTTGCCACATAAACAACTTATTATACTTTACAGAGGTTATCGAGGTGTAATATTTAAATAAAGTAAAATCTCACGAGCAATATCAAAAAACAAAGGGGCTGCCGTCTCTGAGCCCCAACTTGAAACTTCAGGTTGTCTTATCACAACAAGCATAAGAAATGCCGGATCATCCGCTGGGGCAAAGCCAATAAATGAAGCGATTGTTTTTGTGGCGTCATATTTACCATCAACGGCAATTTGTGCCGTTCCGGTTTTGCCACCAAATGTAAAGCCTTGAGGAATACGCCATTTGGCTTCAGCATTTTGAACTGTTGAAACAAGCACTTCTTTCATGATATCGGAAGTCTTTTGACTCAAAATCCTTGTTCTGACTTGCGGTTCACGAGTTTTTGTGGAAACTGAATCTGTGACTTCATGAGTAACATATGGTTGCATTAAATAACCGCCATTTATTAATGATGCAAAAGCCGTTACAAGTTGCAGACCAGTGACTGAAATTCCTTGCCCGAAAGTAACGGTTGCCGCGTCAATGGGATACCAAGTTGATAATTTTTTAACAGTTCCTCTTGCTTCCCCTTGCAGATCAATGCCTGTTGTCTGACCAAAAAGATATTTATTTGAAATATACTCATTTAACTTTTCCTTGCCAAGTTTCTCTCCAATTTTTACCATGCCAACATTTGATGACTTTTCAATAACCCGTTTATAAGTTATATTGCCATCATATTTGTCATTCCAGTTTCTAATCGTATAATTCCCAATCTGAACGGGAGCATCCTCATTAAAAGTATCTTTTTCAGATAAAACTTTTTCCTCAATGGCAGAAGCAAGAACCAAAGGTTTAAAAGTAGAGCCGGGCTCATATGAACTGGAGATAAGCCAATTGGCATAATCTGCGCTGTTATAATTATAATAATTCTCAGGGTCAAAATCTGGTACGCAGCTTAACGCCATAATGGCCATTGTTTGAGGTTTAACCATAATCACACAGCCCTGTACTGCCTTATACTTTTCAACTGCCCGAACCAGCTTGTCTTTAACAATAAGCTGAAGTGACTTATCAACAGTTAACTTAAAGTTACGTCCATCTTCAGCCCCCAAATGCTCCTGAGTTCCAATTAAAATCGGTCTACCAAGAAGATCCCTCTCTGACTTTACAATTCCCGGCAAGCCCGCCAAGTCCTTATTATAAAAACCCTCAACTCCAAAATAACCTATTGGCAAGCCATCGTCATCTTTTCCCAAGAATCCAATTAAATGTGCGGCCAACGATGATTCGGGGTAAAAACGATACTGTTCTTCCTGAAAACCTAAAGACGGAATTTTTAGTTCTTCAATTTTATTTTTTAAGTCATCGGATACACCAGATTTAATAGATACCCAATCCCGATCCATATTAATCCGGCCTGATATAGTTGCCTCTCCAATCTGCAATATACCATCTATGGCATTAACAACGTACTCCTTATTAGTTATTTTTTTTGGTTCCGCATATAATAAATATTTTGTTTGATTAACAGCAAATGGAAGATTATTAATATCAAATATTTTGCCTCTTATAGGCTCAATTTTTTCGGTTTGAGTA
>JBIKWE010000099.1:0-2930 GCA_044356445.1 Limisphaerales bacterium | reverse complement strand
GATCTCGCGCGGGTCTTAAAGACGAGCAAAAACCCATTGGTTCATTTTTATTCTTAGGGCCAACAGGTGTAGGAAAAACCGAAACAGCAAGAGCTATTGCCGAATCTTTATTTAATGATAAAAATGCTATGGTAAGAATTGATATGAGTGAATATCAAGAGCCTCACAGCCTTGCCAGACTCATTGGTTCGCCACCCGGATATGTTGGTTTTGAGGAAGGCGGCCAATTAACAGAAATTGTAAGACGTCACCCCTACTCTGTTATTTTGTTTGATGAGGTTGAAAAAGCTCATCCTCAAATTTTTAACGCTTTTTTACAAATTTTAGATGATGGCCGATTAACTGACGGCAAGGGACGGGTTGTTGATTTTAAAAATACTATCATAATTTTGACTTCAAACATTGGCAGTGATATTTACTCAACAGAAAAAGATAAAAATAAGCGGGATAAAGCTGTAATGGATCGGGTGAAAAATTTTTTTAAACCCGAATTTATCAATCGCTTAGATTCACTAATTATTTTTAACCCCTTAAATGAAGTGGTGACAAAAAAAATTGTTGATTTACAGCTTTTAGAAATTGTGGCAAGGCTTGAAAAAAAAGGATATCATTTAAAAACAACTGAAAAACTTGCAAAATATCTTACCGCCATCGGCTTTGATCCTGTATATGGGGCAAGACCATTAAAAAGAATTATTACTGAACTGATTTTAGATGAAGTTTCTTTACAAATAATAGAGGGTAAAATAAAATCCGGAGATACTATTTCTGCTGATTTGAAAGGAAGCAAAGTTGAGATTTCAGTTGAGAAACCAAACTGAGATTTAGCTCTTGGCAATAAGTTTACTCAAGCTTTCAAGTTCTGATTTTTCAACCTTTAAAACTTCTTTAAAACCTATTCCACCCACTAAATTGTTGGATGGCTGGGGCAAAATATGAATATGGGCATGATGAACCGCTTCTCCAACTGTCAGAAATGAAACATACTTAGCTACAACTGCTTTTTGAGCTTTCATGGCAACTTCTCGAGCAAACTCAAAATAATCTCCAAACTCCGGAACATCATAAACATATCTATAATGTTTTTTGGGGATTACCAAGACGTGGCCTTTTACTCTTGGAAATATATCCATAAATGCCAGATAAAATTTGTTTTCATGAACCTTGTAGCAAGGCGTCTTATCCTCAACGATGGAACAGAAAATACAAACATGACTCATGTCTCACATATTACTACATAACGTTAATGTTGACAATGATGTGTAAATCTGTATGATAGTATGTGAGAGAGTTAAAAATTTTCAAAATTTCTACATATGAACGTCAATATTCCAGCAGATGTACCAGAATCTAATAAAAAAATTTATCTCGAAAATTATAATCTCATAACTCATGGCACAGGTCGTCTCATGTTATTTGCTGGAGACCAAAAAATTGAACATCTTAATGATGATTTTTATGGTCAAAACATTTCTCCAGAAGATAACGATCCTGAGCACTTATTCAAAATAGCATCAAAAGCAAAAATTGGCGTTTTTGCAGCTCAGCTTGGACTTATTGCCCGCTATGGAAGCGATTACTCCTCAATCCCATACCTTGTTAAGCTAAATTCAAAAACACACCTTGTCAAGACAGCTCAATCTGAACCACTAAGCTCAATGCTTTATGATGTTGATCAGGTGATTGAGTTTCAACAAAATAGTGGGCTAAAAATTGCTGGTGTCGGCTATACGGTTTATCTTGGCTCAGAATATGAAGCCCAGATGCTTAGCGAATGCGCTCAGGTGATTTATGAAGCCCATCAACATGGATTAATTACAGTCATCTGGTGCTATCCACGCGGAAAAGCTGTTACAAATGAAAGCGATGCGCATCTTATCGCTGGTGCATCAGGTGCAATGGCATGTTTGGGTGCTGACTTTGTTAAGGTAAACCCACCTAAAAACGAGGGCAAAACAGAGCCTTCATTATTAAAGGAGGCTACAAAATCAGCCGGACGCACACAAGTTGTTTGTGCCGGTGGCTCTTCAAAAGATGTACGCACATTTCTTGAGGAGCTTTATGCCCAAATTCATACTGGAGGCACCTCGGGCAACGCCACAGGTCGCAATATACACCAAAAACCACTTGATGAGGCGATATCTTTTGCAAATGCGATTTATGCTGTAACTGTTGAAGATAAAACGGTTGAAGAAGCCATGAGTGTATATAATATAAAGTAGCGTTACTAATTTTATTGTTAATTTATGCGAAAGATAAGAATTGGACTTAATGGCTTTGGAAGAATAGGAAGAGCTATTACCAGAATTGCATTGGAAAGTTCAGATGTTCAAATTAGTCATATAAATACCAAAAAAACTGAAAATGACATGCTTTCTTATCTTTTGAAATTTGATTCAGTATATAGAAGATTGGGAAAGCCCGTTTCATTTGATGCCGATGGTTTAATTGTTAATGATACGCATATCAAAACTTCAAGAGAGGCTGATCCGTCAAATATTTCTTGGGGCGCAAGTAATACTGATATTGTTATTGATGCAACTGGCGCTTTTCTAACTGAGGAAAGCCTAAGACCACATCTTAAAGACACGGTTAAAAAAGTAATCTTAACTGCGCCAGCAAAAGATGAAAACATGCCTCATGTTGTTTTAGGTGTCAACGAAATTCCAAAAGATACAAATATAATTTCAAATGCTTCATGTACCACAAATTGTGCAGCTCCAATGCTTAAAGTGTTAAACGATGCATTTAAAATTGTCTCTGGATCATTAACTACAGCACATGCGTACACTCAAACTCAATCACTTCTTGATGACCCGGGAAAAAATGTTGAAAGATCAAGATCGGCGCCTTTAAATATTATCCCTTCAACAACAGGCGCCGCAAAGGCAGTTGTAAAAGTTATTCCCGAGCTTGATGGGAAAATAGAT
>JBIKWE010000098.1:0-2932 GCA_044356445.1 Limisphaerales bacterium | reverse complement strand
CGTACACTCAAACTCAATCTCTTCTTGATGATCCGGGGAAAAATGTTGAAAGATCAAGATCGGCGCCTTTAAATATTATCCCTTCAACAACAGGCGCCGCAAAGGCAGTTGTAAAAGTTATTCCCGAGCTTGATGGGAAAATAGATGGAATGGCAATAAGGGTTCCTGTTCCAACAGGATCATTCACAGATATAACATGCTTGGTTGATAAAGATGTGACGGCTGATGAAATAAATATGGTTTTTAAAGAAAGATCACAACAAGAACTTAAAGGAATACTGGAGTATGCAACTGACATATTGGTCTCATCAGATATCATCGGCTCAACATATTCTGTTATTTTTGACCCAAATTACACAAAAGTAATCAATAAAAGATTTGTAAAAATATATGGTTGGTATGATAATGAATGGGGTTATTCATGTAGGGTTATAGATTTAGCCACAAAGCTTGGCCAAAGTTAAAAATATGCCTAAAGTCACCTATATTGATGAGGTGGACATAAAAGATAAGACTATTCTTTTAAGAGTTGATTTTAATGTTAGCTTATCAAAAAATAAGCGACTGATAACAGATGATCAAAGAATAACGTCCACTCTTGATACGATAAAACATCTTTTGAAGAATAAAAATAGATTAATTCTAATATCTCATTTAGGTCGGCCGGATGGTCACTTTGACCCAAAATACTCATTGCAAATTGTTTGCGATAGATTAGCTGAATACCTTAAAGATTATAAAATCCGCCTAATAAATGATTTTTTAACTGAAAAAGAGACCACTTTTAAATTGCAGCAAAACGACGAGATTTTTGTGCTTGAAAATATTCGCTTTTATAAAGGTGAAAAAGAAAATGACAAGAAATTTTGTCAAAATTTGGCTAAACTTGCTGACTGTTTTGTTAACGATGCTTTTGGAGCTTGTCACAGAAAAGATGCATCAATTTATGGAGTTGCCAAATATCTGCCCTCATATGGCGGATTACTATTAAAAAAAGAGGTTGCAATTTTGAATATGATTTTAACAAATCCTAAAAAGCCGATGCTGGCAATTATTGGTGGTTCTAAAATTGATAGCAAAATTAATTTAATTAAAAAGATTGTTGAGATTGCAGATTATGTTTTTATAGGCGGGGCTCTTTCTAATACATTGCTTAGCAGTATGGGAGTTGATGTAAAAGATAGTCTATATGAAGGGGATAAAAAATCAATCTGTGAAGAAATATTTAAAAATGCTAAGTATTATAATCACGAAATTATTCTGCCAGTTGATTTTGTATGCGGCGACAAAGATAACTTTGAAAAAGACGGTGTGATTTGTGAAAAGCACAATATACCTGACAAGATGGCTATTCTTGATATTGGTCCAAAGACCAGACAGTTACTTCACGCATACATCAATAAGTGCAAAACTGTTGTTTGGAACGGGCCTGTCGGCTTATTTGAAAACATTAAATATCAAGAAGGCACAGATTCGGTATTTTACTCAATCTCAACTGCCAAACATCTTACTTCTGTCATTGGAGGAGGAGACACATTATCTGCAATATCAAAACAAAAAGATTTGGGGAATATAACCCATATCTCAACAGGAGGCGGCGCCATGCTTGAATATATGGAAAAAAATACCCTTCCCGGAATAGATGTGTTAGGTAGATGATAAAATTAGGCAATTACAAATAAAATTTATTATTTTTCACCAACAATTATGGATAAAAACTTGGCTTTGGAATTTGTACGAGTCACCGAAGCAGCGGCAATTGAAGCTTCAAAATTTATAGGTAAAGGTAATGGCAAAGAGGCTGATGGTGTGGCGGTTGAAGCCATGAGATCGCGGTTTAAAAATGTTGATTTTTCGGGCCAGATTGTAATTGGTGAAGGAAAAAAAGATGAGGCGCCTGAACTTTATGTTGGAGAAAAACTAGGCACTGGAGTTAAGCCTGAACTTGATGTTGCTGTTGATCCTTTAGAGTGCACAGATTCTGTGGCTTTTGGTCGATTTAATGCTCAAACGGTTATTGCCACAGGCCCTAAAGGAACTCTTCTTAGCGCTCCAGATACATATATGGAAAAAATTGCCGTACCACCCGCTGCCAAAGGAAAGATAAGTCTTGACTTTTCAGTTGATGAGAATATCAAAATAGTGGCTAAGTGTTTAAAAAAAGATATTAGCGACATAACTGTGTCTCTTCTTGATAGAGATAGAAATAAAGATATCGTGTCTCAAATAAGAAAAACGGGCGCCAGAGTGCGATTGGTAACAGATGGAGATCTGGCAATTGCAATTGCCACATGTCTTGAAAATAATCCTATCGATATGCTCCTTGGCTCAGGTGGCAGCGCTGAAGCGGTTCTTGCATCATGCGCACTTAAGACGTTGGGTGGCGAAATGCAAGCCAGATTTCTACCAAGAAATGAAGAAGATAAGGCTGAGATTGAAAGGCTTGGACTTGATGTTAAAAACATATACACCATGGATGATCTGGCAAAGGGAGATAATGTCACCTTTACGGCAACTGGAGTTATTGATGGTCCGATTTTAAATGGTGTAGTATGGGGTAAGAAATCAATTATAACTCACTCTGTGAGCATGAGATCTATCTCAAAGACTATTCGTTTTATAACCACGCATCATCACGTTGGAAGTTAACGAATTACCTCAATTATTGTATCGGCAAAACCCGGTGATGAAACCGTTTTTATGCCACTTTTTTCTATAGATGGCAAAGTGCTTTGTCCAATAACTTTGCCAGCTCTTAACCAGTATATATCTAAATCTACAAACGTATTCTTATTCCAAAAAATTT
The DNA here is from genome assembly GCA_044356445.1 of Limisphaerales bacterium. Taxonomy (GTDB): domain Bacteria; phylum Patescibacteriota; class Microgenomatia; order UBA1406; family GWC2-37-13; genus UBA1450. The sequence goes on along the minus strand of JBIKWE010000098.1, from coordinate 126 downwards.
GAGGTGTGGCAACATTTGAGACAAAAATCATTCCATCAAAATCAACAGGTTTTCGCACATACATCAAACCCTTCTGCCACTCTACTTGTGACTTGGCAACAATTAGCTTTAACTTTTTGCCATTAA
>JBIKWE010000097.1:0-2957 GCA_044356445.1 Limisphaerales bacterium | reverse complement strand
AGACCATCTTTATTCAACCTTCTTAATGAAAAATAATAAAATAAATTATTTGCATAAAAACCTCTCACGCCTATTTTTCTAAGTCTTGAAATAAGATCATGGTCTTCTGACACAAATAAATTCTCATTAAAGCCATTAATATGTTGAAATAGACACGATTTTATAATCAATGTTCCGCCACTTGAAAAAGGTTTTGTCGTTATTTGAGAAAGCTCAACTGCATAATTTGTTAAATTAATTACCATCTTGGATAATGGATCATCTTGCGTGGTTGCGATTTTTGGAATAATAATTAAATATTTATTTTTCTCAATCAATAAATTTGCTTTTTCAAGGAAATCAGATTTAATCTGTGAATCTGCATCAGCAAAAAAAATGTATTCTGCTCGTGCCTTTGATGCTCCGTAGTTTCTTTGATGAGACACATTTCTTTTTTTTGTAATAAATGTGCGCAGAGCAAATCTATTTTCAGATTGACATATCTTTTGAGTATCATCTTCAGAATGGCCATCAACAACGATAACTTCAAAATTTTTATATTTTTGATCCGCTAAATTTTTTAAAAGATTTGGTAAAAAATTTTCTTCATTTAAGGTTGGGATTACAATACTAAAAAACGGTTTCATCTGCTTATTTACATATAACTAACAACTACATGCCTTAAGAACCATTTGTTAACAAATGGCATTTTTTATACTTCTTACCACTTCCACACCAGCATGGATCATTTCTGCCAATTGATTGTTTTTTAGCAACCGTGCTTTGTGCTTCGACCCGCTTAGATTTTGAAGTATTGCTATTTTTATCAAAAGCCGATGACACTGTTGCTGGCTGATAAATAAGAGACTTTGAAGTATCCTTATCAAAATTTTGATTTGATTTTAAAAATTGATCATTTTCTTGAGTGATTGAGACCTCAATCTTCATTACTCGCCGCACGGATTCATACTGAATATCACTTAATAATTTTTCAAACATTCTAAAAGCTTCATTTTTATACTCAATAAGCGGATCAAGCTGGGCAAAACCCCTAAGGTTTATTCCTTGTCTTAAATCATCAATTGCTGTTAAGTGCAGGGTCCAAAATTGATCAATAGTTGACATTATTAATGATCTAACGATTTGATGCCAGTTACCCTCTCCTACTTTTTTAGATTGAGCTTTGAACTTTGAATGAGCTTTTTTTAACAAAAATTCTTCAAGCAATATTTGATTATTTTGTGAAAGAATTTTGCTTAACTCAGATTTTGAAAAATCAGCAAACACTTTTAAATCTTCTTCAAACTGATTTTCAAACTCACTGTTTTTATCAGGGAGGGCAAAATAAGAAGCAGATAGTGAAGAAACTTGTTCTCCTATCATCTTAAAAACAGTTTCTATAAAGGCCTTAGGGTCGGTTTCAGGATAATTTAGAATTTTTCGTCTTAGAGAATAAACAATATCTCGTTGACGATTTAGAACATCATCATAATCTACAAGATGTTTTCTGATATCAAAATTAAATCCCTCAACCTTCATCTGCGCACTCTCTATCGCTTTTGACACCATGTTGTGTGACAATGGCTGATCTTCTGGAAATTTAAGAATGGTCATTAACTTTGAAATTTGCTCTCCACCAAAAATACGCATAACATCATCCTCAAGAGAAACATAAAATCTTGTTTCGCCGGGATCTCCTTGTCTTCCTGAGCGCCCTCTAAGTTGATTGTCAATTCTTCTTGACTCATGTCTCTCAGTGCCAAGCACATAAAGACCACCAAGTGAAACAACCTCATCATGCTCCTTTTGCCAATCTTTTAGTGCTTTTTCATATTGAGCCTCAGTTTTAAATGCGCCTCTGTCAACATCTCCACCCAACACAATATCAACACCACGTCCTGCCATATTGGTGGCAACGGTAATTGCATGCTTCTTACCAGCTTGAGCAATTATTCTTGCTTCTTGTTCATGATTTTTGGCATTAAGAAGTTCATGCGGAATACCTTTTGCTTTAAGCATCTTTGAAACCAGTTCGTTCTTATCTATAGAGGTTGTACCAACAAGTACCGGTCTACCTTTTTTATACTGCGTGGCGATATCTTCAATTACGGCTTGAAATTTACCCATACCAGTTTTGTAAATTAAATCTGGATTATCAAGTCGAGCAGACGATCTGTGTGTTGGAATTGACAAAACATCGGTTTTATAAATTTTATTAAACTCTTCCGCCTCAGTCAAGGCAGTGCCTGTCATACCTGCCAATTTGTCATACATTCTAAAATAATTTTGCAGTGAAACGGTGGCTAATGTTTTTGATTCTTGTTTTATCGATACTCCTTCTTTTGCCTCAATTGCTTGATGCAAACCCTCAGAAAATCTACGACCCTCAAGAAGTCGGCCAGTAAACTCATCAACGATTATTACCTCATCATTTCTAACTATATATTCTTTATCAATATGAAATAATGTCTGCGCTTTAAGTGATGCTTCAATATGAAACAAAGTATCAAAATCTTTTTCATATATGTTGCTAACCCCTAAAATATCCTCAACTTTTACAACACCCATCTCCGTCAAGTGAGCGGTTTTAAGCTTCTCATCTATAACAAAATCAACTTCAGAGTTGAGTCTTTTAACAATTTTGGCGTATTCATAATATTTAGAAATATCTTGCTCATACGGCGCAGATATTATGTGCGGAGTCCTAGCCTCATCAATAAGCACCGAATCTGCCTCATCTACAATTGCAAAGTTAAATCCCCTCTGTACAAGAGCATGAGGTGCGTGAGCCATATTGTCTCGCAAATAATCAAAGCCAAACTCAGAGTTTATTCCGTATAAAATGTCTGAGTCATATGCCTCTTTTCTGGTTATTGGTCTTAAATGAGACAATCTTTCATCTTGAGCCGTATCATCCTTAAAGTCTTTATCAAAGATATAAGATTCGCCCGAAATCATAGCGGCTGTTTTTAAACCAA
>JBIKWE010000096.1:0-2975 GCA_044356445.1 Limisphaerales bacterium | reverse complement strand
TCGTAAAAAAAAGCCCGCTATTACTCAAACAAAGTTTAATCCAGATATATTCATTGAGATTCCGGGTAAAACCAAAACCGTCACTCTCGTCAATTTAGGTCAAAAAGAAGATTTGGCAGGAATTAGTATAGGACAGGAAGTTTTATTAAAGGAAAAACGACGTCGGCTAGAAGTTAGGAATAAAGAGGATGAATACATTGGCTCATTACCTGATGATATATCAAAAAGATTAACTTATTTTATAAATGAAGGAAGTATATATGAAGTACATGTTAAAGAGGTAGGCTTAACCGCCGTAGTGGTCTTTATAAGAGAGATTTCAAAAGGCAAGAAAGTTCGTCAGTTTCCTTCTTTTCCCACTAATCCTCACATCATGCTTTCTGATATTAATCAAATTGATGAAGACGAAGAAAATGACTCTAAAGTAGGCTCAGAAGATGAGGATATTAATGTAGATGAGGATGACGGTGACACACCCATCACAACTTTCTTAGGAGATGAGGATGAGGAGTGGGAAGAGTTAGATGAAGAAAAAGATTTAAGCACAATTGTGCAGATTGAGAATCAAGAGGAAGAAGAGGAAGAGTAATGCTTAATGGTATTCTTAAAAAAAACTATAGAACCCTTCACTTTGTTTATAAATGTAAGCCGCTTAACACTTTTTGGAACATCGAAATCTCTCATTGATAACCACGCTAAAAATAGTGAAATTATAAATAAGATAAAAAAAGCAATAATCATATTTATGAGTGTGCCTGATAAATATTAACTAGTTATAGTCTATATTATAGCTGTCTTAGTTCCCAGTCTTTCTCCAACACGCCACCTATACTTAAAACTATATCATAAACATCTGTTTTACCAAATTTTGCTTTACACTCAAAAAAATTTGAAATCTCAAGAACGGTGTTCGAAGGTTTTTTTGTGGAATAATATACAACACACTCCTCTACTTCATTATTTGAGTCATTAAAAACATTGCTTACTCTGATGCCATTACCTTCAAGAATAGCTGAAATACCGATTGCAGTTGTTCTTGATTTTGGATATCTTATCTGTACACTTTGTTTTTCTAATCTAAATTTTTGCTGATAAAAAAAACCTTGACTTTTTTTAGTAAAAGAATCATTTACAAAGTCTATTTCGCCTAAAATATTATCTTCTTCTTTCAAATAGGACAATTTTTTATACGATGAGTCCTTTATATTTATAGTTTTAAAAATTATAAATAAGCGATCAAACAAGCCCGCCTTACCTGAATTAAATAAAATCGCACTCATACTGGGCTTCTTATAATCTTTGTTAAAATCTTGGCCATAGAAGACGGTATCTTTAGGTTCATAAAAATAATGGGTTACAAACGATGAAGACAAGTGCGCAAAAGATCTTTTTAAAATATCTGGATCATTTTCCAGCTTCAATAACTTCCCAAGGGACCCGACTCTATACTTACCATATCCCCCCGGTACATCAATCTTGATATCTGGCGGAAATAGCATTATATAATGCCTATCTTCTGCAAGATCTATTGAATAAAACGATGTTGTTGAATTGTAAATTACAAAGTTGAGTCGATCGGGATTTGCATAAAATAATGATTTCTTGAATGATTGAATTAAATTTAGCCCACCATAAAGGATGGAGAATGCAATAATAAGAACATATAAAATTTTGGAGTTTTTCACTATTAAAATTTAACACAGTCTTAAGACTAAAAGCTCCTTATTTCAATAAGCTAGCCTCGCATTCAACGCAATACAGCGCTTCAGGAACAAGATCTAATCTTTTTTCTGGGATTCTTGTCCCACATTTATTACAAACCCCATAAAGTCCCTTGTTGTTTGCTATTATGGCAAGCTCTATGTTCTTAAGTCTTTTCGTTAAAGCTTCAATTTCAGCCTCAACTCGCTGATGCTGCTCTTGTTCTCTGGCATCAGTATCAGTTGCGGCATTGTCATTCAAATAACTTGGATCATTAAAAGGATCTGATTTCTTGACAGTTTCAATACTTTCTAATATTTCTTTTTGTTCCTTAACAAGTCTTTCATTTACTTTTGATTGATTTAACATACTAATTGTTATTAATTTTTAATCTTAGGCAGATTTGAATACATTTTACTCCATATTGCCAAAAAAGTCTTTCGAATTTTAGACCTGAAATAAATTATAAAATAGAAAGTTGTCAGCAATAAGGCAAATATTGAAATAATAAAATCATGACTTAAGCCAATACTCTGTATTATTGCCCTAAAGCTCTTTAAATTATCAAATAAGCTAAATGTTAAACCGTTTATAAAAATAAAGAAGAAAAAATTAAATCCAATGTTTAGATTGTCGCGGCGAATTGATCTAAGCACAAGATGTGAGGCAAATGTAGCTCCAAAAAATAAAATTGATTCATAAAGCGCTGTTAAATGTCTTGCTCCATCAATATTTTTATATATTAACGAAATTGGAAACTCTGTTTGAGTGCCAATTTCTGTGCCTGAAAAGAAAGATCCCAACTTGCCAATTGCAATGGCAAGCAACAAGGGCGGAACAATATAGTCGATTATTTTTTTAAAAGAAATATCCTGACGCTTTAAAAATATTAAGAATGTAGCCAAGAATCCTGTCAAAAATCCAAGAAGACCAATTCCGGGATATCCATTTATGAGAATAAACTTAAGCGGATCCCAACTGTAGCCGCCTAAATGACTTAATACAAACTCCAATCTTCCAAATAACATACCACCAATTAAGCCTAAAAAGACAGCATCGAAAATAGTTTCCTCCTTAAATGAAGTAAGAAGGATGTTTTTCCAAAGATAAAACGATGCCCAAAAAAACGCCAAGAGCAAAAATACGCCAAATGTGTAAATCTTTATAAACCCAAGATCAAGTAAAATTGGTAACATAATTTTATAGTATATCAAAACTATCGGCGCTAATACCGCTTCCCGCTTATTGCTTACTGCTTATTGTTTACTGCTTAT
>JBIKWE010000026.1:0-10449 GCA_044356445.1 Limisphaerales bacterium | reverse complement strand
AGAGTTAAGGCCTACCGGCAAAAAGCCAATTTTATTCATAATGACTGACGACACTAAAAATTGTGACGACGTGGCCGAATTTTTAGAAAAAAATTATAGAGAATTTGAAGGCGCTGTACTTACAATTCATACAAATAAAAACGGTGAAATTGCTGAAAATGTAACCGGCAAGAAAGAGAAAGAGCTGATTGAGCTTCGAAAAAAAGCAAATGAGATAGATAGTTTGGAGAGCCCATATAAGGTAATAGTCTCAGTGATGATGCTTAAGGAAGGTTGGGATGTAAAAAATGTGACAACAATTGTTGGGTTAAGGCCATTTGCGGCTGACTCAAAAATATTGCCGGAGCAAACATTGGGGCGAGGTTTAAGAAAAATGTTTTTTGGCCAGAATGTTGAGGAGTATGTAAGCATTATAGGAACACCTGCCTTTATGGAGTTTGTTGAGAGTATAAATAATGAAGGGGTTGTGTTTGAAAAAAGAAGAATGGATAAAGACAGCAGGCCAATTGTGCCAACGGTTATTGAGGTTAATAACAAAAACGATATTGAAAAATTAGATATTAAATTACCTGTTTTGACCCCCAGAATAAAACGCAATAAAAAAGATTTGCATCAGCTTGATGTTTCAAAATTCGGTTTAAAAAAGTTTGCGGTAAAAACATATACCAAGGAGGAATTAAAAGAGGTAATATTTAAATATGTTGTAGAAGATAAAGAGCATCATAGAGTGATTTTAGACAATAAGACCGATCCCGATTATCAAAATGTTGTGGGTTGGTTTGTAAAAAGAATTGCTGGTGAGCTTAGGATGTATTCAAGTTATGACACTTTATTTATTAAGGTAAAAGATTTCATTAGTGACTTTTTATTCGAAAATCCAGTGGATATAACCAATCCTCAAGTGCTTAAAAATTTGTCAGATCCAGAAATAATGCAGGCAATTATTGAAACATTCAAAGACGAGATAAATAAGTTGACAGTTCAAGATACTGGAAATGCTGAGTTTAATTATGAGATAAAAATTAGCTCTGCCCGCCCGTTTGTTGTTAATGATAAAGAGTACATAACTCCTAAAAAAAGTATTTTTAATAAAATAATTGGTGATAGTTATTTTGAACTTGAGTTTGCCAATTTTCTAGATAATGCAGAAGATGTGCTGTCTTTTGCCAAAAATTATTATGAAATTCATTTTAGGATAGATTATAAAAATGCAAATGGTTCAATTTCAAATTATTATCCTGACTTTTTTGTAAAAATCCCAGGGAACACAATTTATATTGTGGAAACAAAAGGCAGAGAAGATTTAGATGATGTTGAAAAGATAAAAAGATTATTTCAATGGTGCAAAGATGCAACGCAAAAACAAAATAAATACAAATATGAGGCTTTATATGTAAAGCAAGAAGTTTGGGATAAGTATAAAGCTCAATCGTTTGCTGATCTTATAAAAATTCATAAAAGGGAAGAATAATTTTTATCTAACAGGGGGTTTTCTCTCTTTAAGTGCGGGAAAATCCCGCTTAGTAAAAAGGGGATTTTCCCGCATATATTACTTCTTAATTTTTAGCTACTGTGGTAAGTTTTATTAGCTAAAAAAATAAGACGTAATTACACAATTAAAAATACTTTAACTTTCGCTTAATGTCAATAGTTAAAAAGGTCCGACCCTAAATAATTTGTTATTATTGTATTATGACGTTAACTGAAACTGTAATATTGGTTAAAAAAATGACACCAGTGGTCGTGATTGGCGGTTTGGTAATGTTAATTTTAGGGTTGGGGTTTCAATTAACAACAATCTTGATTTCACAACAACTGGCAGGTTCAATCGCACCGCAAACACCCTCTCCAAGTCCAGTAGCTCCGGAGGAGCAAACTTTCGGTAAGTTGCCTAAACTTGAGATTCCTAACTCAAAGCCATCCATAGGTTATACATGGGTGATGGACACACTTGATGGAACACCTCGGTTTAAGGAAGCAGTTTCTAATGCAGCAGTTTACTTTATTCCCAAAAAGATAAAGTCTCTTGGCTTTGAAAATACCATATACTCAATGGCCACACAAGTTGGGATTAGCTCAACATTAACGCCATATGAAGAAGTCGAGGATTTGGCGACTTTTGATGATTTAAAGCGAAAATTAAGCGTTGATACAAGAAGCTTTAATTTTCGCTATGATTATTTAATTACAGCAGAAGACAATATCATCATAGATCAACCAATTGGACTTGAGCCTGTTATATTGTCAGCTGGGGCAAGCTTTTTGCAAAAAGTTGGTCGATATCCTGATGCCATCTCTTCAGGTCGTACTAATCTTTTATATTATCGAATAGATCCGGCAACAAGAGACATTACACCGCTTGAGTCTTCAGAAGGAGCCAATGCCGTTGAGATAAATTATTTTTTAAAAGATGTTGATAATATTCCAGTTGTGACCTCAAGTTATTATGGCAGTCAAAATTATGTATTTTTAATGAAATCAGAGCGGGATTATACTCCAATTAGAGCTTCTATGCAACATTTTGAAAGAAGCATTGAGCAAACGGGTAGGTATCCCTTAAGAACACCTGAGCAAGCTTGGGAGGATGTTCAGCAAGGGCGAGGCATTATGATTGGCGCGCCACAAGAATCCGGAGAAGTTCGTATACAGAGGGTTTTTATGGCGTATTTTGATCCAAATGTGTATCAGGAGTATTTTCAACCAGTTTATGTATTTTTAGGTGAAAATAGGTTTGCTGTTTATGTTCAGGCCATTGCTGCAGAATTTATTCAATAGATAACATACTCAAGAGGTGGTTTTTGGACTGATATGCCAGAGTTTAGCCATGTCACAATATTTCTTGTATCTTCAAAGCGGTCATCACTTTTTAATATAACAATTAAGTACTTTTTTCCATTTAACGAGTAATAGCTAATAAGATTTTCTTTGGCAAGCTCGGTGTATCCGGTTTTCAAGCCGCCTAGACCGGGAATCTCGCCAAGAAGGGAGTTAACATTTGTTAAGGGGTGAAAAATGGTGTAATTTGCATCAGAAACAGTTATCTGCTTTGTGGCGATGATTTTTCTTAATAGTCCATCTTCAAGTAATTTTCGAGAAACAAGGGCAAGTTCAAACGGCGTTGATCTTTGCAAGGGCTCATCAAGACCAGCAGGATTTGAAAAGTATGATTTGGACATTCCAATTTCTCTCCCGATTTTATTCATTTCTTTCATAAATTCATCATAAGAGTATGCCTCAGCAAGAGCGTATGCTGCATCATTTCCAGATTGGACTAATATCCCATATAGTAAATTTTCAACAGTTATCTCTTCCTCATTGGTCAGCCCCATAGTTTGTCCTATCTGTTTGGGATTTTTGATTTTTATAATTTTATCTAAATCAAAAAGCCTCCTCGATGTGATTGCTGTTAAGACCTTTGTGGTTGATGCTGGAAAAAAAGTTTCATTTTCATTTTTCTTCGCAATTGGAGCAAAAGATTCAAGCTCAACAACATAAAGACCTTCAGCTGAGATGGGAGGCGGCGGCATTATTGGCTTAACGATTTCGGGAATGTTTATTTTTAAAACTGTTTGTTTATCAAAAAAAAGTTCTCGCTCATGGCTAAATATCATTATATAAGGATTTCCACCGGGATAAAAAAATATTGTCAGTGATATGCATGCGAAAAAAAATAGAAATCTGAAAGACATAACAATATTATAAACAATAAACAATAAGCAGTAAGCAGTAAACAATAAACAATAAGCGGTAAACAGTAAGCAATAAACAGTAAGCAATAAGCAATAAACAGTAAACAGGAAGCAATAAGCAATAAACAATAAGCAATAAGCAATAAACAGTAAACAGGAAGCAATAAGCAATAAGCAATAAGCAGTAAGCAATAAACAGTAAACAGGAAGCAATAAGCAGTAAGCAAGGGAAAGTATTTATGCGATTTTGATGCCTAATTCCTTTAGCTGAGATTCTTCAACTTCAGATGGTGCGTCCATGACCGCCGTTCTCCCGCTTGAGCTCATTGGAAAGGCAATGGCTTCTTTTAAGGATTTTTCGTTTTTTAAAACCATTACATGACGATCAATGCCAAGTGCTATTCCTCCATGAGGTGGTGCTCCATAGCTAAATGCTTCAATCATATGTCCAACACTTGCCTTAGTTTCTTCTTTTGAGTACCCCATAATTTTGTAAGTTGCTTCAAGAATCTCTGGTTTGTGTGCTCTTATGCTTCCACCACCAGCCTCATACCCATTACAAACTAAATCATATTGAGTGGTGCGAATTTTTTCAATATTTTCACCTTTCATATGCCATTCAAGATGTTCAGGCAAGGGCATACTAAATGGATTATGGGTGAAAGTCCAACCGCTCTTTCCATCAGCAATTTCAGCCCTATCTCCTTTGTCAACTTTCTTGAAAAATGGAAAGTTTACAACCCAAGCAAATGCTAAGACACCCTCTTTTTTTTCTTGTTCATTTCTTAAATCAAACTTGTCGGCACCATATTTTTTAATGGCTTCATCGTAATCAATAATAGGAAATTTATTATTTTGAAGCTTGCCTCCAACTTTAATAACTGCTTCTTTTACAAGTTCCTCAACTGTCGACATAACATCATTTTGATCAACGTAGCTCATCTCAAGATCAAGCTGTGTGTGTTCAAAGCCACGATCAGCTCTTAAATCCTCATCTCTTATACATCTTGCAAATTGAAAATATCTTTCGATTCCAGCAACCATTAATAGTTGTTTATACTGTTGTGGAGATTGCGGCAAAGCATAAAATTTCCCGGGCTGAAGCCTTGATGGAACTATAAAATCTCTCGCGCCTTCTTTTGTTGCTTTAGTTAAAATTGGAGTTTCAACTTCAGTAAATTCTCTCTTCATTAGACCTTCTCTTAAAGCGTGTATGTATTTTGATCTCAAAGATAATGTATTTGCCATTCTCTGTCTTCTTAAGTCAAGATACCTATATTTAAGCCTAAGTTCTTCATCTAAGTCATATCCATCAGTATCAAGTGGGATCGGAGGCGTTTGCGCCTTGCTTAAAATCTCAAATGAAGAAATTTCAAGCTCGATTTTTCCAGTTAAAAGATTCGGGTTGATTAGTTTTTCAGGTCTATTTTTTATTTTTCCAACGAGCTTTAACACAGATTCTGGTGTTATTTCTCTTAAAGTTTCATTTCCAACACATTGAATTTTGCCTGTTTTATCTCTTAAATCTATGAATATTACTTTTTTGTGATCGCGCTTCGTGTCTACAAATCCATATAATTCAACATTCTCATCTATAAGTCTTAAAGTGTCAGATATGGATATTTTTTTCATATAAAAAAATTGTAGCAGAGTGGCGAGTATTATGTTACTCGGATTTTTGTTCGCTTCCTGATGTTGAGGCTCCTGCACTTTCATCAGTTGCTTTTTCAGTTATAATCTCTGGTTGCTCTATGGTTGTTTCGGCAGTTAATTCTTCTTCTTTATGTTCTGTTAATGAGGCAATAATTGATTCAGAATCTTCCTTTATTTCGTATTCTTCTGATTTTGGTAAGTCAGAAACTTTAATTGTTGCTCCAAATTCATTAAGAATTGATGTGTCTACTTCTATAAATTGAGGAATGTCGTTGGGCAATGCCAAAACAGTAACCTCATCCATCTGTTCAAGTAAAATTCCTTCTTTTGATCTAACAAGTTCAGATTCTCCTGAAAATTTAAGCGGAACCATGGCCTCTATTTTTTGTTTTAAATTCACTTTTCTAAAATCAATATGCAGAATTTTATCCGTAACTGGATGATACTGAATGTCGCTGATTAAAGTTGGGTAATTTTTATCATCGACATCAAGATAAACAACGGTTGTCTCACCGGCTGTTTTAAATATTTTTTCAAATTCGATTGTATTAATTGAAATTGAAATAGAATTGAAATCTTTGCCATATATGTTTCCCGGAGTTAATCCATCTTTTCTCATTTTTCTATTTGCTTTACCCATCTTTGTACGAAGCTGTGATGTGAGCTCTAATTTTTCTTTTTTGGCATTTTGGTTCATGATTATTTATTTTTTGAAAATTCTATTAAGAAAATTTTGTCTGACGAAACTGAAGTATTATAGATGATGTTTTCAGTGTTTACAAGAGGAGAAAGGTTCTGTCTTAATACTTTAAATCTATTATCGCTATCAAAATTAAATTTGAAATCATAATTTGGAGAACCGATCTGTTTTTGCATTATTAATTGATACGTGCCGTCATTTGATGTAATTGTTGTTGGTAGGCGATAAACAATCTCAACTTTAGTACTATTTTGATAATCCACTGTCATGGGGAAACCAATAGCTTTATACGATAAATTCGTTTGATCATATTCTTCAATCTCTTCGTCATTAACTTCTACACTAAGTATAGTTGCGTTGACGGGAATAAATAGCTGGAAATAATTTTTATATATCCCACCCGGAAAAACTCCCTCATAAGAATCATTAAAATATTGAATTGTTAAAGAATTAGTAACTCTACCTGTTGAGTCTAAATTTACTGTAAAATTTGTAGGTTTTCTGATAAAAAAGTTGGCTTTATTAACCCCTAAATTAGCATCAAACTGATATAGATAATCGGCAACACAGGGAGAGTTGATTGATTCCGGGCAGTTGGGGCGAAGCAATGTTCCAGACCAATATTCTTTTTTAAAGGCTTCTTGCAGCTCAACGTCTTTTGAAAATAATACAATTTGTTTTTGGTTTAATGAAGTTTCAAATTCTTTAATCAGTCTTTGCGGATCCGCATTATTAAGCTTTAAAATAAATTGTGTCAAAAAGTCTGATAGGAAGCTTTTTTTCTGTGTTGAACCGGCAAAAAAATTATCTTCGGCATAAATCTGTGTTTTTAAATAAAAATTTTCAGGAGTTATCGTTTCTTTATAATCTGACATATTTAAGCTACCCATTGCTTGAAGCATATTTTTTACTGCAGAAGTTGTTATAAGCGCGCCACCATCAAATCCCGGTTCCTTCATGGAGAGTTTTAAAAACTCCTCAGCTTGCAAGAAATTATCTTTAAAATCTGGTTTAAATGCGGAATCTCTCAGATACCAAAAGGGCTGTTGTAATATCTCGGAAATTGGTTTTGGCGGTTCAACTCGGGTTGTGAGTTGGCCATCAGCGTCATAGACATCAAATACTTTTATATCTTTTATTGTATAGTTTTCAACCTCAAGAGTTGCATATGAGCCTATGAAACCGCCTCCCGGCCTTAACTCCATATTGTTGGCAAAAAGGAAAAGGTATTTTTTATTGGTGTTAAGCGCAAGAATTGAATCAATATGTGAGGCAAAAATATTAAAAGCGGTAATTGCTCTCTTAAGATTTTCTATTTTTATCAACATGTCTTTATTTTTATCTGTTCTCTCAAGAGGCAACATTTCCTCTATGACACTTATATGATTTTTTAGCTCTTTTGCTGTTTTAACAAGGTTTTTACCCGCGGAAATTGTGTTTATTGTTTCCTCGTCAGATTTTTCGGTATCAAATATCCCCGCGGCAAACACGGTGGCATCTTTTCTGATACTTGACTGAGATAAAATTAATGCACTAACTGATTCGTTTAATAAAAATATTCGTTCAATAGGTAAAGCAATTGACAAGAAGTGAAACACGGGCTTTGAAAAATTATAAGAACCTTTTGCTAATTTTAGGTAATTTTGGCTCGAGACACCATAATTATTTGCTGTTTCATTATCGTTATCTTGCAGTTTTTTAAACGACGCATAGTTAAACATGCTGGCAATTGCAAGAGGCGCCAGAAAAATTGTTTGAGACAATAGGATAAAAATTATGCCTAAGATAATCCAGTGACGACTTTTGGGTTTAAAAGGCTTCTTAATCTTGAATTTATCCTTATTTTTTGAGATTTTTTCATTGATAGACCTTGAGACAGTTAAGATGTTATCTGGATTTCTTGAAAATGCAAACCAGAAAATTGCTTCAAGATCAGCTTTATAATATTTAGGCTCTGTATTTAAATTAATTATTTTTACGTTTTTCAATTCATTGTCGTCGGCGTATTTGGATAAATTTGTGGATAATTGGTCTTGGTTAAAGAAAATATAAATAAATTTGGTGTTTTTAAACTGCTTAATTTTTGAAATATCTAAATCCGAAAACTGTACAAGAAAACAGATATCGTATTCTTTTAATGACAAAGTTTCCAGTGTTGTCTTGGAAAATATGCTTAAATTCAGGTTTTTTAGTTTACTTTTTAACATCTTCAGAAAAACAGTTTCATGCTCAAAAAGAATGAGAGTTTTTTGGCAGCCATTTTGTTCTTCCGCTTTAAATTTCATATTTAATGCTTATTAATCAAATAAATAAAGTCCTCTAAGTTATAATTGTAATATGGATAAAGTTATTTTTAATTATAGCGATATTGATTTATTGTTGGAAAAAACACAAAATTCCAAAAAAATATTGATTGGTGGATGTTTCGACCTTTTGCATTATGGTCATTTTTTTTTCTTAAAAAAAGCCAAGGAGTTGGGTGGTAAGCTTATAGTCGCTCTTGAATCTGATGAGCATATTAAAAAAATGAAAGGTCGCAACAGTATACACGATATTTCAAAAAGAGCGGAAATGCTCAAAGAATTAGTAAATGTTGATTATGTGGTTAAGCTTCCACTTTTTTCTAAAGATACCGAATATGAAGATCTCGTTTTAAAGATAAGACCTAATTTTATCGCGGTTACGCAAGGAGACCTAAATTTTTATAAAAAGAAAAAACATGCAGAATTAGTTGGCGCAACAGTCGTTGAGGTTGCGCCAAATTTAACACATTATTCAACCTCAAAAATTTTAGAAATTAATTAATACATTATGAAGTTATTTCTTGTCGTTAGGCCTAATAAAGATACCTTAGAAGCAATTAACAAATATTTTTTTAATTTTAGACAAAAATATACAATTTTTGAATGGGAGCCAAGCGACAATATTTTACTACCGATTGCTATCTTAGGCGATTATTCAGTTAATAAGTTACCACTAATTAAAGAGGCAATAGAGCAGTCTATTTTTGATATAAGCCCTCACATATTATTTTTTGATCAGTTTAAGTTTTTACAAAAGGATGGCAGATTAATACTGCTTGCTAGGTTTCATAAAGATAAGACATTGCAAACGGTTAGAGATCGTATAGCACATCATTGCTCAGCTGAATATGAAAACAAGATAGATGAAGCCTATGAGCCATTTATGACTTTGGCACAAGCAAAATTACCATCCAAACAGCAATATCTGCATTTAAAAAAGAAAATTGAAAGAATGAAGCCGGATTATGAAGTTGCGGTTAATAAAGTAGAACTTGTTGAGCTTGTTGATGAACCGGCGAGCTCAAAATACAATGTTTTAGATGTATTTGAGCTCGCCGACTAATTAATTAGTTTATGTCAGACTGTCCCATAAATCTTTTCCGACAAATTTTGTTAGCTTAACGCCATCCTTAACAGCCTTAACTGCATAACGAATTTGCTTTTTACCGTCTTTGGTTTCGCGTTCGTATGTGACTTTTTCCACCTCTGATACGTCTACCTTAACTTTTGTTCGATTTTTCACATCGTAAAACTCTATACTTTTATTTGTTTGTGCCATATTTTTCACCTCCCTTCCTGTTGTTAAAAATTAACTTGTTTTGTAATCAATTTAAAAAAAAGTGTTATTGAGCATTAGATATGCACCTAAAAGCAAAAATATAATTAAGCAAGCTATATATAAGGTTTTTATTAAATCCTTCTTAACGTTAATTAATATAAAATCTTCTTTTTCTTGACTAATTTTGATTTTAGTATCAACGTTTACTTTAGGCTTAAAATTCTTTATTTTGTGCTTGGATTTTGCCATGACTCATTTAAGCATACATTATACAGTTATGCAAGCAACAATATGTGTTATGCATTTTAATTAATATGATATTATAATAATTCTTGTTTTAAATAATTTTCTTTTTATAAAAATTTATTAAATCTTTAATTCAAAATCGAAAAATTACATCATCAATATGAGTAAAAAGATTCTTATTATTCTGTCGGTCTTAATTTATGCAGTGTCTGCGCTAATTAGTTATAATGTTTTTGCTCGTGACAATAAATTTATATCTTCAGAAACGGGTTATGTTGCCCCCGTTGCTAATGGACAAAATGGTGAGGATTCAGCCCCCAAAACAGAGGAGTGTCCTTTAAACGGCAAATTGTATTCAAAAGCACAAAGGGAAAAATGGGAGACTCGACGTCCACTTGGAATTATGATTCAGAACAATTTGGAATCCAGACCGCAGTCTGGAATTTCAACCTCAGATATAATTCATGAGATGGTTGCAGAAGGTGGTATAACAAGATTTTTAGCTATTTATTACTGTGGAAATCCAAAAATCGTTGGCTCAGTTAGATCTGCCAGAATTTACTTTATAACCTTGCTTCA
>JBIKWE010000095.1:0-2998 GCA_044356445.1 Limisphaerales bacterium | reverse complement strand
GAGGTGGCAAAGCCTTAAAAGGCAAAGTTTCTTTGTCTGGCGCCAAGAATATTGCATTAAAGGTTTTAATTGGCGCTTTGCTGTTTAGCAATCGTGTGGTTTTAAGAAATATTCCCAAAATTGATGACATTATCGAGCTAATTAATTTATTAAAGCTTTTGGGGGTAAATATTACTTTTGAAGACAATGAGGTTGTGATTGATCCCTTGACTTTAACTAAAAATACTGTTGATCTGCTTCATGCATCAAAAATAAGGGTGTCTTTCTTGCTTTTTGCTCCTCTTTTATATAAATTTGGTCGTGCGGATATTCCAAATCCCGGAGGCTGCAGACTCGGCGCCAGATCGATTGATAGGGTAATTGAGGGCTTGAGGGCACTTGGAGTTAAGGTTGACTATAACTCAGAAACTGGTTTTTATAATAGTATATTATCTAAAAAGCCAGAGGGAAAATATATTTTTCAAAAACCATCACACACAGGAACTGAGCTTTTAATAATGATGAGCGTTTTTGGTCAAGGAGAGATAAGAATCCAGAATGGAGCTCTTGAACCTGAGATAGATGATTTAATTGCTTTTCTAAATGAAGGCGGAGCAAAAATTAGAAGAGATGGGGATGATATTTTAATTATTGGTGTTTCTGAGTTAAGGCAGATAAAACCATTTGAAATTTCATCGGATCGTGTGGAGGCAGTTACATATGCTATATCAGGATTAGCAACAAAGGGTGACGTCACAATTTCAAATATTGATGAGAAGCTAATAAGAACTTTTATTGATATTGTGGAGGAGGCTGGAGCTGGTGTTGAGAAAATATCTAATCAAGTGTGGAGATTTTACTATAAAGGAGTGCTTAATAAGATGACTGTTGAAACCGCGCCATTTCCCGGGTTTTTAACTGATTGGCAACCGTTAATTGCCATATTAATGACTCAAGCGCAAGGCGATTCAATTATTCATGAAGCTATTTTTGAAAATCGATTTAGTTATGTTGCAGAGCTTAAAAAAATCGGAGCCGATATTTCGTATGTTGATTATGAAGTAAAAGATCCAAAATCGCATTATCATTTTAATTACGATGAGACGCAAGAGTATAACCAAACAATTAAAATTGCCGGTGTTCAAAAATTGCACGGGGGGGTGTTGAATGTTTCAGATCTTCGGGCCGGTGCAACTCTTGCAATCGCGGCACTTATTGCGCCGGGAGAATCTTACTTAACAGGCATTCACCATCTTGAGAGGGGATATGAGGATTTTATAAACAAGATCCAAAAAATAGGCGGTGAAATAAAACGCATGTAAAAACCGCTTACCGCTTCCTGCTTACCGCTTATCGCTTCCTGTTTATTGCTTATTGCTTCTTGTTTATTGTTTATTGTTTATTGCTTACTGTTTACCGCTTCCTGTTTCCTGTTTATTGCTTACCGCTTACTGCTTATTGCTTCCTGTTTATTGCTTACCGCTTATTGCTTCCTGTTTACCGCTTACCGTTAAGTTTGGTAAAATTTTTGCATTTTGTTCGATGGTGGTTCCCGGCATAACAGAACAATTTACACCAAAAAAGGCTCCTTGTGAAACAACGGCACCAAATTTTTGCTTATTAGTTGCAATTTTTTTATCTTTAAGGTGCATTGTAATTGGCTTATTATCAATTCTTCGATTGGCAAAAGTTGTTCCCCAGCTTGGATTTATATTACCTTCAAGGACTGTGTCGCCGACATAATTATGATGCAACATGCAGTTTGGACCAATATAGCTTCGAGCAACCTCAGAGCCAAATCCAACTATAGAATTTTTCTCAATAACTGATTCTCTTACGAGGCAATGATTACCAATTCGCACATTTTTGCCGATATATGATGGGCCTTTTATTACGGCAAAAGAGTCTATTTTAGCACCTTCATCAATGTATACAGGTCCCTCAATCGATGCAAGATGTGATATTTTGGCAGAGCGTGCAATATGATTTTTGACTTTCATATTTAATAAAGTCGCCATAACATCCAATATGTGAAACGAATATTTTAACTTACTCCATGGCCCTTTATATTTGGCTATAGATACTTTTGATTGTGTCATTAATTTTTTGAGTGCATTTTCATATTGCGAATCGGAAGTTTCTTCATTTTTAAGCGTATAAATAAATTCTTTGGGATTTGAAAAATAATGAATAACCAGATTGAGTAAGTTGCTTGGTTCATTTCCTGCGCCGGGTTTTTCGATAATGTCTATTGCGAGAACATCTTTAGTTTTTAAATAACCACCGGGAAAATAGTTTGAAATCTCTAAGCCGGTAACACAAGAATATGTATCTTTTGCAAATTGATAAAACTCTTTAAGATATGAGGAGTTTATGATGTCGCAAGAATTTATAACAATAATTGGATCTTCACCAATCTCGTTTTGAGCTTGAATTATGGCGTCCCCCATCCCTGTTGGGGCAACTATTTTGGTTCTTAAAGTTATATTAAAGGGTTGATATGTGCTAAGCCACGCTTCATTTTCTTGGTTTGTAATGATTAATGCGTTATTAAATCCAGCACTTTCTGCCATCTCTATGGTATGTTGCAGAATTGGTTTACCAAGAAATGGAACAAGTGTTTTATTTGTGATAATCGGGCCAAATGACGTTCCTTTTCCTCCGGCAAGAATCACAATTAGTGGCTTTTTCATATGTAATAGACTAAAATATATTATAACAACTGTAAAGAGCAATCTTTACTTTTTTTTATTTTTAACTGATAAATGAAAAAAGTTACAGTAATTGGAGGAGGCACAGGAACTTTTGTTGTGTTATCCGGTTTAAAAAATTATCCCTTTGACCTTTCTGCAATAGTTACCATGATGGATTCTGGTGGGTCAACCGGTCGATTGCGTGATCAGCTTGGAGTCTTACCACCCGGAGATCTTCGCCAATGTCTGGTTGCATTATCAGATGCTCCTGAGTTGTGGAGAAAGTTATTTTTATATCGTTTCGAAAACGGAGATTTAAAAGGTCA
>JBIKWE010000125.1:0-3067 GCA_044356445.1 Limisphaerales bacterium | reverse complement strand
AAGCTCTTCGATCAATAATTTACAAATACACTCACGGCTCTGGTGCTGGTGCCGCTGGTGGCACGATGTGAACCTCTGTACACGATGGTGTAGCTTCTTTTGGGCTCGAGTGATACAGAGGAGACAGTAGCCAGTATATTGCTAGTACCACTCTCTCTTACTTGAAATCCTTCTCCGGCAAGCAAAGAAGGGTGGGTTATGAAATTGGTAACATCAGTGTAACGTACATTATTAGCTACGATCTCATTCTTGCCAACGGAGACGATGTCGATCGATGGGGTTATTGCGTTACCATTATAAGCAAAATTTGCAAAACGAATCCTGCAGCTTGCATCAGAGGGTACTGTTATGTTGGTATTGACAGTCTTTTGTTTGGGCGCAGTGATCGTGTCGTAAGCAAAAACAGTGTAGTGGCTTGCCGTGGCAAGATTTTGTGCAAAATTCAGCGGCAGCTGGGTGCTTGTGGAGGAGGTGTCCCTAATAGCGAAACTTCGTAGGCCACCCGGTATAGCAGCCCCGTAAGAACCTGTTGAAGGGAAGAAACTTCCTGAAGACATAAGCGAGGCACTTTGCGGCACGCCGTCTACATAAAAAAGATTGCGACTTGCATTAACTGTAGCAATATATACCTGTACGATACTACTGTTCGCTAAATCGGCCGTAGATGGAGTACTGTCTTTGTAATTCTTGTCACAAGAGCTGAGTAACAGCACGAGTAGTGTGTAAAAACTTATTCTACTCAGGAGCATAACGTTGCTAGACATACGTGTATATTTAATAGTTTAAAATTACTCTTTGATTGAGAACCAACATTCTTTTGTAATGTAGTCGGGCGCAAAAGCTCCAAGTCGATTCAGTTCATTAATATTGTAAAGATATTCTGAATTGTACCTGGGCCGTAAGCGGTAAATTAATTTGCCAAAATTGTTGGGCCATAGATTAATGCCACTGGGTGGTGTAAAGCCCGCGTAAACTTGTTGACCGGTTACGGGATCAAGGTCAGTGTAGTGATAGCGTCTCATGTCCACCCATGTTTCAACACCGCCCCATCCATAGAGAGCAATGTACTTTTGAAGCATGATGTCCGAGAAAGTAAGATTACTCGAAGAAGGTACATTTATGGGATTGTTCAAGTATGCATCTTGTTGTGCTTGTGTCATTCTGAGGGCAGTAGGAACCGGCTCTTCGTATGTAGATCGTAGCTGGTTAAAATTAAGCTCTATACCAAGTCTGAAAGAGTTTCTGGCACCAACTCTATCTCCCTTGATTAGCTGTGCTTCAGCCTTTGTAAAAAGCATCTCTGAAGCGGTCATGATTGGCCACACTGGGTTGTTTCGGAATATATACCTGGCATTATTGTCGTTTGAAGGGGCAGCGGTAATGTTAAAGGCATCTCCCCAGAAGGTAGCACTTGAATCGCCCCTGGCAAGACCAATTCCGCCACGAGCGATGGTGATTCCGGTATATGTTCCATTGGGATTCTCACGGATAATGTACGGGGCTCTTGGATCAACTGATCCAGTATTGAAACGGGGGTTTCGGCCAGCCATTAAATTGGCAATGAAACTGGTTTGTCTGAATGTATTCAAATTTCCTCTGAAAGGCCCATAGAAACTATACGTTCCGGAAAGACCAGCATTAGACCACCTATAATTGATATTGTCCTGGTTTGACGTCATGGCAAGGTCACAATATTTTATGACCGAGTCTGCTCTATAAAGCTGAGATTTGCTTGCATACCTGTGATAGCATTTTGCCATTACGGCATAAACGAATTTCTTCCATTTTTCTACGTCGCCGCCATTCAAATACTGATCACCTTTCAAAAGGTTTTCTCTGCTAACACCATCTCCGGTTCTATTTAGAAATTCAAGTGCAACTCGTGCAGTCCGAATGGCTTCTTCATACACGTCTCTTTGAGGGTCGTAATTAAATACGCGCTGGTTTGTTCTGAACGCTTCGCGCATGATTACATCATCTGTAACATCAGTTAGCGTCATCCAACCCCATGCACGTATGGCATGAGCAACCCCTACATAATCCCATTTTTTCTCTTCGGTGCCCCATTCGATTATGCGGTTGATATTCTGCCCGTGGCCGTAGTAAAACATAGCCCAGATATCACCCATTAGGTCGGGGGTAGGGGTGTTAAAAAAGTCACCCATTTGATCGTTACGATTCCCAGAGGCGTTAGCACCCCAGTATTGGATAAAACGGCCAATGTAGGTGAGATCTCTTTGCACTCCGTAGAGGGAACCGTTAGCGGAGGCAAATACAAGCATTCCAGCTTCTACGCCCGGCAAAATGGTTTCTATAGGAACCTTTGTGGGAGCATTAGGATTTGCATAGGCTTCATCGATTTTTTTAGAGCAGCCGGTCATTGTTACGGCAACCAAGAAGCTGGCAAAAGCAAATATATTTCTTACTCTAGTTTTCATATGTTGTAATTTAAAATATTAGAATGAGGCGCGCAATCCAAAGTTGATACTAACGGGAGGGGCCAGGGTTCCAAAGTCATAACCAAATCCACCCACACCCCTTGAACCTGCAGTATTGGCGTTAACGCCTGGATCTGCTCCTGAGTAATTTGAGATCAAGAATACTTCATTTGCTGTAATGAATGCGCTGAGATTTTTGACACCACGTATCAGCTTATCAGAGAATGAATAACTAAGGGTAATGTCTCTAAGTCTGAACCAATTAACATCTTTTTCCATAAACACCTCATCGGGTAGGTTGGCATAATAGGCGTCGTTATAGGCGGGTATGATCGAGATGTTGTTGATGGTGGGGGTGCCGCTGTTTTGTAAGCCATCTTCTAATACTCCCTGGATAACACGTGGAACATAGCGATCAGCGGTTTTGTTGCTAAGGCCGTTTACAGTCAAGAATCGATCGGTTCCGTTAAATACGTCACCTCCGACTTTAAGATCCCATAAAAAGCTGAGTCGAAAGTTTTTGAATCTAAAATTGTTTTGCCAGCCGATTGTAAAGTCGGCGTTTCTGTCTCCTATTGTTGGGAATGTTGAGTTGACTGCTGCAGGTAATCCGTTGGCGGGGTTGATTA
>JBIKWE010000094.1:0-3076 GCA_044356445.1 Limisphaerales bacterium | reverse complement strand
TTATAACAGCTTTGCCACTATTGGTTATTTTTCTTATCACAAAAGCCCGCGGAATGGGTTTTGGCGATGTAAAGCTTTCATTTGTGATGGGCTTTTCTTTGGGCTTTTATCAAGGTTTATTGTCTGTGTATTTGGCATTTCTGATAGGTGGGGTTTATGCGATTTTTTTAGTGTATTTAAAAAAAGCCGGCAGAAAAACAATGATACCTTTTGGTCCTTTCTTACTAATTGGAGCGTACATTATGATGTTTTTTGAGGATAACATCTTAAGTTTTGTCAGGCAGTTTCTATTTTTATAGTCAATTTTTTTTACTTGAAAAGCAGAGTTAAGAGATAAGAAAGGATAATCCCTGAAACAGCTATAAACACCGCAACAAAACTATGCCTCTTCATATCTTCCTTTAAAGCTTTTGTTGCCATTGGGTTTCTGCCTATCGCATCAACCTCTTTCTTAGATAGCTGAGTGTAGTAAATAATTGAAAAAACAAAACCGGATACAGCCAATAAGCCACTTGAAGCATATTTTATATAGGTGATAATTCTTGTTTGAATGGTGTTTGTCCCAAACGGGTTGCCATCATAATCTCTTATATCTCCATCTAAGCTGGAGTTGTTATACAGGGCTTGAGCTGTAACATACTCAACCCTTACTGCCACTTTTAAAATATATGAATTTTCATTTTCAGGCATATCCTCAAGCGCAATTCCAATTACGCGGCCCGGAATTCGTGCCCTCATGCCAACACCTTCTTTCGACGAAGAAGTAATGTAATCTCCCTTTTTTACCTGCCCGTTTTCATTATTAACTAATACCTGCACCGTTCCTGATGTTGCAACTGGAAAATTTCCAGTGTCATTTTTTTTGCCGATTGATATTGATGGGTTTTCAGCCACAACGCCAAATAGCGTCTCATCATATTTTGAGTTTGAAGTTCTGATCTCTTGCCCTGAATTAGTAACGATTGAACCAGTTTGAATATTTTCCCCCTTAACATCCATAAAAACAGCAACGGCAATGTCTGCCGGCTGTGCCCAAATAACTGGGCTTAGATTGCCAAGATAAGACAAAGTCAACAGTGCAAAAATAATGTTCAGATAATTTTTACAATTCATCACATTTATTTTAACTGGATGAATAAAGTATTTACAACCTTTAATTTTATAATTGAGCAGGTATATATATCATTAAGCTTGCATTAATTTTAAAATACTGTCATACTAAAAAATGGTATGAAAGTCGGCTTATTTTTACTGGTCAAAAAAATTGAACATTTAATAAAAATATTTAGCTTTGCTATCCCTAAATTTAAAACTCACTCTAAATATGGCTTTGGATTTTCATATCAACAAAAAAATCCTTTTAAAATTAGTCTTTACTCCAAGCTAAAAACAGAGCTTAAACATCTCTTTAAAACCCTTTTTTTAATGACAGCAACCCACCGGCTTGTGTCAATTTATACAGTGCTTACGCTTGTCGGGCTTTCGGTGTCAATTTATAGTCTCTTAAGCAATGAGGCAACTTCAGATTTTAAAAATAAAGCACCATCATCCAGCTTAGTTCTTGCTGAACAATCAAGTGTCGAGGATTACCTCATAACCTTTAACAATGAAACGTTGTTCAATCAGCCAGTAACCTTTGCACAGCCTATCGTAGCGCCTAATGTAACCTATTCAGTAACAGCCGGAACAGGAATGACAATCGGAGGCGCAGATCCTCAAAATCCAGTAATTATTAATTCTGGGGTTATAAGTCTTGCCGGCTTAAGGGGGCAGATATCACTTGAGGCGGGGGAGAACATGGAGATAAACTTAACAGAAGACTCAGTGGTATTAACAGCTAAAGACGTGCTTGAGGGGAAAATAATCGGCGTCTCACAAGGTGGGACAGGGGCATCTGGTGCTGCTGATGCTCGGCAAAATCTGGGCCTTGTGATTGATCGGGATATACTGTCATATAGCGCTGTCTTAAAAAATATTGGAGCGCTGTCTCCATCTGCATCTGGCTTTTTAACCACTGATGAAAATCAAAACTGGGTGATGGTTTCTGGAGCTTTTGCGCGAAACCGTATAGGGCTTGGAAAAGATAATGAAGTTGAGTTTAAAAAAATCACGATCGGAGAAAATGAAGGTTTAAATATTGATTCAGCTGGAAATTTCACTAAAATAAACGGAGTCGTGATTCGTTTTCCCTCAGTTCAAGGTGCTTTAAACTCAGTGCTTCTTAATGATGGCGCGGGAAATCTTATCTGGACTGACTCAACAGGAAGCGGCAGTATAGGCTATTTTTCAAGAAATAACTTAACGACAACATTATCAACAAGTAATGCGGGAGACTCTTTAAATTTAGGGACAGGATCTTTGATAATGTCTGGTGCCGTAACCACATCCGGCATAATCTCAGGCACAGGTTCAGGTCTTACCAACCTTAATGCCTCAAACATCTCCTCAGGGACAATCCCTGTTGCATCTGTTGTTGGAACATATGCAAATATAACGGGAGTTGGGACATTGTCATCTGGCACTTGGCAGGGTGCTCCAGTTGCAGATACATACATTCAGTCAGCAGTAAACTGGAATACAGCATACTCAAATCGCATTACATCTTTAACAACATCAGGCTCATCAGGCGCATCAACCTTAACAAGCAACACACTAAACATACCAACATATACTTTAGCTGGATTAGGAGGTCAACCTCAATTAAATGGTACGGGCTTTGTAAAAATAAATGGCACAACAATAATTTATGATGCAAACACATATTTAACAGGCAACGAAACGATAACACTTTCTGGAGATGTTTCTGGTTCCGGTGCAACTGCCATCACAACCACAATTGGAGATGGTAAGGTAACAAATGCTAAACTGTCAAATTCCTCAATTACAATTGGCTCAACTTCAGTTAGTCTTGGATCAAGCATAACAGCACTTTCAGACATAACTTCGCTTTCTGTAAACGGCATAATCTCAGGCACTGGTTCAGGTCTTACCAATCTTAATGCCTCAAACATCTCATCAGGGACAATACCTGCTGCATCTGTTGTCGGAGCATATCCAAACATAACAGGAGTTGGGA
>JBIKWE010000093.1:0-3111 GCA_044356445.1 Limisphaerales bacterium | reverse complement strand
CACGTCTATGGGTCTTGGGAATTTTTTATCCATAAGATCAGAGCAAGACCAGTATAAAAAAGAAAGACAGATTGAGCTAAGCCACATGGAAACACAGAAGGAGATTGAGCTTGCTCAAACTAGACTCTTACTTGAAAATGAAGGTTTTGAGAAGGAGCAGGCCAGAACCTTGGCTAATATTTTTTCAACAAATAAAAAATACTGGGCTGACTTCATGATGACGTATGAACTAAAAATGGCAGAGCCATCTGAGAATCCAATTCTCTCAGGAGTTGCAACGCTTTTATCTTTTATTATCTTTGGCACAATTCCACTTGTTCCATTTATTTTTATGGACAGTAGTCAAAATGCTTTTTATTTTGCCATAGGAGCCACCATTTCAGCTTTGTTTTTGCTTGGATTATTAAGGTGGAGAGTTACAAAATTATCAATGTTTAGATCAATTGGGGAAATAATACTTATTGGCGGTTTATCAGCATCAATAGCTTATATTGTTGGGACGTTTTTTAAGGGCTAAAATTTTTAAAAACCCTTTGAATTTGCAACAGCAACAACAAGACCTAAAATAATTATCAAAGTGGCAATGAAAGTCATCCACCCAACATGTTGTATTACATTTTCTTTTTGTTTTTTTGTCAACATATATTTTATAATACATACTTAACCATTTTATTGTCAAGAGTTTAAATTATTTTAATGAAAGCAAGTAAAAAATTACGTATTGGGATAGTTGGAGCGGGATTTACAGGTCTGACGGCTGGATATAGGCTTCTTAAATCAAAAAGTTGCGAGGTTTGCATATTTGAACAGAGTAAATTGCCCGGAGGATTGGCAGTTGGTTTTAAGAATTCTGCTTGGGACTGGAGTTTGGAGCATCACTATCACCACATATTTACATCAGATAAAGATATTATTGCCCTTGGTCGCGAGCTTGGGGTCGAATTTAAGTTTTACAGACCAAACACATCGTCGCTTGTTGGAGCAAACATATTGCAGTTGGATTCACCTCTTAAGCTGTTGCAGTTTGAAAAACTGAGTATTTGGGAGCGCTTGAGAATGGGAGCCGTGCTTTTTTATCTTAAATTTTTAGGAAATTTTAAATATTTGGAAAAATTTGAAACTCATGATTTTTTAAGAAAAACAATGGGAGAAAAAGCATATAAAATGCTATGGGAGCCGCTTTTGATGTCAAAGTTTGGGCCATTTTATAAAGAGATAGCGTTATCATGGTTTTATGCTCGTATAAAAGCAAGAACAACAAAACTAGGTTATCCTGACAATGGGTTTATGAATCTTGCAAAGAGACTTGCGCAAGAAGTCGTAAGGCTAAATGGTCACATTGAATATGAGTCAAAAGTTACCAAGATAACTATGGAAGACGGTTATCCAGTTATTTATTATGGGGATAAGGCAAAGCAGTTTGATAAAGTTATATTTACTGGGCCTAATTTTTTATTTGCAAGCTTAGCACCCCAGTTAAGTGAAAGTTATAAAAAACAACTGCTTGATTTTAAAGGTATTGGAGCTTTGAATATTGTTTTGGAACTTGATAAACCATTTTTTAGAGACAATGTATATTGGTTGAGTGTCTGCAATAAGGATTATCCTTTTCTTGCTGTTGTTGAGCATACGAATTTTATCTCAAAAGAGCATTACAACAATAAGCACATTGTTTATATCGGTAATTATCTTCAAAAAGAGCACGAATTCTTTAAAAAAGGAAAAGACGAACTTCTTAACATTTATAAGCCGTACCTTAAAAAGATAAATCCTGATTATGAAAAAAATATCATAAACTCATATATGTTTTCTGTTCCTTTTGCCCAACCGATAGTGAACAAGAATTTTTCAAAGAAAATTATGCCTCATAAGACTCCATTGTCAGGTGTATTTCTTGCCAATATGCAGCAGGTTTATCCATGGGATAGGGGTACTAATTTTGCGGTTGCAATGGGCAATGATGTTTCAGAGCTTGTACTTCACGACTAAATTTCTATAATAATATACACCTCATGCGTATTATTATAACCCTATTATTTGTGGTTCTTTGTGTTCTTATTCCTCCACAGATTATTATGGCGCAAGAAGCCTCTTTTTTGGTCTGTAACGATGAGAGCTGTGAGCCTAATAAAATAAGTCCTTTTTTTAATAATTCAGTTTTATGGCAACCGGGGACAATTTATACGAGCTTCATAACCATTAAAAATACTTCAGAGTTTGATCGCCATATTGGCCATCAGGGGATTAGAAAAATATTTGTAAATGAAAGAGATGTAGATATTGCACAAGTTATGGACCTAAAAGTGACCAGAATGAGTGTTAATAAGATTGTTTATCATAACCGGCTTAGCAATTTTTATAATTCATCTGGTGGGTCTTTGGGGATTTTAGGCGTTGGTAAAACAGACAGTTTTGCATATCAGATAACAATGCTTGACGCCGGAAACGAATATCAAGGTAAAAAAACTCAGTTTGATTTGGTTTTTGGTTTCTTTTTCCCAACCCAAATTCCAACACTTACTCCAACTCCAACTCTAACGATCAATCCTTCAAGTACACCAACTATAGCTCCTAAAGCAACTAATACTTTAACTCCAACAGTTATTTTTAACCCGGTCATAGATAATACTCCCGCACCAGCTGATATTTTAGAAAGTTTTTTCTCCAACTCAATACAGACCTTAAATGACACAATAAGACAGGACTCAGAGGGGCAAGTTGAGGCAAAAACAAGTAGCGGTGGATCAATCGGATATATTATGGTGCCACAAGAAGACCCACATGTAAAACCATACTTCTTAAACCCTGATATTAATAGCAGCTCTTTGCAAGAAGATGTATCAGGAAATTCGACTCCTCAACAAAGTGGATTTAATATCAACGCATGGTTTTTTGACAGCACATTAGTCGAGAGTGTGCAAAGCACGGTTATAAATTTTTTTGAAATAATAATTTTATTCGTTGCTTCGATGTTACAATAAGCTTATGGGGGGGCTAATTAAAAAAAATCTGGTTTTGATTCTTGCGTTATTAGGATTAATTGACGCTTCATATTTAACGTATAAACATTTTTTTGCACCAATTGAGATATGTTTTGCTTCGCCCTTTAGT
>JBIKWE010000091.1:0-3187 GCA_044356445.1 Limisphaerales bacterium | reverse complement strand
GTGGCATAGACGGCAATATAGGCAACTCCGGGCGCTATAATTGCAAAATAAATAAATGTGGTCGGAAGGACTAAAAAGACAATCAGTGATAATCTGTGCAAAAAATTAAGATTTAGCTTTGCCTTAATTTTTTGCACAACTCTCATAAATAAATCCGTAATCAAATTAATAAACAAGATAGAGAAAATAACAAATATTGGATAAGTTGGCGCAATAAATCTTGTCCATTTGGCATACATCATGGCATGCGGAATAAAAATAATAAGCAGCACAATCCTGAGCAAAATATAAGCTCGGCTATATGGCAAAAAAATAAAACCGAATATTGCAAGAACAAAATGAGGAACCCCTAATGCAAATGGCAAAACTCTGACAAACTGGAATATGAAATCCATTGTGTACTCAAACTGCCGCGTGTAAAATGCTTTGTAATCTCCAAGACCAACTGATGATTCGTAATTAAGAGAGTGAATAAAAGGTTCCCAGCTTAAAATATTAAAAGGTGAGGTTATAAAAAATATTATCGCCGAAATCGCAGCAATTCTTGTTAACGCCAAAAATAATTGACTAAGCTCATATTGAGCATTTTTTTCAAATCTTTTTAAAAATAAGGTCAAAAGGGGAATAATAGCATAAAGCGCTGATGAAACTTTAGTTGAGAAAGAAAGCCCAAGACATATACCAGATAGAACGATGTATTTAGAAAGTGGGATTTTTGATTTTAATAATGCGATTGACAGCCATATAATTACAACAATAAATAATTGCAATAATGCTTCTGTCGTTCCAAAATGGGCTGATTGAATAAAAATAGGTACAAAGCCAATTAAAGGCAAATAAAAAACTTGTTTTAACTTTGACAATACAATAATTAAACTTATGATTTTAAGAATCATGACAACAGTTAAAATAGAGGATACAGCTGACAACAATCTTAAAGCAATGGCAACATCTTCAAATAAAAGGTATGAATTAATGTCACTTTGCCTAAAAAAAGTTATAATTTTTGAAATTAAAAAACCCAAAAATAACGGAAATTGGCCATAAGCATAAAATTCTGGATCAAAACAATCGGGCAAAGGTTCATTTAAGCAATTCATATTTTGAATCGCAATTACCATATTGCGCTCATCTGGGTGCATATGATATGGCAGACCCCAACTTAATCCGACAAATCTTGAGAAAACAACAACAGCAACTAAAATAATGGTTAAAAAACTTAAATATGCTTGATTAATTTTGCTCATGTTGTTTTTTTTATGACGAATGATATAATAAGCTTTATTGTAAATATTATTAGCTTATTTTACATTTTTTATTTAAATATTGTTAAAATTAATAGACATGAAGAATTACGAACTAACATTTCTGATTGAAGACGAAAAAACTGTGGCTGATTTAGAAAAAGTTCTTACTCAATTCAAAGGTAAGAAAGAAGAAGAGAAACCTTGGGGAAAAAGAACTTTAGCATACCCTATCAATAAAAAAACCTCAGCATTATATTATACTTGGAAAATAAGTTTAAGTCCTGAAATGGTCAAGGATTTTGAAACTAAATTACAATATGACAATGTCTTGCTAAGATATCTTTTAACATCAATTGATAATTAAAAAAAATGTCCAGCAGATCAATAAATAAAGTACAAATTCTTGGCAATCTTACTCGTGATCCTGAGTTGAAATACACCCCCAATAATATCGCCGTATGCACTTTTGGTGTTGCAACTAATAGATCTTGGACAACAACTGAAGGTCAAACAAAAGAAGAAACTCAATATCACAGAGTTGTTGCTTGGAAGAAACTTGCCGAAAATAGTGCAAAACTTTTAACTAAAGGAAGAAAAATATACCTTGAAGGTCGAATTACATATAGAGAATTTATAGACAAAACTGGACAACAAAGAAATATTGCTGAAATTGTAATGGATGACTTTATTATTTTTAGCGATGGCGCCAGAGCTAATATAGCCGAGACCGAAATAAAGCCCAATACGCAAACACCAGATACGCAGCCAGCTAAAGCTTCGTCTTATGAAAATAATGAAGACGTAAACCCAGATGACATTCCTTTTTAATAATTTTAACTTAATATAAATAAATATGAAATGTTTTTTTTGCAAATATGCCTCACAACCAGATTACAAAGATGTTGAGAATCTTGAAAAGTTTATTTCCCCAAGAAAAAGAGTTTTGAGTCGTGAAAAAAGTGGCGTTTGTGCGAAACATCAAAGAGCGCTTTCAAAAAATGTAAAATATGCCCGATACTTGGCTCTTATTCCATATACCTCTTATCAAGGTGTAGTATAACTGCTATAATTTGGAAATGGTAATTTCCATCCAAATTCCAAAAAACGACAAACTCCTCATTACCAAAGGTCAAAAAGTTGATTTTATGACTCCTTTTGCTGTCAAGAAATCATCAAGTACAGTCAGGGTGCCCATAACTGAGATGCTTGGTGTAAAACCAGAAAAGATATACAAATTAGTTCAAAAAACAATAGGTCAGGAGATAAAAAAAGACGAAGTCATTGCAGAAGAAAAAAATATTTTTAACTCAAAAAAATATATTAGTCAAATTGCTGGAACATTGCTTGGTATTGATGAAGTGGAGGGTGCGATTATTATTGAAAGCTCAACATCAACAGATTCGGAAATTATGTGTCATTTTTTTGGTGAAATCATCGAAATTTACGACACATATATCGAACTCAAAGTTAGAAATGGCCACAAAGTTAAAACGAAAAATAAAGTTGCTCATATTGGCGCACCAATTTTTTATGAATATTCTATTGGTAAGATAATCAGCGAGGAAGATGTTCAAAATAAATTTCTTCTGGCCCGTGACATTGACCCTATTGACCATGCTAAAATAAAGACTTTAGGTGCAAGAGGGGTAATTTCCACCAAAAAAAATCCTGAACTTGAGGTTATTCAAGTATTAGTTGAGGAGGATAAAGACTGGGAAAATTTATCAAATAAAAAATTTCCTTTTATCATTTCAGGTCCTGAGGAAAATACAATTATATTTTATGAATAATAACATGACATCAAACCGTAAAAGACTTACAGACTACATTTTGTATGCCGCCTTAGCTATCCTACTTTTTGGCTCAGGCTACAAATTTGCCGAGTGGCAGATAAAATCAAATGCAAGAGCTAACTCCAATGTGACTGTTTTTAACAGCAA
>JBIKWE010000124.1:0-3250 GCA_044356445.1 Limisphaerales bacterium | reverse complement strand
TTCGGCCAGATGGTGCATGTCCCACAATGGTGGGAGTTACCCAAACGCTGCCAGCACCGCCGACTCCACCTGGTCCGGCGTGACTTGCAGGTACAACTGCAGGCTAGCCAGGCTCTTATGGCCGCTGATCTGCTGGATCACCCGCAGGGGGACGCCGGCATTGCTCAACTTGGTCAGGGCGGTGCGCCTGAAGCTATGGGTGGTGATGCCCAGCCCGCAGAGGCCCGCTAGGGTAAGGCAGTCTTGGATCACCTGGCTGGCGCTGGCGGGGTGCAGGTGGCCCCGGCCATGGCGGCCAGGGAATAGGTACTCGCCCTGGGGTGGACCGTATTGTTGCAGCAACAGCATTAGGCTAGGATGCACCGGAATGGACCGGCTGGCTAGCTTGCCCTTGGTCTTCGCTTTGGGTAGTACAAGCATCCCTCCTTTTATATCACTCGGACTGAGGGCCACCGCTTCGGCTACTCGCAGGCCACAAAATAACATGCACCCGATCAAGGCCCGGTCCCGAGGACTGGAGCAATGGTATAGGAGTGTGTCTATTTCATCTTGGGTTAATACTTTGGCTTGTCCCGCCATGGGTGATCGTCCTTTGTAAGTGTGCCAGTTCAAAACCATTCTACCTTAACTAATTTGTATTTTATAAGGTAGAAATAACGAGTTTACGCCATCCTAGCCGCTGGCACTGGCTTTCAGCCCGTAAGACAGCGTGAGACAGGCTGAAACCCTTGAAACCTCGTTACAGTGTCTCACATTGGGAATGGTGAGAACGAAAACCGGGTTAGCCTGGCTTGCCCAACTGGCACATAGGTTGGTTGGCACAGTCAACTGGCACAGGCTAAGGATAATTGCTTAGTCGCGTAACTGGCACATAGCGATTGGCACATTGGGCACACTATGAGGGAGTGAACCGAGAAGGCAGAGCCATAGATAAGAACATGAGTACTAGCTGCTCTCCCCGCAACTATTCAAGCCTTGAAAACCCCTGTGTAGTGGGGGTTGTGGGTTTGGGTGTTGGCGAATGGACTAAATTTGGACTAAATGGAGGGCTGGAGTAGTGCCTACAGCGTATCTGTCCCCCTCGCAGTTACAGGATTTAACCAACGTATCAAGCACCGCCCCTGGCTCTGGTGACAATGGCAAGGCCTTGGTATGGAATCAAGCGGCTGGACGATGGCAGGCTGAGCAAGTTGCCTACTCTAACCTGAGTGGTGCTCCGGCTTTGCCTATCCCGGTAGTCAGTGGAGGGACTGGCACCCAGACCGGCTCAATCACGGGAACTGGAGCGCTAACGTTTACCCCAGGGGGGACAACAAACCCTATAAACTTGGCAGTTTCCAAATCCACTAAAGTTCAAGTAGGAACTAGCAGCACAGAAGGTGCTGTTCTTTATGTTGGACCTGTGAACGTGGGATATAATCCCGCAGACGTTTTTGGGTCTAACTACGGTGCAATCGGAGTCAAAGGTATCCTTGGCGGAATCTTCTATATGCAAGATTCGTCTAATAATGGTGGGCAATTTTTCTACGACTTAAACGGACTAAGTTTTAGTAACATTACCGGAACCATTGCTTCTAAAGTCAGATTCAATTCCGGCGATGCTCGTCAGCCTTTCGAAACCGACGCAATTACAATCACAACCAGTAACAATGTCGAGTTTGGCCGGGGTTCAGTTTCCGTACTAAATAATACTGCAAGCACTTCTACAACTCAAGGAGCACTAACGGTAACAGGTGGTGCTGGTATTGCAGGTGCCTTACATGTAGGGGGGCAAATTAACGGACTTGGAGCTGTGCAGCCTGGTACTCCTGCTAGTGCTGCAGCAACGGGAACAGCGGGGCAAATCCGTTGGGACGCTGACTATATCTACGTTTGCACTGCCGGCGGTAATCCTGGCACATGGAAACGAGTCGCTATTTCAACTTGGTAATAATTATGTTTTCTGACAACTTAGCTAGATTTCAATCCGATATTCTCCCGAATGGAGAGGTTGTAATAGAAGGTTTTTGGCAGAGAAAAGCCCAGGAAGGCTCTGAAGATCCGCCTATTCTAGGCCCACTAGAGCAAAAGTTAAGAGCTAGCTATCAGTCGCTAGAGGAAGCTGATCAAAGGGCTATTGCCTTCCCCGCTTTTGCAGAACTAGCCGAAAACTTTGCAACAGCCCCATTTAGTACTATTGCGGCTTTGCTATTGCAGCTTCGGCTAGCCCAGGAAGCCGAAGAAGCCGCCAGGCCGCCGTTAAATTTACCTTCGCCATGACCCAAGTCATCCCCGCCGCCTTTGTCGCCCCCACCCGAGCTAGTTAGCCATGCCACAAGCCGTCCCCCTAGCCTTGGTCGCCCCGACCCGCCCTGGACTAACCAATGTCGGTTACTTGGTTCGCAGCGCTTCGGCTTACAACACAATTTTGACCAACTGGACGGCGGTTTCAGAGCAAGGTACCAATACCGGCTATTACCCAGTAACAAGTGTCGTTAGCGTACCTGATGCTGGTGCAATTGTTGAGTTCCGGCAGACCAGCAATACTGGCACCTTTCTAAGTGCGGTTACGGTTGATCCGGTGCCCGCCAACTTTACCGACATGGCTATTACTGCCAGCACCGGTCAAGTAACCGTTGGCACTAATGCTGACAAAACTGGCTACAGCTTGACTCAGACATTCCCTAGCAACTTCTCTAGCCTTGCCATTACTGCTAGCACCGGCCAGGTAACGGTGGGGACTAACAACGACAAAACAAGCTACAGCCTTGCCAGTTCCCAGACTTTCAGTACTACCGGATCGGTGGGCAGCGTGACTGGTGCAGTGGGAAGTGTCACCAGTCCAGTAACAGCAGGGACGGTAAGCGACAAGACTGGCTACAGCCTCAGTAGCTCCCAGACCTTCAACCTGACTGGCAATATTACCGGCAATCTATCGGGCTCAGTCGGTAGTGTCACTGGTGCGGTGGGTAGCGTGAC
Organism: Limisphaerales bacterium; assembly: GCA_044356445.1. Lineage (GTDB taxonomy): Bacteria > Patescibacteriota > Microgenomatia > UBA1406 > GWC2-37-13 > UBA1450. The sequence goes on along the minus strand of JBIKWE010000124.1, from coordinate 292 downwards.
TGGGGCAGTTGGGAGCGTGACCGGTGCCGTAGGTAGTGTCACCGGGGCGGTAACGGTAGGCATCATTAACAACAATGTGATCACCGGCAGTGCTGTTGACACTACTGCCGTAAACAAGATTCAGACAAACCTAGCGACTCAGGCCAGCGTGGATACCAAGGCCAGTCAGGCCAGCCTGGATACCAAGGCTAGTCAGGCTAGCGTGGATGCTTTGCCTACCGCTCCTACTATTGCCGATGCGGTCTGGGATGAAGCATTATCAGGCCATACCATCGCTGGTAGCACCGGCAAG
>JBIKWE010000123.1:0-3265 GCA_044356445.1 Limisphaerales bacterium | reverse complement strand
TCACAAAACCCAGTTCAAAGCACACAACAGCCAACGCTGGGATGTTATCCAGAATAGTATCCCGCGCACATACGATAGAACGTGCGCAACGAATGCCGTTTGATGAGCCGCTCATGTTGGTGCGGTCAATCATTAAATGAGTGCCACGTGAGACAAAAAACGCGAAGTCGTTAGTTCTAACAGCCGCATTGTTTTGAGCGTTTGCAAAGCTGAGCTGTGCCGATGATCCCCATGTAACCCACGCACCATGGCCCTGGCCATCTGACAGCACAGCACCAACGCCGCTGATTACCTCAGATCCGAGATTAGAAGCATGGTGAACAAATAGATTCGCACGTCGGCTGCGTTTGACGCCCTTGGCAGATTTAATCCACCCGCGAGAGCTGATCAGGTACAGGCCGTAATCAGCCTTGCCATCGCAGTCCAAAATAAAATTCCATACTGGTGCGGTGGCATTAACGCATTGCACGACGCCAAGATCACCCGCCAAGCTGGTGCCTACCAGCGCTTCAGCGTCTTCACTGGAAATCGTAAACCGCGAATAGTCACCATTCTGTAGCAAATTGGAGTTGTTAATCTCATGCCCACTCTCAATCAGAATCTCTACATTTACCGTAGGCACCACCAGCTCGCATACCGCCTGGATGGTCGCCGCAACCGTTGGGATCTTGACAGTTGTATCCTCGCTGAAAACGATCTTCTTGTCGTTTGCAGCAGCGTCAGTAAACGCAGCAGCCAGCGCGGTATCATTTGCGCCAACAGGCACAAAGATTAAATTGGCGTGCGAGTGACCAGCAGCCGCAGCACCGACACTGTTATACGAAACCGTGGTGGCAACAGTACCGTCGAACTCTGTCCCGCTAGCGATTCCGCTTCCCAAATTGTTGAATGTCAGCCCATTCTCTAGCTCATCGGTGCTGTCTGACTTCCCTGCCAGATCAGCAGTGATCACATTGGCAGTAAAGTTACCAGACGCATCACGGGCAACAATCGCACTTGCTGTATTACTTGCTGTTGCAGTTGTGGCACTATTCGACACCTTGCCGGCAGTGCTGATCGTTGCCAGCTTGGTATCTACAATCCCTGCAGCAGCGTTAATATCCGCGTTAACAATCGTTCCATCTACAATATTGGCGCTGGCTACAGTGATGCCACTGGGCAGTGCACCAGGCGCCAGCTTGTTTAGCGGGATCTCCTCAAACGCCGTACCACTCGGTCCCTGCACGCCCGGTACGATCACAGCCAGCGCAGGCTGTGCGGTGCCAGTTACCACCACACCATTGCCCTCTGGCTCAACCAGTGAGATCGTATTCTGATTTACATTGTCAGCAGCAACACAGGCAGGATCCTGATAGATCAATGCCACCTTTGCCTGTACGGCATGATCAAATGCGCTGCTGCTCATCAGGCGTTCCTCGAAAACGTACGCTGCACAGTGCCAACACCAGTCAGCCAATAGTACCGTTCACCAGCACCACTGGTCAGCGACGCATCCCATCCATAACGGCCCGGTTCAATGCCCACCGCAGTGCTAGGTGTCATCGATATGCTTACCAATCCTTCATTTGCGGTCTGCAGCGCACAGGTGAAGGTGGCAACTTGCTGATCATCAAGCAACCCTTTCAAATCTGCATCAGCCGTATAACCGGTCAGGTCAACCGGCTGGGCGATGCACATCCCAGACTGCAACGGCTGATCCGCAACCGTAATTGCCGATCCGCCACTGATAGCTGACACCGTAAACGCATTGGTGGTCAACCCAGACGCGATCACGTAATACACCCGATTCAGCTCCAGCCCGCAGGGCACTGCAGGAGGCGTCGGCGCTGCACTACTCGGGTACTGTGCTTCTACCTCACCAGCTGGCACCACAACAACCTTGTCGCCAGCACTCAACCCATGGCACGGCACGGTAAACACCGGACTGCCAGTGCTCACCGCAAACGATGCAATCGTCTTCTGCTTCTGCAGCGCACGATAAAGCAACCTGAACGTTGAGTTCTGGAGAATCGTGATGTCCAGTGTTGCAGGGTAAATCATCAGTTCGCTTCAACCTCGGCAGCTACTACTTCAAATGTTGCAGGTGCAGGCTTGGTCAACTCAACATTCTCCAAAAACGCATCAAGCTGTGCACCAGCCATTTGCTTAAGCAGTGCATTGCCCGATGATTGCGCAGCGCCATACGCAATAATCAACTGCACCAGCTGTTCCTTCATGGGATCTTGAATGACGGGACGTGTCACCATCAGGCTATGGATGCCTCTACAAGCGCAAGGCGTGCAATCGTTTCCTGCAGCGCTGCCCACAACAGCGGTACCAGCTTGCTGTGATCCATCGCCTGATACTCAGCTCCATCCTTCTCACCCTGCACCGCATTAGGCACCACCTCGGCCGCCTCATGCGCTAAGAACATATCCACCTCCTGGCCAGGCGCGGCGATAAAGTTACCTCGATACACGGGCAACTGGAACAACCGCTCAATTGCACCAGTCAGCGGCTTAAGGTTTTCCTTCAACCTGTAATCCGAACTTGTGCCATACGTTGTGGCTGATGCTGTAACTGCGATCGAGCCGACCTGTGTACCAGCCCGGCGGATACTGATGATGCTGCCGTCATTGCTGCGGTTGAACAATCCAGCGATTGCATCCTGCGCTGAGAAGTATCCATTCCCGCTGGTGCGCAACGAAATGCCGTAGGTATTATTCCCTGCGCCAGGTATGTCCGTACTGGCCTGGCCAATCCGGACATCTACAATGTTTGCACTGGCAATAGTGATTGTTGTTGGCAGTGCACCAGTTCCCAGCTTGGCCAGCGTGATACCAGCGCTTGCATTGATGTCTGCATCAACAATCGTTCCATCGACGATGTTCGCACTCGCTACAGTGATCGCTGTAGGTAGCGCACCAGTCGCCAGTTTCGACAACGCAATCGCGGCATTGTTCGCGACCATCGCATTCGTCACAACACCGCTCGACCCAGTAGTAACGATCGTTCCTGTCTCGTTCGGGATCGTTACTGTCCGATCAGCAGTGGGGTTCGCCACCGCCACTGCGGTCTCAAATCCATCGTCAACACTGCCCTCAAATACCAGGCTGCCCGCAGTGCCGATCAGCAGTTGACCAGTGACCGTACCGCCCGCCTTGGGCAGTGCTGCAGCCGCTAACGTATTTGCAGCCCCGACATCACCCGAGACTTCCTCGATCGCAGCTTGCACATTTGACGCTGCAATTGTGCCCGCTGGTGTAAACGCAACATTAATTGCGGA
>JBIKWE010000025.1:0-11516 GCA_044356445.1 Limisphaerales bacterium | reverse complement strand
GAAGCACCTTTTAAACTCATTATCGAGGTAATAGAGGAGTGGATATCATTTGTTAAGCAGAAAAAGGAAGAAATCGTATGATAGGTCTTGCCCCTATGGACGGTATAAGCGACGCTGCGTACCGTCAGATAGCTGATATTTATGGAAAGCCCGACATTTTAATTACAGAATTTGTGGCGGTTGAAGGACTAACAAGAAACGCTGTAGGACTTCTTCATCATTTTTTAAAACATAAAACAACTACGCCAACTATTGGACAGATTTATGGCGCCGAAGTGTCTTCTTTCTATCCTGCAACTATTTTATTAGCTGAGCTTGGATTTGATGGAGTAGATATAAACATGGGTTGCCCTGACAAATCTGTTGTCAAAAGAGGAGCTGGAGCTGGTCTGATAAGAACTCCAGAAATTGCCAAACAAATTATAAAAGAGGCACAGAGGGGAGTTGTCGATTGGTCAAATGGACAAACTTTAAAAGGTGCCGGTTTTTCAGATAAATTTATATCTGAAGTTAATAGAATTAAAGTAGATGAACCTGTTAGAAAATTATTACCTGTTTCGGTTAAGACCCGAATCGGTTATGACGAAATCACAACAACTGAGTGGATTCCACATTTAATAGAAACACGACCAGCAAGAATAAGTATACATGGTCGGACTTTAAAACAGATGTATTCAGGTTTTGCTAATTGGGAAGAAATTGGTAAAGCAACTGAGCTGTCACATAAAGCAAATATACCACTTTTTGGAAATGGCGATGTTAAAAATAAGGAAGGCGCAATTGAAAAAATGAAAGAGTACGGAGTTGACGGGATTTTAATTGGGAGAGCAACATTTGGCAATCCATGGGCTCTTTGCGGACATATTCCTACAAAAATGGAGCGACTTGAAGTCGCAATAAAACATTCAGATCTGTTTACCAAATATTTTCCAACTGGCAATTTTCATTCTTTAAGGAAACATCTCACATGGTATACATCATCGTTTGCCAACGCAAGCAAACTGCGAATGGAACTTGTCAAAGTAGAAAGCGTTAAAGATGTCAAGCAAGTTATTTCTTCATTTTTAAAAGAAAATCCTTCAGAGCTTGAAACTGATCTGGATGATATAGAGAAATCGGTATAACCGAAACTCCAGTTTTTTTAAGAGCCTTAATTTTTTCATTCAAAACATCCTCCGATACCAAATCAGATTTGGTGAGTAGAATGATTTTTGGTTTCTCAAGAAGTTTCTTATTATACGCTTGCAGCTCTTTATTCACTGTTTCATAATCAGAGAGAACGTCCATCGAATCCGCACCGACGCAATGCAAAATAAATGGCACCTTTTCAACATGTTTTAAAAACTTAAAACCCAAACCTTTACCTTGCGAGGCACCTTCAATTAAACCGGGGATATCTGCAATTATCAAATTATTAAAAACGCCAAGATTCGGTTCTAAAGTTGTGAAGGCATACATCGCTGTTTTTACTTTAGCGTTAGTTAATTCGTTTAAAAGGCTGCTTTTACCCGCGTTGGGTAAGCCAACCAGGCCATAATCCGCAATAAGTCTCATGACAACTTCAAATTCAACCTCCTCGCCCGGCGTGCCGGGCTCGGATTCACGAGGAACCTGATTTGTCGAGGTGGCAAACGAGACATTACCTTTGCCACCTCGACCACCTCGTGCCAAAAGGTGCAGTGTTTCTTCATCAGAAATCTCTATTTCGCGCCCTGAATTTTTATCCTTTAATAAAGTTCCAACCGGAATTCTTAATATTAAATCCTCACCTGACTGGCCATTTTTTCTAAATCTTTGACCGGGTTGTCCGCTTTCTGCCTTATAAACAGCTTGCCCGGCATACTTATGTAAATCTGCCAGCTGCTTATCCCCACGCACAAAAATACTCCCGCCATCACCGCCCGGACCACCACATGGGCCTTTTTTCATGGGATAAAACATGACAGCACCCTTGCCACCGTTTCCAGCTTTTACCGTTATTTTAACTTCATCTATAAACATATTTTTAAATTATTTTTTAGTACTAAATTTTTATTGACAGATTAATTAATAAATTGTTTTATTGAGATCTTAAAGGTAAAAAAATTAAAAAAATGTATAACACATGGTTTTTAAAATAGATTGATATATCGCATTTTTTACTAACTATATTTTACTACAATTAGACAATTATTTTATGACTGAATACTTTCCTGATTTTAAAGAAATTCAAAATAATGGTGACGAACCGGCTTAGTGTGTATGTGTATTCGGTGGCTCCATCCACCCTATTTTGTTATCCGCCATATTCACCAGCGCCGATTTTGATGAAAATTTCGTTAAGGGAGGAATATCATCCTTACAAGACGAGGGACTTAAAACAGGTGCTCACAGAGGTTCTCATAGACACCCAGAAGCTGGTAAATGCGATTGTGGTTTTGCAGATAAAATGCCAACAATATTTCAATTGGAAATTGACAGAAGAGGTGATATAACAAAGCGCTTAAACAAAGTATACAACGCAAATATTGATAAAATCGGTCAATTTGATATCCCCTTCTCAGAATTAATAGAAAACGCATATCGTCTTTTAGAAAAGTATTCTGCAGAGAAAATAAAATTAACCGGAGAAAACCTTTTAAGCACCGTTGAACAAAAAGGTACTGTTATAGAAAATGTAGAAGGCGATCATGCGGAAGCTGTTGCTTTTGTAAACCTAAAGCCGGGTACTACCTTCGACACAAACCAATCAAATCGCGAGGGAAACCAAGCTATTAACCTTGACTTATGGGCGGCAGTCGATCAATCAGGTAAATTGGGAGTTGGTGCCGAATTTGCAATGGCTGCATCATTAATTCTTTATCAAGCTACAGAAATAATACTTGTTGAAAATAATGGGAAAAGGGCCTTGCCAATTGTCATTCATAGTTAGATTTCAAAAATTTTTAAATAAATGAAATTTGTGGAATAAATTCCACGGTTTTTCCTACTTTTAAAGTATTAATACATTATCAAAATTTGAATCCATTATTGGGACACTTCTATTTTAATAAAGTTAATATAATTCTAAAATTTTTAAATAAATTACAGCTTATAATATATATTATAGTGTTGACATAAAGCTCTTCATATAGTATCATACGACACATGAGTGAGAGAAATTCGCCAGAAATCACATTTTTAATGGCATTAAATTTATTTAGTGATTTTTTACCACGCGTAATGGATTTCATTCCCGCACTGGGCTACAACAAAGCAACCGATAAATGGATTGCAGAATTTGCGAATCGATGCAATGATCCTAAGCTGCAAAAAAACATAAATGCTTGCTTGTCGCTTTTATTTTTTTTACACAGGTCCGGCATAGATACAACTAAATTTAAAGAGAATACAATTGAAGAAATTTATAACCTATATTTAAGAGGGAACATAACAACAGATGAGATAAATGCTTTAGCGAGTCGATTTCCCCGTAAGGTATCATATGCTCTTGTTGAGACTATATTAACTTCAAAAAGGAGTCCAATGGATACAAACAGATTTAAGGAGTATCCCATCCCTCCTGAACTAAAAGCAAAGATATTGTTGACCCCTCTTCTTCCAGCTATTATTTGGCTTATTTCTCACATTGCGTCACAAAATTTCTTTCCAGATGCCCCATCAGAAGATGAGACTATACATCTGTCAAATCCATCAAATTACCGTGATGACTTGATGGGTGCAGTTGCTGTGGGGCTTACAGCAGGCGCTTTGACATATAGAAAGTCAAGAAATATTCCTCTAACTGCCACAGCAGCAACTGCAAGTGCGGCTGGGGGTGGGCTACTCACAAGTGCAGTTTTGCCCGAAGAAAATGATATAGAAGTAACCCAAACTACAGATCCTGATTTTTGGTTGCAATTTGGGTTGCGATCTTCAGAAATCGTAATAGCTTTAGGTATTTTGTGGCATCAAATATACTCCTTAATGCATCATGAAAGAAGAGCCAGAGAAATTGTCGAAACTGGCTTTCCAACACATGAAGATGCTATTTTTAAGTTGAATCTTATAAAGAGATACATGAACTTTTTTTCTATAATAAATAAACGGAATACAAATCAAAATGAAACAATGAATGATCAATCATATCTCGTTCAAGGAATAAGTCAAGCTCTTGCTAATGAAAGGAAAATGAGAGAGAAAGTATATCCAATACATATAGACCCTATGCCTTTCGATTTGTTACACGAAGCTAAAAACAAAGATTTTTGGGATATATTTATTCGTGAACTAAAATCTCGTGCAGAAGGGAATGACGAGGGGAAGATTACTTTTCTTACCACTTTTTTTCCATCATTTTCGGCCGCTTTAAATGTTTGTGATTTGACCCAACACAGTAATGATATTCAAAAAGTTACTAATGACGCTAAGAATAGAAACCATCTTGGTACAAGCGGACCATTTTTACGACATACTTTTAATTGGTTACAAAGCAAAAGGGGAAAGGGTGGTGTTTATAATAAAAACTTCCACGAAGATCAATCGACTATAATTAATGACTTATCTGATACTTTAATAAAGTATAAAAAACAGAGAAATCCAATTAGAACAAATGCCATCAGCGATCCACCTCCTGATTTAATGTTTGAATTTCTCGCAAGGTTTATAAGCTCTGATTTAGACAACAGCTTAATACTTAACGCTATTCCCAACCCTGATTTAGGTTTTTTCGTATTAGCTGATCTTAAATACTTGAAAAAATTTATTAAATATAGAGAGGAAAAGAAAAAGAAGGATATATCAGATTTTTTAAAAAATTATGATAACGATTATAAAGATAAATTTTTTTCAAATATTGACGATTTAATTAAAAAAGTTTTATCCAAAATTTTAGAAAATTTTCACAAAATAGACTCATTTGAAATTTTAACAACTCCTCAGCACTTACAACGCTTGATAGGAATTTTAAGCTTAATTGAAGAAGTTATCCCAGACGAACCTGTATTTAATGAACAATTAGAAGCATTCAAAAATAAGCTCATACCCGGAGTTAATAATCCTGAGATTTTAATTCCATATAAAACTCAATTTGGTTTAAGCTTTATAAGTTTGGACCCCGAAAAACATAAAAAAACTCGTGCCTTTACGAAAGAGGCATATTGCAATCAATTACAAGTTGTATTTGAAAACTTAAAATTAAGTAAATCAAAAGTATCTATCGATGATAGACACATAGCCTATGCAGATTTGGCACAAATATTCCTTAAAGATGATGTTATTCCAGATTTAAGTTATGAGGAATTAGAACCTTTAATTTTATCTCTAATGTTAACTTTAAGTCAATGGGTCCCATTCAATAATGAAACAAGGAAAATATATTTAATTCCAAATCCTAATGAAACAGAGAAAAAGCATATTAGAAATGTTGCGAAAATAACTCAAAGATTTGCAATGATGTTATTAAGTTGGTATAGAAAAAGAAATGGTGAAAATACAGAACAATATCCAAACACTCCTCAAATCACCTCTGGTGAAAATATGCAAATCAATAATGAAAATAATCAATATGAAATCTATTCTTTTGCCCAAAAAATAAGTGAAATATCTAAATATTTATTGGATAAATTTCGATTGTAATTTAAGACTGATAATTTATATTGTTCTTAAAACTAAGCCCACTCAACACAAGAGCGATTTATCTCTTTGCACAACACGATCCACTTGTCACAATTAAAAAAATATGCTAAATTAAATTATTTGTAAACATGCTATTTTGACATTTCAAACGTGTCTCTAAATTCTTAATCCTTCCTTTATATATTTTATTTCTTTCAAGATTATAAATAACATTCATTGTCCTCTTGTGAGTCCGCGGGGACTCGAACCCCGAACCAATAGCTTAAGAGGCTACTGCTCTACCATTGAGCTACGGACCCAATTATATAAAAAACAATAAAGCTGAAGATTCCGCCACAGGCGGATCTATAATTTGTCTTTAATTGTATTATGGGGGTGACCGACGGGGATCGAACCCGCGACAACTAGCTCCACAGGCTAGCGCTCTACCAACTGAGCTACGGCCACCAATATAGTGCCCCTAGAGGGAATCGAACCCCCATCACCGGTTCCGAAGACCGGGGCTCTATCCATTAAGCTATAGAGGCGACATTTCTATTATACTATACTCATGCTTAGTGAGATTATATACATCATTGCTGTTTTTGCACTATTATTACTACTTTTCTATTTAAGCCTTTATACTCTCTCACTTATTATTTCATTTTTTATGGGTTCACCTTTTGTTAAAACCAATAAAAAACGCATCATAAATATTTTCAAACACATACCTATAGATAGAAATATGAAAGTAATTGACTTAGGTTCTGGCGATGGAGTTGTTGTCAGATACATCGCCAAAAAATTCAAATGTTTTTGTATTGGAATTGATATAAATCCAATTTTAATTTTTAGAAGCATTATTTTGTCAATTCTTGATGGAGTTATAACCCGTGTTAAATTTAAAGTTCAAAAAATTCAAGACGCAGATTTAAAAAATGCAGATATCGTGTATTCTTTTTTACTTCCATCTTTGACAAATTCAATTAAAAATAAATTCTTAAAAGAAGTCAAACCCGGCGCTCTTATCATCTCTCATGGCTTCAAATTAAACTTTATTGATGAATGGCTTATAAAAGTATTGCCCGACCATAAATTTAAAACATATATTTATAAAAAACCTCTTAAAGTTGATGTTGACAAAAAACAGATTACATAGGTATAGTTTCCGAATATGAAATATAGAGTATTAATATTATCACCAATCTTTTTCATGGCAATTTTCTTTAATATATTTGCAATTTCTTACATTCATGCCAATACAACTAAAAGACACACCATAACAATAATCTTAGATGAGTTAAAATATCTGGCAGATGAAGCCTTGTCAGAAAAAGAAATCAGCTTATTTATTGATAATGACAACAAAGATAAGCGTATAGCAATTTTAAAAGCCTTTTTTCGACGTTACGAGTCACCGCTTTATGACCACTCAAGATTTATCGTTCAAGTTTCTGATGAAAATGGAATCGATTACAGATTAATACCAGCAATTGCCATGCAAGAATCCACAGCCTGTAAATTTATTCCTAATAACTCTTTCAACTGCTGGGGATGGGGGATATATGGAAATAAAATTACAAAATTTAAATCATATCAGGAGGGCATTCAAATCGTTGCCCGAGGGTTAAAAATCGGCTATATAGATAAAGGATTAAAAACTCCTGAGGAGATTATGCCCAAATATACTCCAAGCTCAAAAGGTAGCTGGGCAAGGGGAGTCTCTACAGTTCTTGGAGTTCTTGAATAAACTTACTGCACGCTTCTTGTTAAAGTTAATTCCTGAGACATTGAATACTGTGTGCCCTTTTTCTTTGAATTTGCCATAAAGGCAGAGCCTCTTTTGGCACGTTTGCTACGCATAGCCTCAAGCCAAGTTCCAGATTCGTTAATCTTAAGCTTAATTGATTGGAGTATTTTTAATATTATTTCAAGAAAACGGACGTGATAAACTCCCAATTTTTCTGGCATTGAATTTAAAGTAATCTTTTCAATGTCGGCAACCTCGCTCACAAGAGAAGATCCGGCATTTTTAATGCTTTCAACTTCTTTTTTAATTGTTTCTATAAGCTGTTGTATCTCGTTTATTTGCCGTCGATTTTCTATTTCACCAAAATTAAACAGTGTTTTTTCAGACATAATCTGAGGAGCCTCAATGTGCTGATTTGGCTTTACAGGAGTTGTTTTTTTTTCATTTGCTACACCCATTAACAACTGCTCAAATATTCCAGTTGCAATTTCTGATACGGCGCCAACTGTTTTTATTGCCGTATCGACCATAACACCAGATAACGCATCAGGAATATTGTCTTCTTGTTCTGTACGCTCTATTTGTGTTTTTTTTGTGTTGTTTTGCATTAACTTTTTCTTAAAAAACATCCCATATTATACTATAGGTTATTTATATAATCAAGGGTCTTCTGCTTTCTCATTAAAGATGCATAGTAATACATATTTTGGGCTACTGCTTGTTTTTCTTTTTCATCAGATATTCCGGAAAATATTTTCTCTAACTCTTCTTTTTCAACCGTAATATTCTCCTTATCCGCAATTTCTTGCAAGATGAATTCAGTCTTATATAGTTCTTCAACCTCTTTTCTCATCTCCTCCTTCATTTTGTCAATTGTTGTTTGTTTGGAAGATATATAAGACTCAAGAGTAAGTCCTAATTTCTGAATATCATCAACTAATTTCGTCAATTTATTCTGAACCTCTTCATCAATAACCAACTCAGATAACTCAACAACAGCCTCTTTTAATAATGCATCAAAAGATGCCTGAAACTGAGCTCTTTTATTCTTTTCCTCATCTTCTTTGGAAACTTCTTTTTCCTGCCCGGGAACCCAGATATCAGATTTTTTTACATCTTCTTTAGCTTTTTTTATCTTTTCTTTATAGTCACCCAACTTAATATCAGGTTTAGTGGCTGTTTTTAATATAATTTCCCAATCCTCACCTTCTTTGGCTTTTTTAAGCTCAATTTTGGGAGATATAATCGGAGTTATCTCCTCTTTCTTTAAAAACTCTTGATAAGCTTTTGGGATATAGCTTCTTAAGAAATGATCATAAATCTCCTCTTTTTTTATTTTTGATTCTGCAATTTTTGTTGGCACCTTGCCTTTTCGAAACCCCTCGACAGTTAAATTTTTTCTAAGATGTTCAAGAGACAATTTACACTCCATGGAAACGTCTGACCATGGGACTGTTATTACAATCTCTATTGTATTTTTTGGTAAGTTATTTCTTTTTACGGTATACATATAATAATGGCACTTATAAAGCGAGACTATTATACCACGAAGTGTTTGCTATTTAAGGAAGATTTAAGCTTATAAGGCTGCTTGAATTCAACAGCTCTTGCTCTTTTTTTTGAAACTGGGTTCTTATTGAAGATACACGTTCCGCCCAAGTCTTACTTTCGGCATATATTGGTGCGATTTTATTTATTGTATCTGCACCACGATTATAATAATTGTTTCTGAGTCCGCGTGCCACAGCGTGAAAACAATCACTCCAAGAATTAAATAAAATATAACCACCACCCCAACCAAAAGGATTGTGAGAACCTTTTAATAATTTTTTACCATAGGAAGATTCAAGTCCGGAAATTGACGGCAACAAAAAACAGTCAATATTGTATTTTGTACAAGCTGATATGAAAGCATCTACCTCCTCAACAAGAGGAGAATTGTGCTTTATCAACACTTCACGAATCGCTTCTCGCTTTATGTGAAGCTCAGCGTATTCTGACTCCGCAAATATAACCTTGCCGCTAACCAAATTAGCTGAAGAATCAGCAATTGACTCGGCACTAATTTTTTGTGGCAACATTACTAAGGCTATAAGCAAAGCAACTTGCACAAGTTTTTTTACCATAAAAAAATGCTAAAGTTCTTCGTTAGGAGAAAAACCTTAGCATCTGTGTTAATTATATCATATATTATAGGATTGTCAATACTTATATTATTTTAAACTATATTTGGTAGGATATACTGAATTTGGTTATATAGTTGTTGATTTGACGATGTATAATTTAACAAGTTATTTATAGTAATTAATATATTTTTTGTTTTTAAAAAAAAGGTATAGGATATTGATGAATTTAATTTTATGAAATCATTTGCAAGTTTCAGTTTTGGCTGTCGGGTAAATTTGGCAGAAGTTGAAGCAATAAACAAACAGCTTATACAAAGAGGGTATAAGCATGATGAAAAAAATCCTGATATTTACCTCGTGAACACCTGTTCGGTGACACAAAGAGCGGAGCGTGAAGCGCGGGCTTTCATATACAAGCTTAATCGCAATTTTCCAAACACAAAAGTAGTGGTTACAGGTTGTGCTGCCACAAATTGGATAAAGACAAATTCAAAAGTTGATGGAGTTGATTATCTAATTGATAATAAAAATAAAGATTTTGTTTCTGATCTTCTTGAGAAAAGATATACAAATAAAAAACAAAACATGGAAAATCAATATCTAAAAAATATCGATTTACCAACAACAACCCTGCCAACAGACAAATTTATGAGATCAAGAAGAGTTGTTATCAAAATCCAAGATGGTTGTCATAGATTTTGCACTTATTGCATTGTTCCGTATTTAAGAGGCTTGCCAAAGTCAAGAAAAATATCAGATATAGTTACTGAAATTAACTCATTTGATGGTTTCCAAGAGGCAGTATTAACAGCCATAAATACTGAAGCTTTTGGAAGAGATACCGGTGAAAATTTTATTGAATTGATAAATCAGATTTTAAAAAATACATATATTTCTCGGATTAGTTTTGGATCAATACATCCATGGACTCTTGATGATGAATTTTTAAACTTTTATAAAACAGTTGCCAATTCCTTTCGATTTGCTGATTTTTTTCATATTCCACTGCAATCGGGATCCGACAAAATGCTTGGCCTGATGAAGCGAGGCTATACAAGAGATGAAATAATGTCTAAATTAAACTCAATAAAAGAAATAAATAATTTAGCACTTATAGGCACAGATATAATTGTCGGCTTTCTTGAGGAAACAGACTCTGATTTTGAAGACACATATAACTTTTTAGAAAAAAGCCCAATAGCTAAATTTCATGTCTTTAGATACTCAAAAAGACAGCATACTGCATCCTATTATTTAGGAAAAAGACTACAAGAACCGTCCGATTCTCAAAAAAAGGCTCGTTCTAAGAAGCTTAGAGATTTATCCGAAGCAAAATATAATGAGTTTCAGAATAAACACATTGACAGGGTTTTTGATGCTCTTGTTCTTGAAAAAAAAGAAAATGAATATCAACAAGCAGTTTTATCAAACAATATGATTGCAATGGTAAAAGTTAACAAAGACTTCACAGGTGAGAAAAAACGTGTTAAAATATTGGATTGTTGTAATGATGTGTTAATTGGAAATGTAATTAGCTAATATAGGAGCCGTAGCTCAATTTGGTTAGAGCGCTTCCCTGTCACGGAAGAGGTTGCGGGTTCAAGTCCCGTCGGTTCCGCACAAGAAAATATCAACCTATACAAGAAACTTAAGACCATTAAAATTAGTTTTTTCACAAGAATTCGAAAGTATAGACATTGCAAGAAAGATTGAAAGAAAACTAAAAAAATATAAAAGTCGAAAAATTATTGAGAATATAATTACAGATAAAGTGATAAAATTAAAAAATTGAGGGCGTATAGCTCAGTTGGCTAGAGCATTACATTGACATTGTAAAGGTCTCAGGTTCAAGTCCTGATACGCCCACAAATTACAACTCCTTTAAAAACAAGTTTTTTATATAAAATATTTACTAATTTCAGGGCGCAGACTGCTATTTTTAGATTATTCAACACAGCTAAGTCATAACAATATTCCTAAAATTGCCAGACCTATTGGCACAAGAATTACAAGTACAGGATTTAAACCGGGTGGCTGTTCATTGATTGTTAAATCCTTAATTGGTG
>JBIKWE010000090.1:0-3313 GCA_044356445.1 Limisphaerales bacterium | reverse complement strand
AAGATGGCTCTTTTAAAAGGGCCATCTTTTTTCTGTTGAATGATGAAGTTATTTTTGATATGCTTATCACACGATGGAAATTAAATATTTAGGACATTCCTCTTTTTTTATTAAAACCAAAAATTCTCGAATTGTGACCGATCCTTTCGACACTCAAGAGGTCGGCCTAAATTTTCCAAAAGTTGAAGCAGACATTGTGACCGTTTCACACGCTCACAAAGATCACTCCAATACATCAGCCGTAAAAGGTAATCCACTTATCATAAATTGGCCGGGCGAGTTTGAAAAACAGCAAGTTCGCATTATAGGATATCAAACATTTCATGACAGCAAAAGCGGTGCTGAAAGAGGGGAGAACGTGATGTACAAAATTGATGATGGTGAAATCACAGTTTTACACTGTGGCGACTTGGGTCATCAGATTCCGCCAAGCTTGCTTGATGAGATTGGATCAGTTGACGTGTTGCTATTGCCGACTGGCGGCGTATATACGCTTAACCCACATGAAGCATCTAAGGTTGTAAATCAAGTTGAGCCGTACTTTGTTATTCCAATGCATTTTCAAACTGAAGGTCTAAACAGCGCTGTTTTTAAAGATTTAAGCCCAAATGAGGCATTTTTAAAAGAGATGGGCGCTGAAGAAGTAAGGCCAATTGATAAATTTATTATTAAAAAAGACCAATTAACTGAAGGGTCGACATCCGTTGTGTTGCTTTCGGTTTAATTTGTCAAAAAGCTTCATTTAATAAATTAATTTTGAAATTAAAATATTTTTAACGGTCATTATGTCCTCTGGAAGTAGTATATATAAGACGCCGCCAAACGATGTTGATGCGGAAAAATCTGTCTTAGGAGCTGTTTTAATTGATTCCTCCTCAATTAATAATGTTGCTGAGATATTAAGAACAGATCATTTTTATGTCAGCGAGCATAAGCTAATTTTTCAGGCTATGCTTGAGCTTTTTGAAAAAAGAAATCCAATTGACGTTGTTACTTTAAAAGATCAGTTAACAAAAAGTGGCACATTAAAAGAGGTTGGTGGCGCCTCATATCTTACAGAACTTTTAAACGCGGTGCCAACCTCTGCATACTCTGAGCATTATGCCAACATTGTTAAATCAATGTATGTGAAGCGAAAATTGATTGAAGTTGCGTCTAAGTCTGTTGAAACTGCATTTGAAAATACTGGTGAAATACAAGAACTAATAGACTCTGTAGAGTCATCAATTTTTGCGCTTGCTTCAGAGTATCAGCATCGTGACTTTGTGCCGATGAAAGAGATTTTGGTGGAAAGTTTTGAAAAACTTGAAGAGTTTTTAAAGACAGGTAAGACAAATCGGGGTATTCCAACCGGATTTACAGCACTTGATAATAAGCTTGCGGGCCTTCATAAATCAAATCTGGTTATATTAGCGGCAAGACCCGGAGTTGGAAAGACAACTTTTGCATTAAATATCGCACTTCATGCGGCATTAAAAGAAAAAAAACCAGTTGGCTTTTTTTCACTTGAAATGAGCAAAGAAGAGCTTGTTGATAGGTTGCTTGTTGGTCACGCAGATATTGATGCATGGAGGTTAAAGACGGGAAAATTATCAGATGAGGACACCAAAAAATTAGTTAGTGCAATGGGTGAGCTCTCTGATGCGCAGATTTTTATAGATGATACGCCGGGATTATCCATTCTTGAAATGCGAACAAAAGCCCGAAAATTAAAGGCGGAGCGAGGCCTTGATCTTTTGGTGGTTGATTACCTTCAGCTTGCCAATGGGGGTAAAAGGTTTGAATCTCGCGTACAAGAGGTGTCCTATATCTCTCAAGGTCTAAAAAATTTGGCAAGAGAGTTGCAGATTCCCGTTTTATCATTATCCCAGCTATCAAGAGCTGTTGAACAACGCGGTGACAAGAAGCCTCAACTTGCAGATTTGCGCGAATCAGGAGCCATTGAGCAAGATGCTGATGTTGTGATGTTTATATATGCAGAAGACGACGCTGATGACCTTCTAGACTCAAGTCAAAGAATGGTCAAATTAAGTGTTGCAAAGCATAGAAACGGCTCAACAGGGGAGATAGATCTTCTATTTAGAGGTGACAGAGTTAGATTTTTCTCTGTTGAAAAATCTATGTCTCTTTAAATATCTCTTAAATTAAAATTAAACACCCATATCTTGGATGATTAATGATCTTATGTAATCAGCTTTGCTGATATTTTTATCTGCAGACTGTTCTGCAAGATATGTGTTAATATCACGACTTAACATAAGATTGAACCTATAAGTCAATCTCTGTTTCTTAACAGCTTTCATAAAATCCTCAATTTTTCTTTCAAGCTCTGCATCCTTGCCAATAATGTAAGTTTTATTATTAACCAGCCTATTTGCCCCAAGCTCAACTCCCTGTTCTTTACCTTTTTCCTGAAGTAGTAATACGGGTTTATGCTGAAAAATTGAAAGAGTCATCAATCTTCCCATATCAAAGTTCACATTTGTTGTTTCAAGAATAACGGCGTCAGTACGCTTAATCTCTTTTGTTACTAAAGCAAGTTTTTCAACTTTTTTGGTATCTGTATCAAGTAAAACACCTGAAATTACAGTATTTTTTAACCGCTTGATGGCAGTTAAGATAAATGTATTAACTTCCTGTGACGGATTAGCTGAAAGGTATAGAATATTCATATTTTGATTATAACTTTATAACATAAACAATTACATATGTAAAGTATAACACAGATTTTAAAAAATACACATCAAATATGTAACTAAAAAAAATTTATTGAGTTTTGATTAAAGTTGAGGGTAAAATGAGTTTAAAATTTGGAAAAAGCCTCTTGCCATGCTTTTTCCAAGCCGGTTATCTGAGTACTTTGGCTTTGAGTTAGACGATTATTTTTTTGATTTAAAAGGAATAAGTTTTCTGACATTTCCAAATTTATGGAATTCGTATTTAATACATCTATTAAACTATATGGATCTTTATTTTTTAGCGCAGTTTCAACATTATTATAAATTAATACTTTTTGATTTAATAATTTTGAATTTGAGACATGTTCTTTTTGTAAGTTTTCAGGGAGTGAAGAAATGTTTATTGTTTCATAGTTACGATGTATCATTTCAATTTCAGTAATCTTGCTGGAATATTTATCAACAGTTTGAGCTTCAGCATTATTTAATATAGCCTCTTTTATTATTTGATTTAAATCTGTAAATTTGGATTTTAAACTCATATTTATTTCTGTAATCGACTTGAAATATTTAAGTGAATTAACTGAGTTTGTTGAAAATAATTTTGTGTCAAGAATTTGAGTGCTTATATTCGG
>JBIKWE010000089.1:0-3341 GCA_044356445.1 Limisphaerales bacterium | reverse complement strand
TTTTAAGCGATACAGCAATCCCCATGCCACAATTGCAATTATTAAAGTTATTAACCAAGAGGAAATGGAAACTGACAATCCAACAAGTAAAAAAAGTGGCACTGTTGATATAAGATGAGCAATCATATAGCCAATAATAAAAAACCTATATTCAAAACCCCAGATACTTGCTCCCCAGACCACGCCATCCGACAATACGCCAATTGAGGCAAATCTCACTATAATCGCAGACTCAATCTGATTTCGTTTCTTTAATTTAATTTTTTTTATTTTTTCTGCAATTTTCTTACCCAAAAAATTAGTTATTAAATTAAGTCCAAATTTTCGACCAAGATAGAAAACTAAACTGGACCCTAAAAATGAGCCGATGAAATCTAATAAATATGCTTGTTGCCAGCCGATTATTGGAATCGCAGAAAAAGTCGTTAACGTGCCCGGAAATGGAGGATAAAGAACTCCCAAGATTTTGGTAATTAGTATCAAAAAGATATACGTATTTAAGTTATTTTTCAAAACAATAATAAGCTCCTCAAGCAAACCCTTTTGTAAAAATACCTGAAAAATTATTGCTGGCAAAATTAAAATTATTATAAAAATTGCCTTATGAAAATAATTAGACATAAGGTTATTTTACAGGGTCCGACCCTCCTTCTTCCACAAATTTTTTATAGCTTGCCCTAACGCTCTTTTTATTGTTGTCTATAATAATCTCTGGATGCAACCATTTAATTTTGTTAAGCTTAATAAAACTTAAATATGAGGATGGTTGCGTAATTATTCTCTGTGAAACAGGATCTCGAACTTGAACTGAAGTTACCGGATTTAAATGGATATATTTTGACACATATAATAACTGTTGAGAGTCTTGCATCAACACAGCTTTATACTTACTTTCAAATAAGGGTCCGACCCTTCCATATTTCTTATTAAAATACATAACATATCTTGTCATAATTGACTGCATGAAAAGAGGCATCGACATTTTTGAGTTCTGCTTAATTAAAAAATGAAAATGGTTTGGCATTAGACAGTAACTAATAAGTTGCACTTCTTTATAAAAGTTTTTTGAAAAAAGCTCTTTCTCAAGACGTTTTTTAACTTTCTGATTGAGGAAAATTGAGTTTATTTTTAACCTAAGCATTTCACTATCTTTAAAAGATAAAGACTCGGCAAGATATTTTAAAAAGACATCATAATCAACGGCATCAAAAAATATTTTTCCTTTATTTATACCTCTGTTATAAATATGGTAATAAGAATCATTGCAATACTTCTTTAATATGTTTTTTTTAGGCATTCGATATTATAACATATTTTTCTGTTGTGTAATTACAGATGTAATTAAGAGGGTCGGACCTTATTTCAGCTTGATACAAAGGCTAAATCTCTTTTTTAAGTACAAAACAGTGTGGGTTTAATTTAAAAAAGGTCGGACCCTTTATGAAGTGAGCGGAGTACGGGACTCGAACCCGTGACCTTCTCTTTGGAAAAGAGACATTCTACCAACTGAACTAACTCCGCAATATTTGTATTATATCAAATTTTGAAAAAATACTTTTAAAATCAAAGTCTTAAATTGTTGAAAAAATACCATAAAATTATTTAAAATTTAAAAATATCACCGATTTATATTGCTTTTTAATAATTTTTTAATAAAATTAACTAATTTATATAAAAATTTTCTTCCAGTATAGAAAATTTATTTTAAAACAAAAATGCCTACGGAAAGACTTCTGAGCCCCGAATATCAATCTGAATTTCGAAAAAAGTTTATTGAAGATTACGTAAAAGCTCTATGCAATCCAACAGAGACTAGGCTAAAATTGCAAGAAAAATTAGACTTAAATTTTCACCCACCAATTTTTTTTAGTCCTGAAAGATCAATGCACGTTATTTCAAGATCTAGCTCACCCGAAAATCCAAAAGTTGTTGTAGCCAACGGAGGTTGTTTTGAATATAACTCTGAGCATACGTATCCTAAATCAATCTTTGAATCAGGTAATGGAGATGTTGAAGAAGCCGATATTGAAGATGGGCCCCTAATGTATGGATTTACAAAACCCGGAGATCGTTTTGTTATAAAAGGAGGTAGTGAAACACCGATGATTTTAGATAAGGTAAACGAATCTTTTCAAGCTATAGGAATCAATCTTGGCGATATAAAAGACTGCGTCATTGTAGAAGACCTAACAGAATGCATGTGGAAAAACCTTTCAGAAGAAAACGAATTTGCTTTTCATGTTTTATCAGCCAGGGCACTTCTTCCAATTGCCAGAAATACTGCCGAATTAAACAATTTTGCCAATCAAGCTATTTTGCACGCTTCACTTTATTCCAAAAGAGGATTTGAAGAACTCTGTAGAGCACATGGATTACCAACTCCAAAAACCATTTATCAAAAATATAGCTCCAACAATGTTTCGGGGATCGCAGATGAGATAAGGCAAGCATTTCCAAATACTGAAAGGTGGGTTATAACCAAAGATGAGGGAGTAGGAGGAAGAGGAGTGCATAAAAATATAACTTATGCTCAGCTTTCAAATGGATTTTTAGGCGAATATTTTCAAGAAGGCGAAACCATAATGACACAAAGACAATTACAACTATTAAACAATCTTTCTCCCTGTGCCAGATTTTATATAGATGCAAATGGCGTGCGTTTTATGGGAGCAACAGCTCAAAGATTTTCTGATCCAGAAGGGACAAGGTACGCTGGAAATGAGTGGTATTTAGGAATGGAAGAAAAAATTCATCCTTTATTTATGCAAACAAATTATGAGGCTGCTAAACTCTTGCAACAAAGTGGCTTTATTGGAGTAAACAATATGGATACTCTAATTATCTCTGATATCGAAGCCATAAATCACAACGAACCGGGTCAGGTTTTGCTAAGAGAACATAACGGACGACCGGCTATGTCTGCAATTATTAGTCGTATTCAACGCGGGAATATAAACGGTTTACCAATTACAAGAATCCATTCTAGCACCAATATTGAAATCCCAGAACAAGTATTTCGCCACCCGAACTTTATTAATGAAATAAATAATGTTAACCCAAATGTCAGAGCGATTGTTGGGACGAGATATCCTAGTGAGAACGGCAAAACTTATTTGCTATTTTGCGGAAACAACATGGTTTCAAGAGATGGACTTAATAAGACAGAATCTGATATTTTAAGCTTAATAAATGGACTTTAGAAAAATATTTCTGTTTCACCATTTTGCACAACCCCTCTAAACATACTTTCAGTAGAGTAGGGCATGGCATAATTTCCTTCTTTATCAAGAGCAATAAGCCCACCTTCACCACCTAATTTATTTATTTTACTTAAAACTTCA
>JBIKWE010000088.1:0-3347 GCA_044356445.1 Limisphaerales bacterium | reverse complement strand
AGGTATTTATTTAAGAGACGACAATCTGAACGCTTGGTGTCATGGATCCGGCAATATAAGCTGATGTTATGTTTTTAACACCTACAGATTCAATAAATGCCTTTATATTTTCAATTATTGCTTTGTTTTCCAATGATTTTTTTCCAATAATTTGGTGAATAATTGGAAATTTTGACTCAGATTTCCATCTTGTGGAGCCGTTCCTAAATTTTTCCGCAACTTTATCTGGTTCAGTACTGACGGTGCCTGTTTTTGGATTTGGCATCAAACCTTTTGGTCCTAAAATTTTTGCAAATTTTGCAAGCTTTGGCATTTGGGATGGATGCGCAACCAAGATATCAAAATCAATTACGCCATCCTCAATTTTTTTAATTATAGCCTCGTCAAGCACGACAACTGAAACTGACTTTCCTGTGGCATGTGGAAAGCTGACTTCTCCTTTTAATCCTTCGTTTAAGAGATTGAGGTGAACTTCAATTGTTTCGTCAAATGACGCATATGACATTTCTTTTAATAGATTCACTGCATCTTCAAGAGAATAAACATTATTCTTAGTAATTTTTGTTTTAGCCATAAGGTATTTTTTTCCATGTTTTGGCTTTTTCAAAACTAAGGTTTTTTTTAATTTTACTTTTTTAACCTCAGGCTGACCATTTTTAGTTTCAGTCGCCTGATTTTCAGATTCGTTTATGACGGTTGGAGCCTTTGCTTTCTTGGCTTGTGATCTTTCTTTTTGTTCTTGTACTTGTTGTTTTTCAACTTCTTCTTCACCTAAAAAGCGTGTTCTTATTTTTCCCATGTAATTTTAAAAATATTTTTGAATTAAAATAATTAACTATTAATTTCTTTTAAGCTGTCTCGATGCCCATACTTCTTGCTGTGCCTTTGACAATATTTTTGGCCGCATCAACATCATTAGCATTTAAGTCTGCCATTTTTTTTGTTGCAATATCAGTTATTTGAGCATCTGTTAATTTACCAACTTTATTCTTATTTGGTTGTCCTGAACCTTTGTCGAGCTTAATAGTTTTCTTGATCATGTCGCTAACTGGTGGCAACTTAGTCACAAAGTCAAAACTTCTGTCCTCAAATACGGTTATTACAGCTGGGATGATATTACCTTTTTGATCAGCTGTTTTGGCGTTATATTGCTTAATAAACTCCATAATCGGAATTCCATGCTGTCCAAGTGCTGGTCCAACAGGTGGAGCGGGAGTTGCCTCACCAGCAGGTAAATTAAGCTTTATCTGTGTTTTAATTTTTTTTGCCATAAGTTTATAAATTTATATGTAATTTAGATTTTCTTAACTTGCAAGAAATCAAGCTCAACTGGCGTCTCTCTGTCAAAAATTGATACTAATACTCTAATTTTTCCTTTCTCTTCATCAATTGACTCAACAGAGCCTAAGAAATCAGCAAATGGTCCCTCAGTTATTTTAACCGCCTCACCAACTGCAAAAGCCGTTTTGAATTTGGGTTGATCTTGCTCAACAAACTTCATAATTGCCTGAACTTCACGATCTGAAATTGGGGTTGGCTTTGTGCCTGCACCTATAAAGCCGGTTACACCTTCAGTTGTTCTTACAACGAGCCAAGATTGATCATCAAGCTCCATACGAACAAAGATATATCCCGGAAACACTTTCTCTTTCTGCTTGGCTTTTTTGCCTTTTTTAACAACGACAATCTCACGAGTGGGGATTATTATCTCAAATATCTTATCTTGAACTCCCAAGCTCTGTACACGTTGTTCAAGATTGTTCATTACACGATTTTCGTGTCCGGTTTGGGAATGAAGCACATACCATTTACCGAGATCTTTACTGTTCAAAGTATCCTCAGCTGGTGTTGGAGCTTCAGTGGAATCCGTATTGTTATCAATGTTTTTAACTTCGTCTAAGTCTGCCATGTGAATTTGAGTAAAATATTATATGCCTGTAAAACTTTCAAGGACATACGCCAATAAGGAATCAATTATACCTATATAAAAGCCAATTATCAAGGAGATAAGTATGACTATTATTGTTAACTGGATTGTTTCGTTTTTTGTTGGCCATGAAACTTTTTTAAGCTCATTCACAAGTTCTCTGGCAACATTATTTTTGACGATTGGCTTATTCATATACTTTGATATTAGTATTTTAACACATACTTACCACATTGCAGAAATCATTGAATATTCTTTATTATCAATTAAAAATGCTTTATTTGGATAAATGGGCGGTTTGGTAACAAAAATTTCAGGACTCATAAAGACTTTGCCAACATAATTTGGAATTTCGTCAATTGTTTTTTGAAAAATTCTAATATTTGCTTTTGGTGCATAGTAATGAGCAAGATAAAAATCAAGCTCATTTTTGAGATAAATAAAATCACTTTTGGTCATAATGGATGATATTTCTGAATATGTATTGGAGATATTGGATCTTGAGCGGTATTTAAGGTTTAAATTGTTGTAATTGCCAAGTGTGTTGGTAAATAAAAAGATTATCGATATTATCGTAATATAGCTAATTAATTGATTTTTAATATTAAGCTTTTGAAATACTTGAGTTAAATGATTCGCAATTAGATTTATTGAAATGATGATAAGAAGCATTAAGCCCGGGGTGGATGCGATAAAATATCGAGGGTGATAAATGGGGGTAGAAAATGCTGACGTGAAATATAGAATTAATGGTGTTACAAAAGCCCAAGCTAAAAGATCAGGTATGTAGCTTAACTCTAAAGTGGATTTTTTGACTTTTATTTTTACAAGTAAATATGCTGTCAAAGCTATAATCGTCAGGGCTAAAATTAGAAGATTAATCTCCATATGATAATTTATATATCCAGCTTTTTCATGATAGTATTGCCCGAAAACTCTCTCGTACCCAGTAAACAACACAAATGGTAGCATGAATAAATCTTGAAGTTGAGGCTTTATTACCCAAAAAGAGTTTGCACCTGAAAAATCATGGTATATAAAAAGAAATATTGCCCAAGGGGCAAAGAATATAAGCGGTAAAAGGGTATAAAAATAAGGTAATTTATTTAACGAAACTCGTTTTGAATTGAAAGATGAAATCAAAGACATGATTTTTTTAAGATTGCCCTTATGAAATAAAAACCTTGTTACGATTTGAGTAAACAATATGATAATCGCAAAGTAATGGGTATATAGGGCTAGAGTAATTGAAATAACATACGACCATTTTCTTTTTTGAAATAAAAAATAATATGATAAAGTACACAAAAACACAGACATGGCATACATACGAGCCTCAAAAGCATAAAAAATTAAGTTTGGATTTAAAAATAATAATGTCAAAAAGCCAAAGGTCTTAATATAATCGTAATGAAACAAG
>JBIKWE010000024.1:0-11707 GCA_044356445.1 Limisphaerales bacterium | reverse complement strand
ACTTTTTCTAAAGCGTCTTTTGAAAAAACATCATCCTGAGCTAAAAAAATAACAATTTTAGCATTTGAAGCATCAAGTAAAGTTTGAAAATTTTTTTGACAACCTAAATTTTTTTTATTTTTTATATATTTAATTGTTTTATATTTCAAACATATATTTTTTATTTTTTCAATCTCTGTTGTAAATTTGGGGGGTGTATCATCGGCAACAATCACTTCAAAATCTCTATATGTTTGATTAAAAATGCTTTGAAGCGCATTGTTTAAGACCGCTGACCCTTTATAAACTGGAATTAAAACTGAAATTTTTGATTTATTCATTTAAGAAACTAATGATTTAAGTAATATGTACTCTTTGGTAAATGCCTCATGTATTGAATATGTGTTTTTAAATTCAATAGTAGTCTTATTAATCAGTCTTGAACTGAAGGATTTTTTTAGAGCTTGTAATACTTTTTTTTCAAATTCTTTTTTATCAAAACATTCTGCAGCTATGACCTTATTTTGATATAGCTCTTTTATTATTGGTAAATTATAAGTTACAACCGTAACACCAAGATATAGCGCCTCAGCAATAGCCATTCCAAAACCTTCCTCATGTGATGGAAAAGTAAATACAGAGCTTCCCTTTATTAAAGAGTAAGCTTTTTTGTCAGGCAAATAACCAAGCAACTTTATATTATTTTCAAGGTTAAATTTTAGTATTTTTTCTTTAATTATTGAGATGTATTTTTCTTCCCCAGTTCCTATTAAAGCCAGTTTTACATTTTTATAAGTTTTTTTAACATTTCTAAAAATTTCTATAAGGTCTTCAATACTTTTGGATTTGTGTATACGACCCATATATATTGCATCATATTTTTTTTCAGGTATGACTTTTTTTAATTTAGCAGTATCAATGCCCGGATATATTAGTTCAACTTTATCTTGAGAAAAACCTTTTTTTAAAAGTGTTTTTTGTAGAATTTTATTATCAACTATTATTTTATTGGCAAAATTTTTTATTAAAAAGTGACTAAGAAATTGAAGCAAACTTGAAATTAATCTTCTATTTGGAATAATGTGGAAAATTTTACACACCAATTTTGAATTAGGATTTTTTATTTTGTATACAACAGATAGTAATACATCAGGTAAGGAGTCGGAAGTAGCGTACACAATATCATATCCAGAAATATACTTAAATAAGATTCCATTAATTATTCTTTGAGTATAAATTAAATACGTATTATTAAATTTTTTTTCGTGAGTAGTTATAATAAATTTTGCTTTTAAGTTATTTTCAAGGCATAATTTTTTACCATTTTCAGATGTAACTATTGTTAAGTTTATTTTTTTAAATCTAGAGAAAGCGTTTATGAAGCACATGTCTCCCCCGCTTTTACCGTGTGTGTAAGAATTTAAGAATGCAAGAATATTCATAGATAAAATGCTTAATGTATTGTATTTCTAAATAAACTAATTTTTCTACTGAATCTTTTTAATGAGCTTTGCAGGATTTCCAGCAAATACAGAAAAATCTGGAAAAGATTTCGTAACAACCGAATTTGCTCCAACTACACAGTGTTTGCCAAGTCTAACTCCTTTTAGAATGCAGGCATTTGCTTCTACAAAGCATTCATCTGAAATCTTTATCTTTTTTGGTGGAGCAAGCTTGCCATCAGTTGGCTTTATTTTTTTATTGTCAACTAAATGATCATGATCTAATATTGAAACATTGTAAGAAATTAGACAGTTTATATCAATGTCAATATTTTTTAATGCAGAAATAGTGCATCTTCGACCAATATTGGTATTGTTGCCAATGGTTATTTTTCCGTTCTTAACAGTTTGAAGCCAAGCATCTCTTCCAATTTGAATATTGTCTCCTATTACGATATTCTTGAGTTGTACAAAAAAGAAATCGTATCCGGGACCAAGAAAGCTGTTTTTACCAATTTTTAATCCCTTGAGTTTGGCGGGTAAATTATTTATATGACCGAGTAAATATAGTATTTTATTCATTTTTTAATTTTTAAATACTTAAGGATTCTAATAGAAAAAGCAAAGGCACCTTTAAAAATATTTAGCAAAAAATCGTAAAATCTTTTTAAAGTGCATTTAAAAAGCAAAAATACCAGAACGAGTCGATTTATGAATTTTAGCTTACTACTTGATAATAAATACCATGATCCAAGAATCATATCAAAAATAAAATGAATTGGAAATAAAAAATATCTAAGAGCATATTTTGAAACTGTTGAAAAGGGTAGGTTTTTTATATTTTCAAATTGATTTGTGTAAAGACCAGTATCTCGCTTAAAAAATAATACTTCGTCAATAAAAACAAATTTTCCTTTTAGAAGTGTCTTAATAATGGTCAAAAAATCGCTACTTTGAAAATACCAACGAAAATCTGTATGATAACCTCCAATTTTTTTTAAAACTCGAGTCTTATAAAGGCCATAAAAAAAGGATAAATTTACTGTGTTAAAAAAATAACTTAAAGATTTGTTTGAATCTCCATTAAGAAATTTTGGTGTGTTATAAATCTTGTAAAATTTGTTATCTTTAAAATTTCTATAATCAGACATGGCTAATACCGATTTTGTCTTTTTTATGTTTGCTTGTAATTTAAATAAAAAATCTTTGTCGTGAATGTCATCTTGTGCAAACCAAGTGAAAAATTCTCCCCGAGCTTTACTTAGCACAAAGTTAAAATTTGCGATGCTACCAATATTTTGTTTTTGTTTAAAAAACTTAATACGACTTTCTTTTTTAGAGTAGTTAGATATTATTTTAGATGAGTTGTCTGTAGAATTATCATCGCTAATAATAAGCTCAAAGTTAGAATAGGTTTGTTTTAGTGTTGTCGTGATTGCTTCTTTTAAATGCTTTCCTCCATTAAATACAGGCATTCCGATACTTATTAGCGGTTTACTTTTCATTACTTTTTTTATTAATTTTATTATAATACTTTTTAAAAAATATTATTTATTTATTATAAATAAATGTATAATTTGTTTTAAATGAGACAACAATTAGTTAGAGTTCCTTCAGATAAATACAAATTAAAAAAATGCCGAATTTGTTCATCTCCTGAACTCTATACTTTTTTAAAACTGGGTACAATGCCCATCCCAAACGGATTTATTTTCAAAAAAGATTTAACTCAAAAAGAATTTTTCTTTCCTCTTAATGTATGTGTTTGTAAAAACTGTTTTCTGGTTTCGCTCACTCATGTTATTCCACCTGAGATAATGTTTAAAAATTATCTATATATCCCCTCAACATCAAATACAGTGCTTAATCACTTTCAAGAATTTAGCAAATCGGTTTATAAAGAATACAATCTTAGTAAAAATGATTTGGTTGTGGATATTGGCTCCAATGATGGCACACTTTTATCTTGGTTTAAGAAACTTAATGTAGAGGCTCTTGGCATTGATCCGGCAGAAAAAATTGTAAAAGATGCTAATCGTCGTGGAATTAAAACGATTTGTAGTTTTTTTACAAAAAATAAAGCTCTCGAACTTGCAAAATCTTTTGGTAAAGCAAAAATAATTTGTGGTACAAATGTAATTGCTCATATAAATAACATCCATGATGTTTTTGAAGGTGTGTCTGCATGGCTTAATGATGAGGGAGTCTTCATTATGGAGGCGCCTTACCTTATTGACCTTATTGAAAAAAATGAATTCGACACAATTTATCACGAACATTTGAGTTATTTTGCAATAAATCCTTTAAAAAAACTTTTTGAACTCCATGATTTAAAAATAATAAATGTGCAAAAATTTCCAATTCATGGCGGATCATTAAGGATTTTTGTTGCTAAAAAAAATAGTCATTATAAATCTAATGATATAGTTGAAAAATTTATACTTGAAGAAACTGCTAAGGGACTTTGCGATTTAAAAACTTATAGTGAATTTAGCGAGCGCGTTTCAAGAGTTAAATCAAATTTGGTAAATTTCATAAAAAAAGTTCGAAAAAATGGTAAAACAGTTGCTGGGTATGGAGCTGCGGCAAAAGGTAATGTGATGCTAAATAGTTCAAAATTAGATTCTAGATTAATTGATTTTATCGTTGATTCCATAAAGTACAAACAAGGTAAATATACTCCCGGAACTCATATTCCGATTTTTTCAGAAGACAAATTGCTAAAAAAAATGCCCGATTACACCATAATTTTGGCGTGGAACTTTGCCCATGAAATAGTTGCCAAAAATCAGGATTATCTTGCTAAGGGTGGGCGATTTATAGTACCAGTGCCGAATCTTCAAATTTTATGATTTTTATTTAAAGATTAATGTTTTTTTTAAAGAGTAACTAACGATCAATATCATAATCAAGATAGATACTGATATTAAAAATATAATTGAGTACGTTATGAGCTTTTTCATTTTTTATTTAATTCTTCTAATCGCATATGCGATCCATATTGCTAATCCAACAATTAGCCCCAAAAATATAATCAGTGGGGATAATTGAGCAACATTCTTTTTATTTGCAAAATTATCGTTTTCTTTTTCTTTTACTCCCAAAATTTCACCGAAGGTATTATCTTTTTTAACTGCACTTGTGATTTCAATAGTTGAAAAGACTGTAGGCACAGGTGTAAGGGTGATTGATGGAGTAACGGTTTGGGTATTGGAAGGTTGTATGCTTGGAATTGCTGACGGCATCGAAGTTGGAGTTATTATTTGTTGAATGGCTGTAATACTTGCAGGTATTTGAACTACTGTCGGAGTTTGTATTGGAGTTATGATAATTTCAGGTTCTGCTTTATGGCTTTCCCAAGTTCCCGTCCATTCTGCAATTTCTTGAGGAGTTAAATCTTGGTCTAATTTTCCAAGAACTGCAAACTCTGTTAAATGATTGATGTTGGCAAATACAAATTTTTTTTCAATATCAACAGTTGATGATAACTCTTTTATCCAATTTACCCCATCTTGACTTGAATATATAGCAACTGTTGAAAAATTGATTGGTATTTTTATTGCCGGATTAATATGCATGGATAGCTTAAAGTCTTTTTCAAAATTTAATATTTGATTATTAAAGCCATCATGCATATTGATCTTTAACCTGTTGCCCCATGAAACAAAAATTCCATCTTCTCCCAATACTTTAGGGGTTGTTGCAGGAGGTAATATTTCAGTTTTTAAAATGCTGTCTCTTGAGACCATTAGACCCGGAATATCTATATTTCCAGCACCTGTTGTGATATTTGCTCCTTCAGGACCAATTGTGTATGTTCCTCCGGTTAACTTTTCGTTGAAAAGATATGCACTGCGATTACCAAATTTATTTTGATTACTTTGCGTAAAAACATGTGTTTGCCATGGATCTGGGTCTGAAGATAAAAAACCTAAAGGATCAAGAACTCCGTCAGGTATATTATCTTCAAAGTTCAGATCACGATTTTTGTCTTCCACAACCACGAAATGAATATGTGCGCCGGTTGTATTGCCGGTCAGACCAACCTCGCCAATTTTCTGACCGGCTGTGACTGCAACCGGCGCACCCTTTGTGACTAAATTATTAACCGATAAATGGCAGTATCTGGTTTGGTAGCCATTATGGTGGTTTATCTCTATCATCTGACCGCAACCGCCATACCACTTGGCGGTTGCGGTCCCTGATGCAGCAGCTAAAACTGCTGTGCCAAGTGTAACACCAGATCTTCTTGCCCAGTCATATCCATCATGCGATGAATATGGAATTTTAGATTGCTTATTTTCTCCAAAACTGATTAGTGTTTTATTAATATTATTTTCAGCTGGTTCTTTTAATCCGGAACTTAAAAAGGGAAATTCGTGATCAAAAAATGAAGATGCACCAAGAACTGCTTCCTCAAAACTTAGCCCTATTGTTTTATAATCAAATGGCATTTCAAGGAATGCTTGAGGTTTTTCCTCTTCTTTAAAATGGACAAGATATAATGGAGATATGTCTAAGTATGATTTTGTAACTCCATCTTGCTTAATGTAATTTGTGCATGTCTTTTTGTTATATCTTATGAAAATATTAGATAATCCATCTGGGTCTGAAGTTTTATACTTTGGACCCATTAAATGAGTTATGTCAAGAGGTGGCATTATTTTTTCATCGCATCCTCCATCATAAAAAAACTTCTTTGTTTGATCACTGCCATATACTTCAAGCTGAACTCCAACATCCATAAAACCTGTGCCATCAGGCTTTCCAGACAAGATGACCTTGCCCGTTTTCCAATATATCGGTATATTTGTATACCAAACTATATTTGGTAAGTGAGGTGTACCAGTAAATGTTTGTACGCCGGTAACTGGATAAATATCAATTTCCTGTGAATTACTGGTTTCAGCGTATACTGGGTTAAGAACTGAAAAAAGTATACGATATATAATGTATAAATACACCACTAAATTAAGCATGGTCTAAATCATACATCAGGTTTTTTTAAAATGCAAGAGAATATATTTGTATACTTACACAAGTTATTTCTTACTATTTTTACGATATGAGTAAATATAATACGAAAGCAAGCTTAGCCCAAATATAGTTAATATATATATAAGCATGCTAACTATTCTTGGCGAGTTATCTTTGGCGCCCATGATGGACTTATTGGTTGTCTGAGGCTTAATTGTTGGTGTAAGGATTGTAGAAGTTGCTTTTTCAGGTGTTTTGGTTATTGGACGATTAAAATTTGAAAATTTAATAATTTGAGGAGTTGGAGTTTTGGTATTTGACGGTGACGGTGTTAGGGTAGGTGTTAGTGTAGGTGTTAGTGTAGGTGTTAGGGTAGGTGTTAGTGTAGGTGTTAGGGTAGGTGTTAGGGTAGGTGTTAGGGTAGGTGTTAGTGTAGGTGTTAGGGTAGGTGTTGCGGTGGGAGTACTTGTTGGTGTGTAAGTTGGTGTTGGTTGTTGAGCAATGATACTTGAAGGTTGTGGAGTGCTTGTTGGAGTATAAAAAAGTGTTGGAGAAATAATATTGAATGAAAATGACCTTAGGCTTTCAACATTGTATGAATCATCTTCGGAGAAATATTCGACTGTGTATGTTGCTGAGGCTGAAAGAGGCACAGGAAGCAAATATTTCTGCCAGTTTTGACCTGATACTTTATACATCGTTGATCCTGCTGAATCAATATCAAAAGAAATATTTACAGTTGAATCATATATATTTTGTGGAGTTGTGCCATTTATTTTCAGAGTTGTAATTGGTGCGGTATAATCTGTCGGTTCGCCCATAACAGCAAACTGCGTTAGATGGTTTATCGTCCCTGAAACCGAATTTCCAGATATTGTGTATTTTGTGACATCTTCCTTTGTCCATGTATTTCCATCTTTGGAGTAATAAAGTCCTAAGGTTCCGGGCGCAAAATTTTGCGCAACAGTAGAAGAATACGGAATATTTAATGTAAAAAATTTATTGCTTCCCCCAGCAAAAGTTTCTATATTTCGTTCAAACTCATCCCTCATATCAATTTTTAAAACCACACTTGCACTTTGCAAGGCTCTTGCATTAGTTACACTTTTAAAAGTAGCGTTTCTTGGGGAGTGAGTGAATGTTAAAAATGTATCTCTAAAAATTGATAAATTATCTGAATATAGATTCTTGAAAAATTTAAATGGTATGGCGCCAATTGAGAATGTATTATCAATAGTTGTGTTATAGTTTATTTTTGCATCACCTAGGGAGGTATTGAATAAGTAGTGGCTTGTATTGCCAGCATATGAACCGCTTGGAGAAAGATATGTTGACCAAGGATCAGTTTCTTTATCTTGAAAGCCAAAAGGATCAATTAGGCCATCAATAATGTTGTCATCAAACGATAAATCATTATCTTTATCTAAGATAACCACAAAATAAAGCTGAGGTTTGGCGGTAATTTTTGGCGTTCCTGAAACGGTACCAATTTTTTCCCCACTTACAACTTCTTTAAAATTACCTGATGATTTTTCAGGTATGCTTCCATCTGGAATTACTTGACAGTATCTCGTTTGAATATTAAATGTATTAAGGTTATTAACGGACGGCACAATATGATCAACGGTAATCATTTTTCCACAAAAATCAGAATCTTCGTATCTGGCCTTACCTGCTGCTGAAGCAATAACTTCTCTTCCTGTTGTGATACCGGCTCTTTCGCCCCAGCCATAGCCATCATATCCCGAATATGGCGATGTAATTCCCATGCCAGCAAAATTAATATAATTATTCTTAACCGTATTATCTTCTCCGGAATTTGTGTCCGTTCTTAGTGGGTATTGATGATCAAAAAATGTATCCATACTTAATGCCGCCTGTTCAAAAGTTAAGCCGGAGGCTGAACCATCAATCTTTTTTGTATAATCCCATGGCAGGTTTAAAAAAGCTTTGGGTCTTAAAGAAGCATTATCAAAATGAACAAGATACAATGGTCCAACATTTATTGAGGTGGGGGTGCAAGTTCCAGAAGGTTTGCGAAAATCAAATTTTAAAGTTCTGGAAGGAGCAGACATCAAATGAGTAATATCAAGGGGTTTCATGGGGATTTCAGTTCCAGATGAGCCCGTACACTTGCCACGATATGTAAATAAAACAGTGGTTCCGGTTAAAATCTGAAGATCGATGCCAACGTCGGCATCAGCTGTTCCATCTGCGCTTCCTGATAATACAACTCGCCCAGACTGCCAAGGCACAGTCACTTGAACAGTATGAAAACTTGTTAATGGATTGCTGAAGGTCCTTTGGTCGGTTATTAGTATACTTGAGGGAGTTATGCTTTCCGCGAAAGATATAGTGTGTAAGCTTAATAGGAATATTATGCTCAAAAAACCAGTCAAAACAATCTTTATAAAAAGACTCATAGTAAATTATATGATATAAGTTAAATATTGAGTCGTAATTATACTCACATGATATGTATTTATGCAAGATTATTTTTTGATAAAATGAAGGAGCCTTGTTAAATGCTGATTTAAAAAAACAATTAGGAAAAAAATAGATATTGCATATACATATAATGTGTCAAATATCATTATATGAAAAATATTTTTTGAAAAAAAGGCTAGACAAAAAGAATATATTGGGATTAAAAAAACTGGTATCAGACAAATTTTACTTTTTATTGCAAGAAAGTATTGCATCATAAAAATCATAACTGAGTATCCAATTCCAAACAGGCTTGCCCACTCCATAAACGGCATAAGCTTTAAAAATTTTACTCCAAATAGCATCTCAATTAGCTCTTTAGCGTAAAATATATACACAAAGTGAGCAAGGCTCCCGCTTATTATTATGAAAAAAAATAAACCTAAAAATGCCTGCTTGTGCCATAGCTGGTATTTTTTACTAGAGAAAAAGATGAAGCTCAAAGAGATTATGGGTCCTAAAACATAGAAAATAATTTTAGAAAAAACACTCCAAGCACCAAAAATGCCAGCATCTTCGGATGAAAATAATCTTTTAACAAATATTATGTCAATGCTACCAAGTAATGTAAAGACTGTTGTGACGCCCAAAGTATACCAAAGTTGAGTATCTTTAAAAACGTCTGTTATCTTTTTTTCAATTTTATTTATGGAATTGCTAATCTTTTTACTCAATTTATTTTTTATAATTATGAATGTAAAAAATATCTGTATGATTGAAGAAACTATTATCATAAGCAATACTGAGTTAAGGCCACCAAAACCGCCAAAAGCAATCATGGCACCTGAAAGTTTTATTAGGGCTCCGGTAATAGATAAAAGAGACTGTGGCGCAAACATGTGAAGTGCAGTTATGGCGTTTGAGTAAAAAGAGCCAATAATTGTTAAAAAAATAAGAAAAGACAAAACATAAGAGGTTGATGGATTAAGATTTGTTATAACTGCCAAGAAAGGAGTTATTAATATTAAAAGAAAAATAAAGTACCAGTATTTTCTGATTTTTATAAATAACCATTCATGAATTGCTGCTGTTTGCTCTTCAGGATTATTTGCATTTCCTATCTTCTGAATGATGAGTGAGCCAATAACGCCCATCGGTATTGAGATTAAAGTCAGATATGAAAATAAAGTGGCTATTTCTCCATAGCCAATTGGTCCAAGTGCTCGACCCGCTAAGACATTAAATATATAATTTAAAAATCCAACAAGGAAGTTTGAAGTAGTTAATAAAAAACCACCTTTTAAGAAAGAGCTGTTTAAACTACGTGATATTAAATTTTTCATTAAGCGACAAATTATTGCGTTAAGTATTCATTATATCTTAAAAGCCTTTTTTTTAACAAAACTATCTATAATCAATAAACATTTAAAAATTATTGCAAATATTAGCTTATTTATTATTAAAATAATGAAAAAATGGGGGTAATAAATGATTTTTATCCATTTTTTATCTTCAAAAAATACTTTACAGAGTCTGTATGATGGGTCAAATTGTTTTTTTACATATATATCATTTTTCCCCCATTTTTTTTTGTATTTTTCTAATCCTTGAGCGTAATATAATTTCTTTTTTGCCAAACTAAATGCTGAGTGTATTTGCTCATGATGATATAAAGGTGCTTTAATCGATGTTGTTTTTGCTATCTGAAGAAGTCTTTTTGTAAGATCCCAATCTTCAGGACCGGTTAAGTTTTCATCGAATCCGCCAATTTTTTCGAATATTTTTTTGTCGATACAGCGGATGGCATCTATTGGTGTTTCATCATAAAAAGATCTTTCATAAGTTCTTATTTTTGACCACAAAGAGTTGCCTTTTGTAATTTCAGGAATGTAAACTCCCCCAAATCCAAGTTTAATCTTTAAAAAAGATTCTGATACTACATTTTCGGTTAGCTCCATATCGGAATCTATAAAAAGCAATATGTCGCCTTTAGCTTTTTTAGCGCCTAAATTTCTTTGAATGCTTCTTTCATCACCAAAAATATAAATATTTTTAGTATATTTTTTGGCAATCTCAATTGTTTTATCAGTTGAAAAATTATCAACAATAATTGTCTCTATTTTTTTATAGCTCTGATTTTCAATCGACCTTAAACATGCGTCCAAAGTCTTCTCAGAATTTTTTGTTGTTATAATAGCTGATACATATTTATCCATATTGTGTATTTAAATTTATGCTTTTTTTATTTTTGTCAATAACCCTTTATTTGATATAAAAAATATTTTTTGGAGATGATAAATTATACTCCTATTTAAAATTTGAATACAAATTATCTTCTTTAAAAAAGATCTTCATATTTTTTAATTAATGACAAATCTGCCTTTTTTATTCTGTTATAATCAACTCAATATGCCACTTTCTTTAAAACAAAAACAGTTTATCCTAAATAACTTTCAAAGTAAAAAAAATTCAGAAATGGCTGAATTTTTAAATATCTCCATTGAAGATGTTGAAGAATATTTGTCGAAAAGGAGGTTGTCAAAAAAAGAACACTCGAACGATAAAAACAAAACGATTAGCTATAAGCTTGAAAATATATTTTATATCAGTGTTATTGCCATATTAGCCATATTGCTTTATTTTAAAACCTTAAATCATGAACTGGTCTCAGATGACATAGAAGTCATAATTAATAACGAGCAAATATTAAAATCTGGAGAGTATTTGTGGAGTAATAATGTGGCTTTTTTAAGAAATTTACAGTATGTTATTTCATACCAACTTGGAGGTCTTTCCCCCTTTTTCTACAGACTGTTTAATATACTTTTTCATTTTGGTTTTGCAACAGTCACCATGTTTATCATAAAACGCTTTACTAAAGA
>JBIKWE010000087.1:0-3414 GCA_044356445.1 Limisphaerales bacterium | reverse complement strand
ACAATTATATTTTATGAATAATAACATGACATCAAACCGTAAAAGACTTACAGACTACATTTTGTATGCCGCCTTAGCTATCCTACTTTTTGGCTCAGGCTACAAATTTGCCGAGTGGCAGATAAAGTCAAATGCAAGAGCTAACTCCAATGTGACTGTTTTTAACAGCAATAATCCTGAAATCAAAGATAAAAAAGGAAATGCAATAGATTTTACCCTGTTTTGGGATACATGGGAAAAAATTGAAAATAAATACATTGATAAAAGTAAAATTGACCCTGAAAAAATGTATTACGGCGCCATAAAAGGCATGGCCGCCTCAGTTGAAGATCAATACACTTTCTTTTTAACACCAGATGAAAACAAACAATCAAAAGATGATCTGGGTGGCAAATTTCAAGGTATAGGAGCACAACTGGGTTTAAAAGATGGAAGAATTGTGGTCGTTGCGCCACTTAAAAACTCACCTGCTGAAAAATCAGGTATTAAGTCTGGAGACATTATTCTTAAAGTTGACGGTGCCTCTACAAAAAACTGGTCATTAACTCAGGCTGTTTCAAAAATAAGAGGTCCTGAGAACACAAAGGTTAAACTAAGCTTGTTAAGAGATGAAAATGAGCTTGAAATTGAGATAACTCGTAAACAAATTATGGTTTCATCGGTAGAAACGGAGTTTAAGTCTAAAAATGGCAATAACTACGCACATGTAAGGGTTAATCAATTTGGTGACAATACAAATAAAGAGTGGGATAAAACAATTAGCGACATTGAAAAAAGATTTAAAAATGGAAGTGTTTCAGGGATAATTCTTGACTTAAGAGGAAACCCGGGTGGATACTTAGAAAGTGCGGTATATCTTGCTTCTGAATTTATTCAAAATGATAAATTAATCGTCAAACAAGAAACGTCAAATGAGCAAGATACTTTATATAAGGTAAGAAGAAACGGCAAGCTACTTGATATTCCACTTGTTGTATTAATAAATGAAGGTTCGGCATCTGCTTCAGAAATTTTATCCGGCGCCTTAAGAGATTATAAAAGAGCCACCTTGATTGGTCAAAAAAGCTTCGGTAAGGGCTCAGTCCAAGAGGCCTTAGAGCTTCAAGGCGGAGCCGGACTTCATGTAACTGTTGCCAAATGGATTTTGCCAAATGGTGATTGGATAAACGGAGTTGGCATAACTCCTGAAATTATTATTGAAAACAAAACAGATGAAAACAATTCATTGACTGACGAAACAGATGCACAACTACAAAAAGCTTTAGAAGTTATTTCGACCAAGTAAACTATTAACAAAAAATGAAAAATATTTTACAAAAAATAATTTTGGCAGTTGCCTCTATTTTTCTTATCTCAGCAATTTTTCTGGAATTTCAGAAAAATAAAACATTTAACTTTACCCCCTCGTATTTTATTGATGGTGATAAGGCATCTATTAAAGAGAAAAATACCATTATTGTAAAAAGTGAGGAGTCTGTAATTATAGATGTTGTTGATAAGGCACTGCCCTCTGTTGTGACAATCGGTATAAAATTAACCAGACAAGGTCGAGAAAGAGTTGAGATTGATCCTTTTGATCCATTCGGACCGTTTAGAACAATTCCGGGCGAAGATCGTGTAATAGAGAGCAATATTGGAAGCGGCTTTATTGTTTCAGAAAATGGCATAATAATTACCAATAAACATGTTGTCAATGAAAATGATGCTGAATACACCGTTATAACAAGTAATAATCAGAAATATGCTGTCTCAAAGATCTATCGTGATCCGTTAAACGATCTTGCCATTTTGAAAATAAATGCCAATGGTTTAACGGCGTTATCACTTGGAGATTCCTCAAAACTAAAACTCGGTCAGAAAGCGATTGCAATCGGCACGCCATTTGGCGAGTTTCAAAATACAATAACATCGGGAATTGTTTCTGGTCTTGGCCGTGGCATAACCGCTGGTTCACCATTTGAAGGATTTGTAGAAAGGCTAGACGGCGTTATTCAAACTGATGCAGCAATTAGCTCAGGAAATTCGGGCGGTCCACTTTTAAATTCAAGCGCTGAAGTTATTGGTGTAAATACCGCCGTTTCAAATGAGGGTGAAAATATCGGATTTGCCATTCCCGTAAATGTTGTTAAAGAGCTTCTTGAAAATTTTGAAGCCCGGGGCGGCTCTTTTGATCGTCCGTATATTGGCATAAGATACTCTATGATTGACGCTGAGACGGCAAAAACTGAGAAGCTTTCTGAAGGCGCATATATTGAGCGAGTTGAGATAAACTCTCCTGCTGAAAAAGCAGGTTTAGAGAGAGGGGACACCATAACTTCAGTTGATGGCAAAAAACTTATTGGTAGCGATGATAACAGCGTTGTAAAAGCTATCGTTCAAAAAAAAGTTGGTGATATTATAAAAGTTGAATACATAAGAGATGGTCGCAGCATGACAGTTAACATAACTCTTGCTGCATATGTAGAATAATTAGAGCTCGTGTATAATAGCTTTTTACATATGTCCAACAAACCTCAACTTCAAACATTAAAAGGGTTTAGAGATTTTTTACCGCAAGAAAAAAGACTGCGCGATGAAGTTATAGATAAAATAAAAAAAGTTTTTGAACTTTATGGGTTTGAGCCAATAGAAACACCAACTTTAGAATATGCTTCAGTACTACAGGGGAAATATGGCGAAGAAGCAGATAAGCTTATGTACACTTTTAAAGATAAAGGCGATAGAGAGGTGGGTTTAAGATATGACCAAACAGTGCCAACTGCCCGTTTCCTTGCTCAACACCAGCATGAACTCACAAAATTTCCAAAACGATATCAAATTCAAAATGTTTTTAGAGCTGAAAATACTCAAGCTGGCAGATATAGAGAATTTCTACAAATGGATTGTGATATTTTTGGTACAAAGTCAAATTTAGTAGATGCTGAAATTTTGGCGGTTTTTTATTATTCATACATCGCTTTGGGACTTTCTGATTTTATAATTTCCTTAAACGATAGGCAGCAACTTGTGGAGTTGATTAACCCGTTTGAAACAGCGGTTGTAAGCACAAAATCTATTATTCAAACCATTGATAAACTGGATAAAATCGGGAGAGATGGAGTAATAGATGATTTAGTTAAAAAAGGCCTTAATGCTGAGAAAGCTGAAGAATTATTGAATAAATTAAAAGAAACGACACCGTCTGATAATCTGAAAAAGATAATGGCTTTATCTATTGAGCTTGGCGTACCTGAAAAAGCTATAAAGTATGAGCCCACTCTTGCTCGTGGCTTAGATTACTACACTGGCATAATATTTGAAGGTAAGGACTCTGAGTATAAATCGGGATCCTTGGGCGGCGGGGGCAGATACGATGATTTAATTTCTCAACTTGGCGGACCAAATATTTCAGCTGTTGGTTTTGCAATAGGATTT
>JBIKWE010000023.1:0-11945 GCA_044356445.1 Limisphaerales bacterium | reverse complement strand
GCGGTTGTTGAATCAATAAAGGCAAAACTAATATCAAGCGGCGTTATAAACGAAAATATATATTCCGAACGCTTCTCTTAAAGTGCTAAAGCCTTGCTCTTTGATTAATTTCTGCCTCAACCAACTCTGCAGGCTTGCCGAATTTCAGTCTTGATAACTGAACTATAGCCTGTGCTATCTTCTCATTTCTCTCGGCTTTAAGCACAGACATATCTTTTGTCATATCAACTGAAAAAGGCTCCACATTCTCGTTATTAACGATAGTCTTCATATAGGCATGAAATCTTTCAACGTTCATCAAGTCTGACTCACTAAATCTTGGCTGAAACTCTCTTGCCATATATGAAGCGTCTGTAACACCGATTCTAAAACACATCTGAGTTCCAACATTTCCAAAAACCGCATTTTTTACCTCCTCATCCATCTGCCCTATAAACTGATTAGCAACTGTTAAGCCAAGATGATATTTTCGCGCCTCTGACAAAATAACGGCAAAGTCTGGTGTGGCAAAATTCTGAAACTCATCAACATACAAGAAAAAATCACGCCTTTTATCTTCAGGGATGTTTGCCCGACTCATTGCCGCAGCAAGCAGCTTTGGAATAATTAAAAGACCTAAAAATGTTGAGTTCTCCTCACCAAGCTTGCCTTTTGACAGATTAATAAGCAGTATTTTACCGTTATCCATGACATCTCTAAAATCAAACGATGATTTTGATTGGCCAATGATATTTCTCATCATCTTATTAGTCACAAATCTGCCAAATTTTGAGACGATATAATCAAGAACCTCTGACTTATGAAAGTCTGAAGTTTGTGCAATCTGATCAGTCCAATAACGTTTGACAATTGGATCATTCACCTTTGGCAGCAACTCTTTTAAATATTTTTGATCTGTCATAACGCGAACAATTTCTATAAATGTTGTTCCGGGTTCAGACATAATTGTTAACATTGCATTTCGCACCGCATGCTCAAATCTGGGGCCAATTATACCCGTTCTTTGAGGGTCATATAATTTATACATCAAGTTGATGATAGCGCCAGTTATAAAATGCTTTTGCGTCTCTGACTCAACTTCAAGCAAGTTAAGTGCAATCGGCCGATCTATATCTGAAGGATCAAAATGGATAACGTCTTCAGCACGACTTGGTGGAATATATCTTAATGTGTCATCAATCAAATCTCCGTGCGGATCTATAACGCAAACTCCGTAACCCTCTTTTATATCTTGCTTAATCATCTCCTTAAGTAGCTCTGACTTTCCAACTCCGGTCTTACCAATAATATATAAATGTCTCATTCTATCTCTAAGATGAATATTTACGGGTCGTCGCACACCTCTGTAATACCCAAAACCAATATGTGTCCCCCCTGTCATTGGTACCTCTGATGAAACTTGTGCAGCTTTGGCTTTTAACCATTGAATATTTGGTGTTTCAATTGTTTTATTTGGAAAATGATAAATCGATGCAAGCTCCTCTGCTGACAGAATTGAAGATAATTTATTACCGGGAAATTCAAATACTGGGAAAAAACGATAAATACAGTTGGTCATAAAACCAGCCTTAAAATATATCTTAGATTGGTCAAATTCATTTAAATCAGAGTGGAACTGATTAAAAGAGTTCACTATATTGTTTAAGTGCATTTCAGCATTATCTTTATTCTTGCCCGACACAACAACTCTTATAACTGTCTCAAAGCCAACTTTTGTGACTTTTTCATCAATCTTGTCAAGAATTTTCTGACTAGTTTCGAATTTTGCCTCCTTAGGGTCAGCCTCTTTTTTACG
The DNA here is from genome assembly GCA_044356445.1 of Limisphaerales bacterium. Classification (GTDB taxonomy): domain Bacteria; phylum Patescibacteriota; class Microgenomatia; order UBA1406; family GWC2-37-13; genus UBA1450. The sequence goes on along the minus strand of JBIKWE010000023.1, from coordinate 10,150 downwards.
GGTTGATGAAATGTAAGATTTTCCCGCTGATTTCCAGCTTGGGTCTGCACCTCTAATTAAGACTTGGATTAATGCACCCTCATCATCTTCCATTTTTGACAATGAAGATGTTATGGCTGAAAGGGTGTCTGTCGGAATCTCTTTAAATGTTTTTACCGGCTTATAGGCGTCATTTGATGTCTTAAGGGAGGTAAATGCCACACTGCCTTTTTCTGAAAATATATTTGGCTCATCCATGCGCCTAATATCAGCAGTTGAATAATATCCATAAATTGTCTTTTCGACCAGATCGATAATCTTTGTTGGTGCACTGACATAAAATTGTATATCAGACTTTGTGGCAACAATTTCAAAAGCCATAACATCGCCAACTTCAAGAAATCCAAACCACCCCGAGCTTCTCTTTAGCGAAGCAAAAGAAGCAAACATTTGTTCTGCAGAATCTATCTTTATTTCATTATCTTTGGGTAACAATACATGTAAGGTTGTCATTTCAAGTGCCATCTGTTCTCTTTTTTTCAAGCGAGAATACAACACCAGCAAATATGCAAATAGTATTGTTGCACCTGTTGCGAGAACTCCTCCAAGAAAAACAAGGCTATAGAAAATTAACTGTGAAACTATTTGCTCAGTATTAAAAAATTCCATACCTTAATTATATCTTAAAAGTAAAGTGATTATTACAATAATATATTTAACTTAATACGCAGCTATTTACAAGCATTTTTTTAACCCAAATTTCTAATACTTAAAAATACAAAAATCTACCCTAAAAAAATAACCGCCCTGCTATTTAAAAAGCCAGCAGGGCGGAGTTGATTACAAAAAACGCTTAGCGAGATACTGTCAAAGTTCCACCATTTGCATTTGGTGCGTATACTGTGACACGATTATCAACGGCTGAAATCTGATAACCAGTTGAATATGCGCTTGCACAATCTGCGATGTTTCCACCACCATTTGAGCTAGGGTCTTGTGGCAAACTGGCAACATACTCAGGCACAAGATCCTCACAAAGATCAGCGCCTGTTTTTGATATAACAGCAACGGTTTCTGAAACACCTGCTGGCACCTGACCTTGATTTTTAATCATATATTGGTTGACCGCTCCCAATATTGTATTGATATCACTTTTTCTTTTTGTGTCATCGGCTTGTTGAAGCTGTTGACCCGGATTAACAGCAATTAAAGTTATGGCAAGAAGCACCGCCAAAATACCGATTACAACCAAGAGTTCAATCAACGTAAACCCTTTTTTACTTTTTAAAGAATACATAATAGTGAGTAAAATAATAATATTATTTTTAGATTATAGGAATTTTATTAGGGTGTCAAGAGGTTTTTACAATTGGGTCACAAAGAACTCTGCGGGCAGCTGGGGAGGGGACTGAATAACATCAATGGTGCGAGTAACACCCGAGTTTGTAACGGCATAAGAGCGAATTGTTTTCCCCTGAAAAGGCACAGCAACTCCTGAAGGAGTTGTAACCTCAAATCCCAGTTGCAAATTTGCAAAGAGTGGCCTTATAACAATAAACTTGGCGCCAGACGTTGAGTTAATATTAAAAGTTATATATTTTGAAAAACTAACTCCTCCAACGTTCTTTGGAGGTGATGCAGATATTACAGCAGGATTTCCATCCCCAACTTTATTAACAGTACATGGCTCAACCAGATACTTTGAAACTGGTGAATTACCAATAACGCTTATTTCGATCGCGCTTATATTTCGAGGGTTACATGATGGCCCTGCATTACTATTTTCTTTAAAATATAAGTTTACCCTACCGCTAAAACTGGATTGTGCACTCAGATTGTTTGGATCAACAAGATAATAAGTATATTGAGAATCTTTTGGAATATCTGGCGTCGCAAAGGGGTTGCCCGGATTTTTTAAAATTGTTATTTGGCTTTTTGTGGCATCAATATTATCTAAATTAGTAAGTCCTACATTGCTGGTGTTAAATCGAAACGGTCCATTAATTGATGCCTCTTGTAAGGTTGATGCAAGATTTAATCCAATCTCAATCCCTGCATCTGCACCCGCCAGTGCGCTTACTGCCTCGTCTTGCAGCCTTGATATCTGAGTATCCACGGTTAACCTGTATGACACAGCACTTAATACCGCAAGTATAAGTGAGATCATTAAGACTAAAATAAGCAAAGACTGACCTTTATCAAGTTTTAAGCTAAACATAAAAATCTATTTATAATTACTTAATATACTCTCTAATTTCAACTAAAAGCTCATCAGGAGTATAATCACTTTTAACCATATAGCCCCTCACGCCAAACTCAAGTGCACGAGCAACCACAACATCATGCCCCAGATTAGTTAAAAGGACAATGTTTTTATTGACGTGCTTACCCTCTTTAGTCAACTTATCAAGAATCTGAAGTCCGTCCATCTTTGGCAAGATTATATCTAAAACAACAAGATCGTATATTCTTTGCGACATTTTACTGTACGCATCTTCCCCATCTGCTGCAGAGTCTACATCATGGCCCTCTTCCTGAAGAAGCTGAATATATAAATCTCTTAAATACTCCTCATCTTCAACAACTAAAATCGTTTTTTTTATTAAGTTTTGTGTCATATTCTTATTGTTAACACCCCCTTTATTTTATTAAGTGTGAAATGGAATCTGAATGTCAAAAGTGCTTCCTTTGCCCACTTCAGATTCTACTTGAATATTTCCACCGTGTAAAGTAACAATTTGTTTTGATATATATAATCCAAGACCTGTACCCGGTTGACTTGAATGTTTTGAGTACGAATACTCAATTTTTGAAAATTTCTGGAATAATTTTGGCAGATCCTCCTTTTGTATTCCAGATCCAGTATCTGAAACTTCAACGTGTACCTTATTTGTGGTCTTTTTAACAACAACCTTTATTAATCCCCCCTGTGGTGTAAATTTCAAAGCATTGCCAAGAATATTTTGTACAACTTCTCGTAATTTTTCTTTATCACCATATACTTTGGAGTTTCTGGCATCTATCTCTGTTTTTAGCTCAATACCCTTTTCTTTGGCCGTTATTAACAACTCATCGAATACAGCCTGAACTATGTCTGACATAAGCACAACCTCTTTATTGAGCTCAATCTTTTTGCGTTCAATCCTAGAAACTGTGAGCATGTCGTTTACCAAGTGAATTAATCTTTCTGTTGATGAAAAACAGATGCTTAAATATTTCTTAAGCGGCTCATGAATTTCTTGCTTTGGTTGGTTTATTGCCATCCAAAGATAGCTTTTGACAGCAGTCATTGGAGTTCTTAGCTCATGTGAGGCAATAGACACAAACTCATCTTTTAACTGATCAAGCTCCTTAAGCCTTTCGTTTGCTCGTCTAAGCTTAATTGTTGCGCGCTGAACCTCATCTTTTAAAGTTTTGTTGAAATTGGCAATTTCCTGATAAGAGATGGCATTGCTTAAGGCAATGGCAAATTCAGGGGTTATGATTTTTAACAAGTCAAAGTCATCGGTTGAGTATATTTCACCTGATAATTTATCACCTAAAAATAAGCCTCCGAGTAATTTATTATTAACATGGATAGGGATAACAATTGACATATCCATGTTTCTTAAGATATTTTTCAAAATACCTTCATTTAGCTCATCTCTGACTAAAAAATGTTCCTTCGCAGGAGTGTGGTAATATGAATCATAAATTAAACGATATGCATGGCTTGGTGAAAATGGGGATACTCCCTGCACTCCTTTAGATTTAATAAAAGAGATTGACTTTCCCCTTAATAAGACCAATGATCCAAACTGTATTCTCATATTTTCGAATAGTTTTGTTAAAAACTTTTCTGAAAGATTATCTATATCAAGAGTGGATGAAATTACGCGACTCATATTCCAAATAACCTCTTTAGGTTGATATCTGTCTTTAAAAAATAGCTTATTTGTTGACTTTTCAAAAACTTGCCTTATTGGCTGAAACATAACAGCAAAAAAGAGAGCCAAGAAAGAAGGTATAACCTGCTCTCTTAAAGTTTCAAGTGTCGGCTCCTTATTTTGAAAAAGAAAAGCAATATCAAAAAGAATTGCCAAGCTCCCTAAGCCAATAAAAAGGAGCATTAAAAAATATGCGATTGACTTTGCGATAATTAATTTGATATCAAAAAATCGGTATTTAATTATCGTGTAGCTAATTGCGCCAATAAAAATTAATGTATAAATCGGAAGATAGCCAACAAAAGCTGTAATATTAAAAACCATAACAAGAAATAAATTTGAGATTAGTATCAAAGTTATCATTGTTGCAGCGCCAAGAAGCAAGTATGCCAGCTTCATTTTTTCAATACCAGTAAATTTTCTATATTTTCTTATCAAGACAAAAATGCCTGCGCCGATAAAAATTAATGTATGTATTGCAAGAAATGGCATACCGATACCTGAAACCGATTGACTTTTATCTTCTGTAATTTTTATATCCTCAAACACAAACGGAGTTAAGGCACTTATTGATAAAAGAGCTGTCACAGCAATACTTAATTTTATCTTTAAAGATTGCCAACTTGTTTTAAACTGCGGATATACAACAGAAAAAAGATAAAATAATAAATTTATATTAAATGCCAAAAAGAAGATTATTCTTACAAAAAACAGAGTCATCCTTTCATCTTCCAAAGATAAATACAAAATCGCAAAGTAATTGGTCACTAAATACAAAGTTATAACACCCGTAAAACAAAAAAATAGCCGATTGGTGTGACTTTTGGGATTTTTATATAAAGAAATACTTCCCAAAAGCAAATTTCCAAGGGAGGCAACTATTGTAACAATTAGTTCAGATATAAGCATTTAACTAAAATTATAAACTCTTTTTTAGAATTTATGCTTTTAATCTGATGTTGATATTGATGAACTATCTAATCTTAACGATTTTTTATCTACGATTTTAGAGCTAAACATTCTAAAAATGAAGATGGGAGACTCATTTTTATTCAAATTAAATATATCTCTAAAATCTTTTTCTAAGGAATATAGATCATTTTTTTCTTTTTGAGAAAAGCCTTCTCCCTTTAAGATCTTATTTCTTAAAAAGAAAAAAGATAAAACCGACCATGGATGAATCTTGATATTATATTTAGTACATAATAACCACATTCTTTCCAAAGCTTGTCCTGTCTCAAAAAAAGAGTTGGCATTTAATTCACCATCATACACAATGCATCCGATGTGTGAAGAAGCTTTAATAAAAAATAGAGCATTATTTTCAAAGATCTCCTCATTTAATTTTGTTACAAAATTAGGATTTTTGGCAAGTAATTGCATAATTTTACTCATATTCCCCGGCATTTTAAGAGCTTGGACATCAATTCCTGTTAAGCTTAAATCCCCCTCTTGCACACTCCACCTAAGCTCAGAGATCATTTGTGTGAATTGTAATTTATTAGACATTCTTATTCTGTCTCACTCCCCTAAAATTTTCCCCAACAAGGCTTTCTTGTTTGGGTCGGAAACTGTTTTAAGATTGATGTTTTTAAATACTGCAACATGCTTTTTAATTTTTTCTATTTTACTGTGGGATAAAATTTTATCATCAAACACGTTCCTATTAGTAGCCCGTTCATCAATCTGTTTAACAAGTGTGTTTTTGTTGTTTTTATATTTGCATTCTTTAAAACTTATTTTAAAAATTGGGTTTAATTCCTTTTTAAGATCTTTGTCAATTTTAGTGGTATATCCTATATTAAGGGCTGCTTGATGTACATTTTCATAAAATGAACCAAGGGCCATTATAGATGCATAATTCTTTACATCAAGTATTCCTGAATTTCTTATTGGATCTATCTTCAATACCATAATATTTTTTATCAAAATCTATGCGCCAAGGCTGCATATTGCCACCTGATGGCGCCTTGGCGCCCATCTGAATTAAATATTTTTTTTGGCTTAGTGTTAACATGATTATTTTTTAAATATTTTTTTAATACTTTGTAACTCAGCTTTTTCTTTTTCTGTTAAGACATCATTAAATACTTTATCAGTACTAAAATAATATCTACCTGATGGGATATTTTTACCTAATATAATTTTGGTGATGGCTTTTGTCGTAAGCCCACCAGCTATAGCTGCTGTACTTGCAAGTTGGGGCCATGTGTTAATTTTTTTTCCAATCATATTTAGCGAATATAGCATTCTTAAAGAATGGTCTTTGAAACCAAGTATCTTGATGATTAGCTGCTTTCTTCTTTTAATGCTAATATTTTTAAGATCGATGCTCTCAATGTCCTTGACTGCCCCATGAAAGAAAGGCGTATCCCCTGCTAAATCATGTCTTTCTATATCTATAAAAATATTTTCGCCAACATCTGTCGCCATAATAACGGGTAATTTTAGCTCCCTAGCAAGTTGTCTGATTTTTAACTTGCTTGACAAATCATCTACGGCATCGACAATTAAATCTGTCTGTGATTTTTTACAAAAATCCTCCATATCTTCATGCAGGGTTGATTTTAAAATTTCGATATTTGCTAAAGGATTTAAGCTCAATAGCTGTTTTTTAATCTCGTTTACTTTATATTTTGATATTGTATTCACTCCAAGTTTTAGCCGGTTAAGATTGGTCGAGGATATGTAGTCAGGATCTGCAATTTTTATTTTTTTGGGTTTTGCTTGAAGCATATATGTTGTTGCCGCATGACTGCCAACACTCATCCCAAAAAAGGCAATCACCGATTTTGACAATTTTTCCTGTTCAGCGCTTTCTATTAAGAAGAGATTGCGAACAGTTGACAAGTACAAAACAATCTCAAGATAAAGTTTTTGAGAATCATTATTTGATACCAGTTCTTCTAAGAATTTAACCGCCTTTTCTTGAAAAATTGCAACTTCAAATAAATCAGTTGCAATTTGCTTTTTTTGTTTTTTGGTAAACACTTTTTAAGATGATTTTTTATAACTTTGAGTATTTGAAAATTCAGCTGTTTCGTATCTTATTAATTTAATTTTAGGATATGCTTTTTTACCATACTCATTGAGTATGTGACTGTATTCAGAATTCCCCTTAGAAACAACTTCTGCAAATACTTTTTTCAATAAACGTTTTGAAATATCTTTAGGAAGAACTCCATCTTTTAGCTCTATTTTTAAATCCAGATAATTGTTCTGGTTTTTATCATACTCAGTTTTTAATAGATATTTTCCAGTTATTTTCTCAACAATTCGTTTATCCATAACAAAATTTTTAATATTTTCAGGATAAATGAAGGCCGCATATAAAGTTACCGAAAAGATATCTCGTCCGAATATGTATATGTGGGGGTAACTCTCAATACTCTTTTTAATATCTGAATCAATATTTGTATCTTTCAACATCTGACCTGTTAAAATTCCGCCTTTATCATGCAGATTGTACCTCACAAGAGGAAGTGATCTTGACGTTGTTAAAAGAAGCTCTGAATTTTCAACCATAAAGTTAACTTTGTTTGGCATATAAGTTACAATCGTTGGAACTCTTGTTGACCCAAACACCTCTTTATTTAAGTTCAAATTATTTGAAAATTGCTTTCTAATTGCAATTGTTTGTGGCGTCTCAAAACCCATAAGTGCCCCATCTGCCGATCCATAAATACTTATCGCATCAGATAAATGATTACTGCTTTTTGTCATGCTTAACAAGTACTCTCTCCACGACTCAGTAATTGGCTCACCTGCGAAGATGAATTTAATTTTACCGTTGAACGATGATTTAGCCATATATACATCTAAAATTTCTTTGATAAATGTTGGATAACCAATAAATAAAATTTGATCATAAAAATTGGCCATTTTATTTAAAAGTCTTAAAGTATCATTTTTATTTAAACCCGGAGTAGCTATAGATACGCAATTATTTTTATTATTAACAAGATAAGAATATGTGCTTAAAAAAGTAAAGATACCCGCAATCCATGTTCCCATTGCAAAGTTGATAATAATGAGTGTTTTTTTTCTTTCAAACTCTAAGAAATTGTTGAATAACAACTTGTGGACCTCATAGCCGTAATTTACCTCTTCCAAAGATGTAAGCCAAAAATTGGGCTCTCCTGATGTGCCGGAGCTAGAGCTAACTATGGCCGGGGAAGTATTTGATTTGGGCCACACCAATTTTTCAACTGGATAAAAATTTATATAATTATTTTTATCAGTGTAAGGAACGTTACGAAGATCAGAAAAAGTCTTAACAAGCTCTTTTTTTACTTTATGTCTTCTTAAAAAATCCTTATATGCGGGGACTTTTTCAGCAACCTCATGAAAAAGTTCAAGAGCCATATTTTGACTGTTTATATTATCTTGATTATTCATACTTATTTTGAAAAAAATGTGTTTAAAACAGATAAATGCGTTAATTAAATAAGGGTTGTGACTATATTTCTTTAAAAATTTCAAGAACAAGATTTAAAATTTTTCCAGTTACCAAATCAGCATAAACTACTTCAATATCATTATTTAAAGGTCTCTCTTTATCTACAAAATCAATTTTGTTTCTTAAAAATTCATATATAGGTCTGGTTTTTGGGGAGAGAAGATCCTTACCACCTCTTAAATCAACGGCTTGTGCAACGGCCACAAAATTTTGAGCCACCGAATATCTGGCAAGCCTCAGATTCTCCAATCCCAGAATTCCCGACGTTAAAGCATGTGATGTGATATCTTGATTCATCTCTTCGTGTACCCCAAACATGGTGCTAACGGGCATTGATAACAATGTCGAATAAATATCAAGCATCCCAGCCTGAACCTGAACTCCTTTGAAGGTGCATTGCGAAATTGCGTTTTTACTTGATAAGTTTGCACCTAGTCCATTATTTTCATGTGGATTAACAATTCGCGCCAACTGCCTATCGTTTAATTTCACTATCTGAGTAAGCATTTTGCGAATACTATCTATTGACTCAACCATATGCATAGCGATAAAATTCCCGCCACTTACCCACTGCCAATCATCGTTTGTTTTAAGTTTTAAATCAGGGTGAACCCATAATGGATTATCAGATGCTGAGTTGGCATTAATTGTGATAACGTCAAGAATTTGTTTAATTCTTTCAAAATTTACACCATGATATTGTGAGATACATCTTAAGCTGTACCCATCCTGAACTTTAACCCCCTGATTGCGTGCTTTATGACCTGACATTTCTTGATATGCAAGTTTACTGCCTTTAAGTAAGTATCTCAAAACTGAAGAAACTTCTTTCTGACCTTCGTGTGGCCTAATATGGGAAAGCAATGGATGAAATGCTCTATCAGAACCCTTTAAAACCTCAACGACCATAGCACTTAAAACCTGAGATATTAGCAAAAGTGAGGCGGTGTCATATGCAATTAAAGCAGCAACTGCTGTTGAAAAATTGTCTCCATTGACCAAACCCAAACCGGCTTTAGGAACAAGCTTCAAAGGACTTAGCCCTATGCTTGATAATGCTTCGGATGATTTAATTTTTTGACCATTTTTATTTTTGACAAAAGTTCCCGGGAGTTGCCTTAATACACTAAGAACTCGAGAATTATGATGGAGGTCACCAGACGCCCCCACTCCTCCATATTGATTAACTATGGGTGTGTAGTTGCTGTTTAATAGCTGTAAATATTTATCAAGAGTTTTTAAACTAACCCCACTTACACCTTTCATTAGCATATTTATCCTGATAAGCATAGCTGCACGAATGACATCATTTTCAAATTCTGGACCAACAGTTATATCCGTGTGGACAATTCCTTCAGACATATTAATGGCGCTTTTGAGTTTTTCAGCTTTTGTTCCACCGGTTACAACAACAGAGGCCTGTGCGCCATATCCAGTGTTGCAGCCATATACTGGCACGCCGTTTTCAACATCCTTCATCATGTGCTTAAACGTCTCATTAATTCTTTTAATTATCGCTTTATTAGCTGTAAATGAGGCGCTAACATCTTTTCTTGCAACATTTAAAATGTCAGAGATTGTTAAAGTGTTGCCGTCTATTATCACGCCCTGACTATCTTTTGATAATTGATCAACAATTAAATGTAAAGGCATACTTTGATAACCCAATTTATTATTCATATAGTTTCTTATAGTAAGAATAAATAATTAAAAAAAATAAAATTTATCTTAAATTCTTATTTAAGACTAAAATTAAAATTTATTTTTTAAAATTCTATAGGTTAAT
>JBIKWE010000086.1:0-3438 GCA_044356445.1 Limisphaerales bacterium | reverse complement strand
CATGTTGAGAGGAGAAGGGATTTTATATATCGAATTTGAGAATGTTAAAAAAGGGATTATTAAAAAACAGCACAAGATTTCTGGGATAAGCTATGGAAGAATAAGGGAAGTTATTGAAGGCCCAGACAATAATTTATACTTTACAACCTCAAACAAAGACGGTCGAGGTGACTCTGTCGGACAAAACGACGATAAAATATACAGGCTAACTTTTAACAAAAAATGATGTTTTATATATTTAATAATCTTATAAATAAAGTTGTAAAAAAATATATTTCGTGATATATTATGTGTACAAAAAATAATTATAAAAAATAAATTATTAAACAATGACCCCATTACCAAAAAGAAAACATTCAAAAGCCAGAAAAGGCGCCCGAATTCTTGAGAGAAAAAGAGAGCATTTTTTACCAGATTTAGTTCTCTGCGCTTCATGTGGTATGAAAAAACGCCCGCACCATTTGTGTAAGAGTTGTGGCAAATAAAAATGGACCCCAGACATCAAAGAAGAGTCGCCATCGTACAAAATATTTTCGCCCTATCTTTTCATAACCCGGAAACCAAAATTAAGGAACACGATACATATTACGATGTGGCAAAAAAAATACTTACGTTTAAGGATGAGTTTTTTGAGACCATTGCCAAACACGCACCTAAATACCCAGTAAAAGATCTTGCGAAGATAGATACAAGCATATTGTTACTTGCCCTTTTTGAACTGTTTAAAGATGATAATAAACAGCCTTATAAAGTTATAATTAATGAAGCTATTGAAATCGCCAAAGAACTGGGTAATGAAAAATCACCCGCATTTATTAATGCGGTTCTTGGTGCAATTTTAGATGAAAAAAATCTTAAATAACATGGATAAATTTACAGAACTTGAGAAACAGATTGGAATTCAATTTAAAGATCGAAAATTATTAAAGAATGTCTTTATTCACAGATCTTATTTAAATGAAAATTTTGACCCTAATTTGTCTTCAAATGAAAAGCTGGAATTTTTGGGAGACAGTGTATTGTCTTTGACCACTTCAATATATTTATACAAGTCTTATTCAGATCTAAAAGAAGGTGATTACACTGATATAAAAGCCTCCATTGTGCGAACTGAAAGCTTGGCAGAAGTTGCTCGAAAACTAAATCTTGGAAGCTATTTATATTTATCTCACGGTGAAGAAAAGGGCAAAGGCAAGGATAAAACAAATATCTTGGCGGATCTTTTTGAAGCATTAATTGCGGCAATTTTTATCGAAAAAGGCTTTGAAACAGCCTATAATTTCATTTTAAATAATCTATTTAAAAACAAGCTTGATAATATAATCTCTCAAAAACTGTATCTATCCCCAAAAAGCCGGCTTCAAGAGTTAACACAAGGGACATACAAAGAATTACCTGAATACATACTTGTTGAGTCAACTGGACCTGATCATAAAAAAGTATTTACTGTTTCAGTTAAAGTACATGGAGTTGAAAAGGGTAGAGGCGTTGGCAAATCAAAAAAACAGGCTGAGGAAGCAGCTGCTCAAAATGCAGTGGATAGTTTGAAATAATTATTATATAATGTGTTTTTAAACAATTTATTTTGAAGAATTTAATATGGCAGTAACATTAAGACTAATGAGGTTTGGAAAAAGAAAACAACCTTATTACAGAATTGTCGCCCTTGACAGAACAAAGAAAAGAGATGGTTCATATATTGAAAAAGTAGGAACATATCATCCTTTGGAAGCCACACAATCAATTAAAATTGATAAAGAAAAATTTGATTACTGGAATTCAAAAGGGGCACAACACTCAGAAGGCTTTGCTAAACTTCTTAAAAATAAAAAAAACATTGTTTTTGTATAATTTAAAAATATAAAAAACATAGATGTGGTAAATATGTCATAACTGAGATATTACCTCTTCCATCATTTTAACATCCTCTTCCTTTACAGCTGGAATATCCGTTACTTGACCGATATCATATGCTGCATTAAACATGCTAAGATCAAAAGAAAGTGACTGGTTTTGATCATTCTGAGTCAAAGTCATCTTTTCAGAAATAATTAATCGACCGCTGGCAAAATTATATGTCTTAAAAAAATTTTGAATCTGACTGACCGTGCCTTCCGTTATCATTGAAAATGAAATCTTTTCCGAAGTTGTGTCTTGTATATTAATGGTGTAATCGTCAAGCTTCAACCCAGTATTTATCGACAATCTTTCAAGTGCTGATATGATTTGAAAATACGATTCTTGACTTGGAATAAGCTGATCTAATGCCTCATTAAATGTAGAAACCTTATCTTCCAAAAGATCCTTATTATTTTTGACAAGAAGAGCTAATTGCTTTGTTTCTTCTAACCTTAAATTTAAATTATCAAGCTCAAGCCGTAAATTATTGACATAAAAAACTCCGTAAATTATGACACCAATAATTAAAAAATTTATAAGAATAAGAAATAACGTTGGAAAAAAACCTTTTGAATTTATAAGTAATCCTAAATTGATTTTTTTCATCTTTAATTAAATACACCTTCAAATTCTAAAGTAAACTCTTGTTGATCAGTTGAGGATAAATTAAAACCAGCAAGCTCAAGCGACTCAAAAACATCCTGAAATATTGGCTCTTCTAAGGCTTCAACAAAGGTAATGGCATTTTCATAAGTATTAAACTTGACTTGAAACTTTGTGGCTTTTGTGTTTTCAATATTAAACGACTCAAGTATTAGAGGAGTATTCAGTTTAGCAAAAACATTAATCAATGTGTTTATATACTCATTACCATTTGCATCGCCAGTCTGAAAATTTTTTAATAGCTGATATTTAAAAGTAAATTTTTTTAAATCTTCAGATAAAGCTCTATTTCTTGAAACATAGCTTTCATAAGTTAAAGTATTATTTCTAACAGAGTTTATATTATTTTGTAATGAAAAAGCATAAACGATAATTGTGACAGATATGGCTAAAAGAACAAAAATAGCTCTAATTGCATATTTTTGTGTCAAATCAAAATAATTGACAATTTGAGTCGGTAATAATCTTTTAGAGAATAAATTTATGCGCCTTTTCATCTAATTTGTGTTGCAATAACAGCCAAAGTTGAGCTTAATGTTTGTGAGAAAGTTTGAGAGATTTGATTTGGAATAAGCACGGTTGATAAAGGAATGGTTTGTGTTGGCAACATTAATTTATTTTGAACCGACTCAATCAACCAACCGATTTTATAATCATTATTCATTAGATAGATATGTTTTATGCTTATTCCGTATCTTTCTTTTGACAAAAGTATAGTCTTCTCCATCTCTCCAAAAAGTTCAGCCAATAAAGGGTAAATGATGTTATTAATATTTATACTACCTTTTGTGCTTAAGCCGATTGTCTTTAATGCTTCAGCAGATTTATCGCCAAGTGAGGAATTTAGTTTTAAATCTCTTAATATAACGTCGTATC
>JBIKWE010000022.1:0-12056 GCA_044356445.1 Limisphaerales bacterium | reverse complement strand
AAAGGGTAAATGATGTTATTAATATTTATACTACCTTTTGTGCTTAAGCCGATTGTCTTTAATGCTTCAGCAGATTTATCGCCAAGTGAGGAATTTAGTTTTAAATCTCTTAATATAACGTCGTATCCAATTCTTGAAGTTCTTATTATTTGAAAAAAAGGAAATTGTGGATTTACAACATATATAGAGCTTCCTGAGTATCCAAGATTAAAAATCAAGGAAGGTTCGTGAATAAATTTAAAAAACTCTGACACAAAGCGCCCGATACTGGCAAGCTCGTTTTCAAGAGTTTCGGGCTCAAATCCTGCCAGTTGAACCGTATTATATATATGATCAACAATATTTTTTTTTGAAGCCACAAATAATAGCAGCAGTTTTCCATTTTGAAGCTTGCTTATAATTTCAATATCAATATACACTTGAGAAATTGGAAGCGGAATAAACTCATCAGCCTGAAGTTTTATGGATTTAACCAACTGCTCCTCTGGTAGGTCTGGCATTATGAGTAACTGTGAGTAAGTATAAAAATCAGGAATGACAATATGTGCTTTTGAGGCGCTCAAGTTTAACTTTTCATGCAAAGAAGCGATAATTTTTGCTTGCTCTTCGGCCGTCTGCTTGTTTGGATTTGTATAGAAAGTCGGCAAAATTGACTCATATCCGTATGATAAAATCTCAATTTTATCTTTTTTTTGCTCAATAAAACCAATCTTTATATGCTCCTCCCCGATATCAATGCCGAAATGATTGCCTGCCATAATGCTTAAGAGTATCAGAAAAACCGTACTAATTTCAACAAAATATTATCTGATGGTACTTCTCAAAGCAACTCGTATTTGATAATCCATAGATGGCGCGGCACCAAGCACTGGATTGGGCGTGGTTTGCACATATGTCACCTTATATGAAACAACAACTATCGCAGGAGATAGAGCTCCTTTTTTATAACAGCTTAACTTCAAATCGCTAATTCCTATCTTATTTGAGTGCAGAGACATTGGTGCAGTGCCGATATTAATTCTTAAAATAGTACTTGATAAATCATAAAAAAAATTTCCAGCCTTTGAAGCAAATTTAAAATTTGCTGGTGTAGAAGGAGCATAAGACAATGCTGCGCTTACACATTGTGAAGTGTTTGCATCATCTACTATTCCCGTGGCATCTCTTGTAATTTTATCTTTTATCAAATACGAAACTGCGTCGCCTTCTCGCTTAATGGTTGAAAGCTCATATATAACCAATTGTTGCCTCAATATAACAGTCACAATACTAAATACACCGGGTAAAATAATCCCGATTAACGTTATTACAATTAGAACTTCGACTAAGGAGTATCCTTTTTTAAAAAAACTTATTTTTGCCATGGTGAATACGCTGTTGTAACAGTCTCAATATATGTTTTTGAGTCTTGCATAAAACTTACCGTTAAAGTTGCTGTAACTCTATCTGAGTTACCGGTTAAATTTAGTTCACGTTTATAAATATTGGGAGCGGAATTTGTATCTGAAATACCCGTAAACGGGCACGGACTTGAGCTTGTAATTTCATTGATATTTGTGAGGCTTAAAAAGCTTGTAATTTCATTGTTAATGCAATAAGATGCTCCAGCACCACCTTTAGCCTTACTTGAAAAAGTAACCCAATCTGTCAGCCTCTCAGCATCAACCCATTCTTTTAAATCATCAAGATATCTTGTGGCATACAATTTGTTTTGATTATACGTCATATTTCTCATAAGAAACGATGTGTATGAAACCGCAGAGACCAAAACAATACTTAAGAGAGTTATAGAAACAATAACCTCAATTAAACTAAATGCTTGTTTTAATTTAATAAAGTGTATACATCTTCTTAACATGAATATGGATTAGTAACTTCAGGTGAGGAATAATTAATATCCAGCTTAATTTCGATACAACGCTTCTTTCCCTTATGCTTTAAAGTCCATGTTAGAGAATTGTTATTTTTGGCATCAGGAACTTTGAAATCTCTTACTTGCGGAGTTGGAGTTGCGGCAACTGAGGTTTTATATTCAAAATTATTTGACGGCAACACCGTTGGGGTTGGATTTGTTAATGATCGACAGATAAGCTCTCTATTTAAGGATGAAAACTGAAATGTCAATCTATACCCTTCAAATTTGGCGCATTCAGATATGGTTTTATTCTCTATGTTTCGAGAATACACCAACTCCCTTGCAAGCTGAATATTGTTTACAATCATCTCCGCATCTTTTTTTAATTGCTGATCAGCAGTTGAGGTTGAGAAGCTGGCAGTGCTACCAAATATAAAAATACCAATGATAATGATAACTATAATTACCTCAATAAGAGTAAAGCCTTCTAACTTTTTCAATTTAAATTTACAAAATATTTATAAAATGGAATTAGGGTTAATGTTTATTGTTGAACCGCTTTCAAGCGTCGTAGAAAGATTGTAAAGATTGCAAACAGTTGCAGGAGTTGTTGTTGTGCATGTAACAGGTGATGGAGTGTAGGAATAAATCCCTGTAATTGTATTATTTTTTGGGTCAAGAGGCAGAGTGTGGCCAGCTGTCAAATATTCTGCTAAATTTTTTGGGTAGGTATTTTTTGCGCTGCGAAAGAACTCCATCTGAGCTCGGATAAGCTCAAGATTGGCTTTTCTTTTTTGATCTCTGGCGTTTTTTACCTGATTTGTATAGGAATATGAACCAAAAGCAAAAAGCACACCCAAGATGGAAATTACAACCAAGAGTTCAATTAAGGTAAATCCATAATGCTTTTTCATACAGATATTTATTAACTGTTATATTTCATTTTATACTTTTTAAAAGCCACAAATCAAGAGCCATTTGAGGATTAACATTGTATATGTTTATCAATTTTTGGCAGAAAAGAGTATTTTTGATCAAAAAAATTACTTTGTTATCTCCACTTGCCAGTTTTTTTTCTAATACCATAAGCACCTCTGTTAAAAAATTTATTGCCCCTTCAGAGCTTGATTTCTGAAATACTGCGTCTTCGAAAACCTGCTTTCTATTGCCAAGTATTATATTTTCTAAAATTTTTTCAATATCTTGGTGTGTATCCTCTATTTTTGACACCTCAACTAAAGATTTATAAACACATCTTGAGTGAACTGTCTCAATTATCTCTTGCGGGTTTTGTGATAATAAAATAAATTGATGATAAAAACCTTGCTCTTCAAGCAGTTTAAGAAGAGCGTTTTGAGCCTCATTGGTACATAGCTCAAAACGCTCAAAAACAATAAGATGTTTTGTGCTGCCATTGAGTAATATTTTTTTTAAATCTCTAACTTGATCAATTGAGATATTTTTTTTATCAGGCAAAACTTTAATCATGATTAGAGACAATAAGCTTGCTGAGTCTTGTGAGTAGTTTTTTTGAAGGTATTGCGTTAAGTCAAAATCACTTCCAATTTTTAAAATTAATGGCTTCATTAAGACATTATATATGCAATTTTTAAAATTAAAGAAATAATTAAATTGATTTCATTTATCAATTTATGCTATATTAAAAGCTATGAGCATTGTTCCTAAGGATTTTTTATTTAGACTGGTGCAGAGAGGCATACTCACTCAGGATCAAGCGGATCGTTTGGAGATTGAATCAATTAACAAAAATGTTCCGATAGATAGATATCTTTTGCAATATTCTAATCTTGCCAAAGATGAAGTATATAAAACAAAAGCAGAGCTTTTAAATGTGCCATTTGTCAATATCTCCCAAACGGCTGTGGACCCACAGTCATTGTCATACATCTCTCAACAACTTGCAAGTAAATATAAAATTATTCCGTATCTTTTTGATGGGAAATCAAACACTTTATACATTGCAACATTTGATCCGTTAAATGTCACCCTACAAGACTTTTTAGAAATGAAAACCGGTCTAAAAATAACATTAGCACTGGCATCTGAGGAAGATATCAATCAAGCAATAACTGTTGCTTATGCCAAAAATCTATCTCCTGAGGTTGAACAAGCCTTAAAACAGGTTGAGCCGATTCAAAAACCCAATAACCAGAAGGTTGTTACCGAAAATATTGCCATTTCTGATGCGCCAATTGCCAAAATTGTCAACACAATACTTGAGTTTGCCGGGAAAAGTCGGGCTTCTGATGTGCATATTGAACCACAAGAACTAAAAACAAGAGTGAGGTATCGTATCGACGGCATATTACAAGAAAAACTATCCCTTCCATCAAGCATTCATGAATCTTTGGTCTCAAGAGTGAAGATTCTGTCAGAATTAAAAATTGATGAAAAAAGAATTCCGCAAGACGGAAGATTTAATTTTAAACTTGATGATGAAGAGATTGATTTGAGAGTTTCAACATTGCCAACTGTGCATGGCGAAAAAATTGTTATGCGTTTATTGCGAAAAAGCGGTGGATTGCCCTCTCTTGAAGAGCTTGGATTAAAAGGTGTTCAGCTTAAAAGATTAGAAGATGGCTTATCTAGACCATATGGAATCGTCTTAATAACCGGACCAACGGGTTCAGGTAAAACAACAACTTTATACTCTATTTTGTCAAGACTTAACACAAATGGGGTAAATATCGTAACAATTGAAGATCCTGTTGAGTATCAGATTGATGGTATAAATCAGGTTCAGATCAATAACCAAGCAGGGCTAACCTTTGCAGCGGGCCTAAAATCATTCTTACGTCAGGATCCTAATATCATATTAGTTGGAGAGATAAGAGACAAAGAGACAACGCAATTGGCAATTCAAGCAGCATTAACCGGTCATCTGGTTTTTTCAACTCTTCACACCAATGATTCGGCAACAGCTATTCCAAGACTTATCGATCTTGGCGGAGAACCGTTCTTAATTGCCTCAGTTTTAAGCTCAGTTGTTGCACAAAGAATAGTGAGACGAGTCTGTGATAACTGTAAAGAATGGTATGAACCATCTGGCGAGGTGCAGCAATTAATTCGTAATATATTAGGGAATAATTTACCAAAGCAATATATGGACGGAGCGCCAATGAAACTGTCACGTGGCAGAAAATGTGAAGACTGTAATCAGTCAGGATATAAGGGTCGAGTTGGTATTTATGAAATTTTTAAACTCTCCCCAGCGATAAATGAACTTATTTTAAAGCAAACTTCCTCAAATGAAATTGCGGATCAAGCATGTAAGGAAGGAATGCTCCTTATGAAACAGGATGGATTTTTAAAAGCTCTTGAAGGCATAACAACTCTTGAGGAGGTATTAAGAGTGGCAGAGAATGTTTAAGATCTAAAAAAATTGTGATACCATGAAAATATGATTATTCAAGAAATGTTTCAACAGACAGTCTTAAGAAGTGCTTCTGATCTTCACATTATCCCAGGATATGCTCCGACAATACGAATTTTAAATGAACTAGCAAATCTTGAGGGTTCAATCATCTTAACGTCTGATCAAACAACTGAAATATTAGAAAGCATTTTATCAGCTGAAAATAAAGAGGAGCTTCATCTTAATAAGGAGCTTGATTTTGCTTATGAGTTTGGGGAAATCAGATTCAGAGTAAATTATTATTATACTCAAAAAGGCTTAGCCGGAGCTTTCAGAACCATTCCTAAAAAAATTAAGACTCTTGAAGAGCTCTCTATGCCATCAATGCTTTATAAGCTTGCCAAAGCTCCACAAGGTCTTGTGCTGTTCACAGGTCCAACGGGTGAGGGGAAATCAACCACAATATCGGCGTTAATAAACGATATTAATTTATCGCAAAGAAAACATATTGTAACGGTCGAGGATCCAATTGAGTTTATATATCCCTTTGGAAAATCAATTATTTCACAAAGAGAGATGCATACCAACACTCACTCTTGGGGAAAAGCATTACAAGCAATTTTAAGAGAAGATCCAGATGTTGTTCTTATTGGCGAGATGAGAGATCTTGACACTATTCAAGCAGCATTAACCATTGCTGAAACAGGGCATCTTGTTTTTTCAACTTTACACACAAATAGCACTCCAGAAGCTATAAATCGTATGATAGATGTTTTTCCAGCACATCAACAAAATCAAGTCAGAAACCAACTTTCAACAGTGCTTAATGCCGTAATATACCAGAGATTAATTCCAAATATTAAACTTTTAACGCGAATTCCAGCGGTTGAGATATTGATAAATACGCCTGCCGT
This sequence comes from Limisphaerales bacterium, assembly GCA_044356445.1. Taxonomy (GTDB): domain Bacteria; phylum Patescibacteriota; class Microgenomatia; order UBA1406; family GWC2-37-13; genus UBA1450. The sequence goes on along the minus strand of JBIKWE010000022.1, from coordinate 5,911 downwards.
TTCGTCCCTTATTCGAGAAGGTAAAACTTTTATGATTGATAACGTCCTTGAGACTGGAGAAGAGCAGAACATGATTATTTTTGATAAATACCTCGCAAGATTGTTTAAACAAAACTTAATCTCAAGAGAGGATGCTTTATCATATGCCGTGCGCTTGAAAGAATTTGAAAAATTCATGCTTTAAAGATATATGCTTTATGAATATTTAGCTCTTCAAAAAGATCAAACTAAAGTTAAAGGTGTTGTTGATGCGCCATCTGAAAAAGATTTAACTGAGTTTTTAAAAAAAAACGGACTTTTTCCGATTGAAGTTAAAGAAAAGAAAAGCTCTGAGATAAATGACGCTTTTTCAGGAATATTTAATCGCATTTCTTTTCAAGACATAGTTTTAATAACGCGACAGTTTGCCATCATGCTTGATGCCGGATTAACACTTATTGCCTCAATTGAGATAATAATAAAACAAACCACAAAACCTGCTTTAAAAAAAATGTTGCAGGAAATTGAACGCTCTTTAAGAAATGGCAAAACGTTATCAAATACACTTGAAAGTTTTCCTAAATTTTTTTCTAATTTTTATATTTCACTCGTGAAATCAGGGGAGGCATCGGGAAAATTGGATGTAATTTTGAACAAACTTTCACTACATCTTGAAAACGAAAGGCTGTTTCAGCAGACAGTCCGCAATGCACTAATGTATCCTATAGCCGTAATATCTGCGATGTTGGTTATGATATTTGCCATGTTTACATTCGTTATGCCACAAATTTTAAAATTATATGATAGTTTTGAGGTCGAGTTACCAGCAACAACCCTCGCAATTAAAAATATCTCAAATTTCATGAATATGTTCTGGCCCATTATTGTTGGTGTTTTGGGAGTGATTATATTAAGCGCTGTGAGATTTAAGAAAAGCTCAAAAGGTAAAGAGATGTTTGATCGCATATCATTGAGATTGCCGTTATTTGGAAAAATTGTAAAAATATCTGGGCTTGTTGATGTAACAAGGACATTGTCAATTCTTATCTCCTCAGGCGTCCCCATATTAGATAGCTTAAAGATAGTGACCAACGTTAACTCAAATATTGTTTTTAAGCGGGCGTTTATAAATATAAAAGATAAAGTTGAAAAGGGAATGAGCATTGGAACCGCCATGCAAAATGAAGATATTTTTCCTGAATCGCTTATTCAAATGACAATCGTTGGAGAACAAACCGGCTCGTTAGACTTAACCTTAAAAAAAATCTCAGATTATTATCAAAGTGAGTCAGAACTGGCAGTTAAAGGCTTATTAACATTAATGGAACCTGCCATACTGGTTGTTCTGGGCATTGTAGTTGGGTTTTTAGTGGTGTCGGTCATTACGCCAATATTTAGCCTGACAACATCTTTACAGTAATGATGTTATTGACATAAATAAAGTTTTGGTGTAATTTGAGATTAGCAAAATTAATTTTTTATATGAAAAATAAATTATCAAGCGCTTTTACATTAGTCGAGCTGTTAATAGTTATTGCTATAATAGGAGTTTTGGCAACTGTATTACTTGTCTCTATTAATCCGCTTGAAGCTCAAAGAAAAGCAAGAGATGCTCAAAGATTAAGAGACATGTCAACTCTTCAAGGAGCTATGGATTCATTTATAGGAGAAGGGAATTCTCTTGGGAGTACTAATAAAAATGTATCTGCAAATTCAAGTTCTCCCAAAGCCTGTTCATCAAACTGGACAGGATATAATCTATGCTCTTATTTGAGAACTGTTCCAGTACCACCAAATGATAGTAATTTATACCATTTATTTACTACAACTAATAATACATATGAGCTCCTTACCAAGTTTGAATCATTAAGTAATGATACAAGACTTACAAGTGACGGTGGCAACTCAACTGCTTATTATGAATTAGGCGACACAACTTTAACCCCAACACCAAATCTTACTCCAGTCCCGTAAAATAAAATCTTCAACTTAATTGCTTTAAATAAAATAACAATTTTTTTACACAGCGCCATTAATTTCTAACATCTTAAGATAAAAATCTAACTCCAAGACTATGCTAATTTAATTAGGTGCAAAAATACTCAACAGGTTAAATTCCTCAAAGAAGGGGAACAAAGGAGGAAAGTAATTTATTCAATAAATTTTTAGCAAGAATTAAATTTATTAAAATTTATAAATCTGCTCTGCTTCTGTGTAATCCGGTTTTAAATATAAGGCTTTCTTTGCCAGCTCTTTGGCACTTATTAAATCTTTAAGATTCCTTGTATTTTCATATAGTGCAAACATAAAAAGCGCCGACATGTATTGACTTTGAGCATCTGTTGGAGCCAAGACCGCAGTGTACACCATGGCATCAACTCCTTTCCTTAAATCAGAAATATCTTTAGTTGCCTGAAAATACAGATAATGATTTTTAGCTTTGGTGCGCCAAAAAGTTATACTTTTTGGCGCAGAATTTAAAGCTATATCTTGCGCCTTAATTGATGCCTGAACAAGTGATGAATAATTTTTCTTAGATTCACTGAAAGATTCAATAAAGGCGCTTTGTGCCAAAGCGCCCGACAATTTATCATAATAAACAGGCTCGAATCGCAGCTCTATTGCTTTCATGTAAAATTTTGAGGCCGTAATAACATCGTCTTTAAGCTCAGCATTTATGCCTCTTTTATAAAGAGTGTCAGCAAGATAATACCTTCCAAGCTGTATTATTAAAAAAATAGTTATAAATATTAAAAAAACTATTGTAGTGGCTTTTTTAACATTCCAGCTCCTGTCTTTAATTTTTAGCTCTGATTTTTCAGAAGTTAAAATTAAATACATTATCGGCACAAGATAAAACATTATTTGTACTGTTGATGTTGAGAATCCGAAAAAATTAGTTATTAACAAAGAAATATATGATGACAAAAATCCATATGAATAAATTTTATTTAACACATTATGACTTGCTAAATTGCTTGATAATATTCTTAAAGAAAACACCACAATGCTTAAATATCCAATAATTCCAAAAATACCAGTTGTAGCCCAAATATGTAAAAATTCATTGTGAGCTTTGTTGTACACAAAATCCCATTCTGAGGTTGCGTTGTGTCTTTCTGGCTTAACAAAATAATAAGCTGTTCCAAAAGTCTCAGGTCCTGTTCCAAAAAACGGAAACTTCATTGCTAGTTTAAGTGCCCCTTCCCAGACTATTGTCCTTATTGTGTAGGAGTCTGTAATCTGAAGATTTTTGGGGACTGACTGGTTTTGATATGTGGAGCTAAAAGATAGACTTAAAAAAGTTACAAAAATCAATACTAATACTGATATCAGTCGCACGATTACTTTAAGTTTCGGCTTAAACTTCTCTGTGTTAAAAAATAACAGAAGCACGATAACGCTCATAAAAACAGATAGCAAGGTTGAGCGAGAAGCAGTCATCAAGATACCTGAAAAAATAATAATTGTAACTACTGTATAGAAATACGCATATAGTTTATTAGAATCTTTAAATACACTTGTTATCCTTATAAACACACTCTTACTCTTCGTATCATGAGCCGTGATAATAAAAAACATTAGCCCAATAAAAAAATGAGTTGCCAAATACGAACCCAACCAGTTTGGCTGCCCAAGAGTCGAAAACATTCTTAATGCTGGCTGAAATTGAGCTGTCCAACAATCATTAGTTAAGGTGCCTGTGAAATACAAACATGACAAATCCCCGCCAAACTTGGCAGGCAAGCCCCATAACACAACACAGCTTGCCACAATTAGTGAAATTTGAAGAATTCTTTTTACTGTTTCAAGAGAAACTATCTGATAAAACACAAACAATAAAGATGTAAAGGAGAACAATGACAATATGCCACCGTTAAAACGACCATACGCCCCATAAAAAGAGCTGTGCTTATCAATTGAAAACACAAATGATAAAAGCTGAGTAAGTACAAAAAAAATAACCGCATAAATATATAAATTTAACTTTAATTTTGGGCGATTAAACACATAATAAATTCCCCACAAAAAGGTTATAATAATGGATAGACCGTATATAAAAATCATTTTGTTAAATTCAAACATCTCGCTGGTAATTGAACTCATGAGAAACGGGGTAATGGCAAAAAGAAGATAGAATAAAAAAGAGATCGCTTTTAATAACATGTTTAAATTATTATAGAATAATTAAAAAAAAGTTGTATGAAAAAAGAGTACATTAAAAAGGCATGGAACATATTAAAAACTGTACAGGTCCCGTTTTTTTCCTCATTTAAAGCGTATTTTGATCTCGGAACAAGCAATACAAGAATTGGTATTTTAAAAAAAGGAATTGTTTATCGTGAACCAACATATATCGGATATAACAATAAATCAAAAGAGTACATGTTTTATGGACAAGAAGCAAAAACAATTCAGGGTAAAACTCCTAGTTTTTTAGAGATTATCCAACCAATCACAAACGGTGTAATTGCTGATTTTGATGCAGAAGTGGCTTTGCTAAAAAATAGTATCGAGACTGCAATTAACCCATATTTAGAACAATTTCCTTTGTTAAAACCACCTATTTATACCGTGGCAACGATTCCATCTATCGCAACTGAGATAGAAAGAAAAGCTGTTGAGGAGGCTTTGCAAAAATCAGGTTGTTCTCAAGTTACGCTTCTTGAAAGAGCGATCGCAACGGCGTCTGGATGTGGTGTTGATATTTTTTCACATGAACCGCAATTGATAATTGATTTGGGTGGTGGCTTATTTGAGGTCAGTATCATTAGCGGAGGAGGAATTGTCGGTCAAAAAGTTATCAAAAATGCTGGAATACATTTAAACAAATTGGTTGCAAATTATATTTATTTAAAAAATGGCACAGTGCTTGGGGAAAATACATGTGAAAAGTTAAAAATAGATCTTTTAAATTTTACAGATGAACAAAAAACTGCTTCAGTTAGGGGTAAATCTCTTGAGACTGGCTTGCCAAAATCGATTGTAATAAAATCATCTGATATTCGAGAAGCACTGATTACCCAATTTCATCATGTACTTGATGCAACAAGAGAGCTTATAGAAGCGTCGCAACCGGAGGTTGCTGACGCTATTTTTAGAAATGGAATTGCCTTAACTGGAAAGATTGCCGGAGTTCCCGGTATCGGTGAGTATTTTACGAAGGAGTTAAAGATAGATACTTATGCGGTTGAGCATCATGCCGATGCTACAATGCATGGCATGATGCGGCTTGATAAAGATCCAAAGATTCTGCAATCTATTGCCTCCCCGACATACTAAATTTTTTTTGGAGGCTGAGGGATGATCCTTTTTTAGGGCTTATCCCTATTTAAGGATAATACTGTTGACTTTCTATGATTGTTTAATTACAATAGACTTTCACTTTGCTCGTTAACATTAATGAATTTAGTACAGTAATCGGGTTAGGAAGTTGTTCCGACCTCAAGTCGGAAAATTTCCAAACAAAAACATTCAATTTTTTGAGTATCTTGAGTAATCAAGTTAATCAAAGGATTAAACAATTTATTTAAGAGTTTGATCCTAGCTCAGGATGAATGCTAGCAGTGCGCCTGAGATATGCAAGTCGAGCGTTGCCTAACCAAAGTCGCAAGACCGAGGTGAGGAAGCGGCGGACGGCTGAGTAACACGTAGGTACTTCCCCCTAGGTAAGGAATAGCTCACCGAAAGGTGGGGTAATGCCTTATTGTCCCCGCCTATGGCGGGGTAAAGTTCGCAAGAACGCCAAGGGATAGACCTGCGGCCTATCAGGTAGTTGGTGAGATAATAGCCCACCAAGCCTATGACGGGTAGCTGGCCTCATGAGGGTGGTCAGCCAGAGGGGGACTGAGACACGGCCCCCACTCCTACGGGAGGCAGCAATCAGGAATCGTCGGCAATGGGGGAAACCCTGACCGCGCGACACTGCGTG
>JBIKWE010000085.1:0-3465 GCA_044356445.1 Limisphaerales bacterium | reverse complement strand
CAAGGAATATATAAATTCCGAGGAGCCACAGTCTCAAATATCTTAAATTTTATAAATGACTACCCTCTTGCCAGTCAGGTTATATTAAATGACAATTACAGATCCTCTCAACCAATACTTGATTTTGCTTACCGAGTCGTCAAGAATAATGACCCTGATACATTAGAGTTTAAACTGGGAATTTCAAAAGTTTTAAAAAGTCATAGAGAGCCAGAAGAGTCACCGGTCACATCGATGCTCTTTCAAAATGATCAACAAGAAGCCAGTTGGATTGCCAAAAAAATTAAAGATTTATATGAAAAAAGTAATATTGCGTTATCTGAAATTGCAATTTTAACTAGAGCAAAAGATCATCAAGAAATAATTGTCCAAAATTTAAGATTGCAGGGAATTCCATTCAAATCAAAGGGCTCAAATAATCTATTAATGCAAAGTGATGTTCGGAATCTTATTTCATATTTGAGGGTCTTAAGCAATACTAATGAATCTCAGGCGCTCTATAAAATTTTATCGCTTAATTTTTTCAAGCTACATCAAAAGGATGTTGTCAGCCTCAACTCTTTGGCAAAGGCCATTTCATTCTCTTTATTTCAAACTCTGGAATTATTAATAGGTGATTTAAAAACTGAAGACGTGCATATTAAGCTTAAAGATGAGCTTAAAAAGTACATATTTAGTGAGGATTCATTAACTAAGTTTAAAAAAATACATGAGCTTTTATTAAAAAACATGAACGATACAAGAGATCAAAAAGTTGTTCAGGTTTTACTAAATTTTTTAAATGAGTCAGGTTACATGGGGTTTTTAATGAATAATGAGACTGCAGAAAATGTTGTTCGGGTTCAAAATATCGCAAAATTTTTTAATTTTTTAAATAATTTAAGCGATGAACTTTTAGAAAATAATATTAATGAACTTTTAGATTATATTGCGATAGTTGAATCAAAAGACGACTTAACTTTAAATCCTGATATAGAGACAGAACAATTAGGAGGTGTTTCCATTATGACTGTTCACGCCTCAAAAGGACTAGAGTTTGCAGTTGTGTTTATGCCATCCTTGTCAGAGATGAGATTCCCCTCAATCTCTAAATCTGAAAAATTTAAAATACCGGCAGAACTAATCAAAGATACATTGCCTCAAGGAGATGAACACATTCAAGAGGAAAGAAGATTATTCTATGTTGGTTCAACACGTGCCAAAAATCAACTTTTTTTAACCTCCTCAGAAATTTATGGGACAGGCACGAGAAAGAGAAAAGTTTCCAGATTTGTATTGGAAGGTTTAGGTGTCACTAGCCAAATAAATCAAATTATTACGACAGATAAATCTGATCAATTGTCTATTTTTGAAAGCCCAAAAACAAATATTGTTTCCGAAATTTTAAATAATCAAGAAATAGTATTATCTTTTAGTAAGATAAATGACTATGAAATTTGTCCCTTGAAATATAAGTATAAATATATTCTCAACATTCCAACCAAATTGTCTCCTTCTCTATCTATAGGTAGTGTCGTTCATAAGGTTTTACAAAAATTTTATAGTATGTATAAAATTAATAGAAATGTTTCTAAGGATACTTTGTTAAACTTGCTTGAAAATTATTGGAATCCAGTTGGTTATGAGTCTCAAAAACATGAGCTGTCCTCAAAAAATAGTGTTAAAAAATTATTAGAAGATTTCTACGAGAACTTTCATACTGGAGACTCAGAAGTTCTTGAGCTTGAGAAAAGCTTCAAAATTAAGATTGCCTCAGACGTTACAATTGTTGGCAAAATTGACCGCATAGACAAATTAAAGAATGATTCCCTTGAGATTATTGATTATAAAATTGGAGAAAGCAAAAATAAAAGTTTTAAAAAAGATGATCAATTGGCGGTTTACGCTATGGCAGTTTCTAATAAAAGCTTATACGATAAACCATTAAGCAAAATTTCATTAAGTTATTATTTTCTTAAAGATAAGAAAAAAATAACTTTATCTCAATCTGAAGAAACAGTTGAAGAAATTACAAACAAGATTTCAGATATTGCTAAAAAAATTAAAAAAGGTGATTTTAAAGCAAATGTTGGCTACCATTGTAAAATGTGCGAGTTTAACAACATTTGTGAGGCCTATCAAAAAAATTCTAATTAACCAGATTTATCAAATATATATCTTAAAATAACCTCATCTTTAAGCTGTGTTACATCTTTGAGCTTAAATTTTGGAATTTCATTTGGGGGGAAAAGCATTCCTTCAGCAAGAGTCAAGGTTTTTTGAGCTTTTGTCCCAAAAATCTTTGGAGCAATGGTTAAATGTATCTCGTCAAGAAGCTGATTTTTTAACAAGATTGAAATTAAGGTCGGACCTCCATCAACATATACAAGCTCATGCCCTTGTTCACTAAGATAAGAAATTAGATCAGAAATATCAACGGTACCATTATCACTTTTACACTCAATAAAGTTGCAAAATTTTATTTTATCTGTGGCCATTCTTTTGGTTGTAAGTATGGTTGTGTTATATGAAAAATTATTTTCAAGCTTTGAAAATAACTCCTCATTGGGGTTTGTGCTTAATACTATATATTCTACGTTTTTATTTTTACCTAATTTCTTACGATCATTTTTAAATTCATTATCATTAATGGTTTTAATTGTATTCTTGCCAAATATTAACGCCGTATTCTTGGCATCTATGATTGCATCGGAGTTTGCCCTTAAATTTGTAAAATACTCGAAATCATGTTTTGTTCCGATAGGCCAATAACCCTTATCAAGAACCATAATTTTGCCATCGATTGTTGATACAAAACTTGATATTAAATAAGGTCTTTTTGCGGGCTTGATATATGTAAGAGGTATTATATTCATAAATACATTATACATTTCTGCTCGGTAACTTCTCTTTAAAGTTAGATTTATATTTTAAAATTTGAGAAACTAGATACAAAGAGCCTGTAACAACAAGAAAATTCTCTTTACCATCTTTTACAGCTATATCATAAGCCTTTAATGCATTTTTTTCTTTTAAAATCTGGGGGCCCTGCTCTTTTTTTGAGTAAAAATACTCTACTATGTGTTGAGGGTCTCTTGTTGGAATATATATTCCTTGATCATTAAGATCAAAGCGTGTTGCAAAGATGGTGGAGGCAAGCGGAGTAATAATATTTAGCATTTTTTTAAAATCATTATCCGATTTTGACTTAAATGCCAAAACAAAATCAAATTTCTGATTTGGAAATAAATACTTTAAACTATCTATAAGAGCCTGCATTTTTTGTGGATTATGTGCACCGTCAAAAATAACCGACTTATTATTCTCTTGTCTAATTTCAAATCTACCCGGAATATAGGTTTTTTGAATAGCTCTTTTAAAAACTTGAGCATCGGGTTGCAAATTTAATTTTATTAAAATATATTCTGCAACGGTCAAAGAAAGATAGCTATTTTCAACTTGATATAGCGCTGAAGTTTGTAATGA
>JBIKWE010000122.1:0-3468 GCA_044356445.1 Limisphaerales bacterium | reverse complement strand
GTGCGAAGTGCACGTCGTCCTCGATCATCAGGATGACGTGGTCGTGCTCGCCGATGTGGTGCCGGTCGTCGTCCACCACGCCCGTCCTCGGCGCGGCCGCGGGCGGCTCGGCGGGCGCCTTCGCCGGGAGCGCGGCCCTCGGCGCCGTCGGCCCGACGTGATGCGGGGAGGTGACCTGGGCGTCCCCCCGGGCTTCGCTTCGTGGGGTGGCCGAAGCGAAGGCGACGTTCAGCGGGAGGAACAGGGTGAACGTCGAGCCCTCGCCCGGCTCGCTGACCAGCTGGATCTCGCCCCCGAGCAGCGCCGCGAGTTCGCGCGAGATCGAGAGGCCCAGGCCCGTGCCGCCATACTTCCGGCGATCCCCGGAGTCGGCCTGCTGGAACGCCTCGAAGATCAGGCGCTGCTTGTCGAGCGGGATTCCGATGCCCGTGTCGGCGACGTGGATCGCGAGGGACGTGCGGGGGTCGAGGCCGCTCCGCTTCAGGTCCGCGCGCTCCGCGGGGCGCGCGAACGTCACCGTGACCGCGCCGCCCGACTCGGTGAACTTCAGCGCGTTGCCGAGCAGGTTCTTCAGCACCTGTCCGAGGCGCTGGGGGTCGGAGACGATGTGCCGCGGGGCGTCGGGGGCGCAGACCACCTCGAGCGCGAGGCCTTGCGCGCGGGCCATGTGGCCGAACTGCGAGAGGAGGGTCCGCTCGAGGTCGGCGAGTTCGATCTCCTCGGGCCGCAGCTCCATCTTGCCGGCCTCGATCTTCGAGAGGTCGAGGATCTCGTTGATGAGGTTGAGCAGGTCGCTGCCGCTGTCGAAGATGACCGTCGCGGACTCCACCTGCTCGGCGCTCAGGTTCCCCGGGCCGTTGTCGCGCAGCGAGCGGGCGAGCAGCAGCAGGCTGTTCAGCGGCGTGCGCAGCTCGTGCGACATGTTCGCGAGGAACTCGGACTTGTACTTGCTCGCGAGCGCGACCTCGTCGGCCTGCGCCGCCAGCACCTTGCGTGCGCGGTCGGTCTCGACCTTCTGGCGCTCGAGCAGCTCGTTCTTCTGCGAGAGCTCGGTGTTCGCGAGCTCGATGTCGGCCTGTTGCGTCTGGAGCCGCTGCTCCGAGACCTTCAGCTGCGCGGTCTGCTCCTCGAGCTCCGCGTTGGTGTTCCGCAGCGCCTCCTGCTGGGCCTCGAGCTCCGCGGCCAGATGCTGGGCCTGGGCCAGCGCCCCGGCGACGCGCTCCCGCGCGCTGCCCGCCTCGAGGGACACGGCGATGCTGGGCGCCGCCTGCCGGAGGTACTCCAGCGCGGCGTCGGAGAACGTGCCGAACGACGCGAGCTCGAGCATCCCGGTCACCTTGCCCTCGACCTGCAAGGGCGTGACGCAGAGGTGGCGTGGCGAGGCCTCGCCCAGGCCGGAGCCGACGCGGATGTAGTCCGCGGGCACGTCCGACAGGAGGATCTGCTTCCGCTCGAGCGCCGCCTGCCCGACGATCCCCTCGCCGGGCCGGAACTCGTGGGCGACGCCCTTGCGGTGGGTGAAGGCGTGGCTCGCGACGAGGGCGAGCGTGTCGCCGCTGCGCTCGGCGTCCACGGCGTAGAACGCGCCGACCTGGGCCCCGGTGTAGTTCGAGAGCTCGGTGATGATCCGCCGGGTGATCTCGGCGGTGCTCAGCTGCTCCTGGAAGACCTGGTTGAGCCGCGCGATCCCCGCGACGACCCACTCCTTGGCGTCGCGCTCGCGCTCGGCGCGGCGCATGGAGGTCACATCCCGGACCGCGGCGAGCACGCCGACCAGGGTGCCGTCCTGGTCGCGGTAGAGCGTCCCCCCGTACGACAATTCGAGCAGGCTCCCGTCCCGGTGGCGCAGTCCGAGGGCCGCGTCCTGCACCTTGCCCTCCCCGAGGGTGCGCCCGTGGGCGCGGCGCGCGGCGTCCCGGTCGACGAAGAGCGACGCGAACTCCGTGCCGATCAGCTGGTCGCGCGCGACGCCGAGCCGCCGGGCGGCCTCCTCGGTCGCGTCCGTGATCTTGCCCGTCGCGTCGATGGCGAAGAGGGAGTCGGCCGACGCCTCGACGAGGCTGCGGAGGTAGTCGGCGCGCTTGCGGGCCGCCGCCTCGCCGCGGTGGGCCTCCGACACGTCCTGGAGGGTGACGAGCAGCCGGCTGGGCGTGCCCGGCTCGGAGGGCACGACGGACGCGCTCATCACCACGGGTCGGGCGGGGCCCGTCGACCTCCGCAGCGAGAGGTGGAGCTCGCGGTGCGCGCCCCGGCTGCGCGCCTTGTCGAGGGCGCTCGCGGCCGCCTCGCCGTCGACGAACCACCCGGCGACCTGGGCGCCCTCGACCGCGTCCCGGGACGCGCCGAGCAGGACGGCCGAGGCCTCGTTCGCGGCCCGCACCTTGCCGTCGTGGGCGACCAGGAGCATCGGCTCGAGGCTGCCTTCGAAGGCCCCGAGGGAGGACCCGAGCGGCCCGGCCTGGAGGTCCGACGCCGCGGGCGTCACCCCCGCGACGGCCCAGACGCCGAGCCCGAGCGCGCCGAGTCCGACGAGGACCAGCGCCACAGCGGTGGAGGGCGCCAGCCCCGAGGTCAGCGCGACGGCCGCGAGGCTGCCGAGGACGCACGCCGCGAGGGAGGCGAGCAGGGCCGCGCGGACCCGGACTGACGAGTTCATGGAGCAGACTCCGGGGCGCGACACAGTGCTCGCCCGGCAACATCGAGACGGATTTCCCGGTTCGCGAACGCGGCCGGTGACCGTCACCATCCGAGGGACAGCCCGGGATCCTATCCGCTGACGGTGATGACCGTCAACGACGCGCGTGGCGGACCGCTCCGACGCCGATGAGGACGGCAGGACGAGATCCTCGGGCCCCTCGCGCCCGCGCTCCGGGCGCGTCCCGGAAGAGCGCGCTCTTGCGAATCGATTTCGGAAATCGTTCCGGAAGAGCGCGCTCTTGCCGATCGGTGATCCCGGGCGCGGAAACGGGCACCATGGGCGGCATGCGCGCACCCGCCTCCGTCTTGCTGCTCGGCTCGCTGTGGCTCCTCGGCTGCGGGGGGGAGGGTCCGGGTCCAGCCTGCGCGCGCACGTCCGATTGCGGGACAGGGGAGGTCTGCCTCGATGGCGCGTGCCGTCGCCCGATGGGCGTCGCGGACGCCTCGCTCGACGCCGGGGCAGAGGACGCGGCCTCCGAGGTCGACGCGTGCGCGCTCTCGTGCGGCGCGGGCTGTTGCGGCGCCGCGGAGCGCTGCACCTCGGAGGGCGCGTGCCTGAGCGACCTCGGCCCCTGCGACGGGGACGGCGCCTGCCTCGACGACAGCTACTGCTTCGAGGGGCGCTGCGCGCCCTACGGGACCGGGCCGCGCGGCGGTCGCCACGAGCTGTGCCGCCGGGCGGTGCTGCCCGGGCGCTTCGCGCCGGCCATCCAGTGCCGCTGGAGCGGCCCTGGCGCTGGCGATCCGCTGCCGGCGTTCCGGGAGGTCCAG
>JBIKWE010000084.1:0-3486 GCA_044356445.1 Limisphaerales bacterium | reverse complement strand
ATCTTGTTTTTACAATAGTACTGCTTGTTTATCTCTTGGGACCTTCAAAAGCCGAAGCTCAGTCATTAAATTTTAATCCCAAAACTTCAAAAGTTGATGTTGGTAAGACAGTTTCCGTTGAAGTTATTATAGATGCTGGGACAAAACAGGTTGCAGGGACAGACGTTTATGTTTTATATGATTCAACGGTTGTTTCAATACAATCTGTAACAGGTGGAGATTATTTTCCTCTTGTGGATAATAAGACATCCACAAATAAAATTTATATTTCAGGAGTAATTGCAAATCCGGGAGAGTACAAAACGGGAACTGGCAAAGTGGCAACTTTGGTATTTAAGGCTGAAAAAGCAGGGGAAGCAACCTTGAAAATACTTTGCGAATTAACAGGCACAGAAACCTCAAAGATTAACCAAAACGATATAAATGCATCAAATATTATAGATTGTAGTAAGACTGGCAATCATGTCATGACTATCGCTCAATCGACAACTTCAAGCGGTGGCACAACCACCGTGGCGGCGCCAACTGCCGCGCCATCACTTCCTGAAGCAGGTGTTGCTGACTCGGTTTTTGAGTTTTCAATAATTGGTGGCACACTTCTTTTATTTGGAGGATTGTTAAGAGCCTTTTTACTTAAATAAAGTATTTAATTTTATCGCCAATCTATTTCTCGCTTGTTATTTTTCACAAGATATGCATTGCATTTTGAAAAATGATGGTTATTAAAGAATTTTTGAGCAGAAAAAGGTGAAGGATGAGCTGATTCAAGAACTAAATTATTGACTCTATTAATCTGTTTCCCCTTTTCTTTGGCATAGTTTCCCCATAAGATATACACGATTTTATTTCTTTTTATGTTAAGACGGTCAATAACCGCATCTGTAAATTTTTCCCAGCCAATATTTTTATGTGACGCCGGCATTCCCTCATTTACAGTTAATATAGCGTTAAGAAGTAAGACGCCCTGCACCGCCCATCTTGTCAGATCTCCATTTTGATATGTCTGAATTTTAAGATCACTGTTTATTTCTTTAAATATGTTTTTAAGTGAAGGAGGGACAGCCATATCTTTATTGACAGAAAAAGACATACCGTTTGCCTGATTTACGCCATGATAAGGATCTTGTCCCATTATAACAACACTTACCTTATCAAACGGACATAGATTAAATGCGGAAAAGATTTTTCTGGGCGGAGGCAACACTGATTTTATTAAATATTCTTGTCTAATTATTTGAGATAGCTCTTTAAAATATTCACTTTTAAACTCAGAAATTAACTCCCGTTGCCAGCTTTCATCAATTAAAAATTTAGTCATTTATTTTATATAATAATTGTTATGAAAGTTGAGAATAAGGCTCAAAAAAAAGTTGAAATCGTGATAAGTCAGAACCCAAATATGACAAATGACAATATTTTGTATAGGCGGTCTATTATCATTTCAATTTTCTTATTTTTAATTGTTACTGCATATTATAGTCTTGCCGGTCATCATTTCTCAATAAAAATGTGGAATAAATCAATAGCAGACACTTCTTTTATTGTAATTGGCATCTCGCTAATACTCAGCTCACTTTGTTATTTCTTTAACTTTGCTGACAAATATATTATCTATCGTAAACATTTGGGAATTGTGGGATTTTTAATCTTAATTATTCATATTTTGATATCAATTCTCCATCCGGTATACGGTCCTTTTCCAGAATATTATTTGACTGAAAAAAGATTTCCGTCATTTGTTGCAGCTGTTCTTGCGGCAATAATTTTAACTGGCATGGCGGCAATCTCAAATCGATTTTCGATTCAGAATTTGGGACCTAAATTATGGAGAACACTTCTTCGATTTGGGTTTTTGGCATATATTTTAACACTGTTTCATTTTGGGGTTAAGAATCTAAATCTATTTATTAAATATTTCACAGACACTCAATTATCATTACCGCCTATGAGTTTGCTCGCTTTTGTGTTTGGCATTGTGGTTATTGCATTTAGAATCATGCTGTTTCTTAAAGTTAGAAGGTGAAATTATTATTTTATAGTTAGCTCGTAAATATTTATAGCAAATAAGCTCCACCAGAAAATAACTGATATTAAGAAACTAACAGTAATTTTAAGTTGTAGTTGAAAAGGTAAAATATTATCAGATTTGCCGAGTTTTTCCTGTCTTATTAAGTAAGGACTGACATAAAAACTTAAGAAAAGGCCGTTTAGTATCAGGACAATAATAAATATTATCTTCAGATAAAAGAAATATTTATGGCTAAAAAGCAAGACGCCAGAATATATAGTTCCTAATGTTAAAAGGATAATCCCTATCCAGATTAATGGTTTTGTGACTTTATGTGTTCGAATTGTTGCTTCGGTCCAATATCTCGAGTTGCGACCCAAAAATCCCAATATATCAATAACGGTAACAGCCCCAAGCCCAATTATGAAGCCTGAAAATATAAGAGAGTAGCTGATAATCTCATTTATCATATATAAAAGTATATATCACTCTTCTTAAGCTTGTATAATGGTATTTAACTAAAATAAAAAGTATTAATAATATAAAAATGCAAGAAGCCGTTCTCATTTACCCACATCAGCTTTTTAAAGACAATCAAGTTTTAGATAAGAAAAAAATAATAATTCTTATTGAGGAAGAGCTTTTTTTTCGACAATACAATTTTCATGTTCAAAAATTAATTTTTCATCGCGCTACAATGAAAAATTATGAACAATATTTGCAAAAAGAAGGCTATAAAACAATATATCTTGAATCACATAAATTTTTAAATACAGAAGACATTTTTATTTTTTTAAAGAAGCAAAATATCTCTAAAATTTCAGTACTTGATGTTACTGATTTTTGGCTTGAAAAAAGAATTATTAAATATTCAGCAAAATATAAGATTGATTTAAAATTTCAGGACACTCCCCAGTTTTATTTAACAAAACAAGAGGTAAATGAGTGGTTATTAAAAAATCCCAAGCCCAAAATGCAGTTTTTTTATAAATTCATGCGAAAAAAACTGCATATCCTAATGACGGATAACGGAGCCCCAGAGGGTGGAGAGTATAGCTATGATAAAGAAAATAGAAAAAAGATTCCCAAGAATTTAAATATTCCAAGAGTTAATGTCTTTATTTTTGACTCTGATAAAAAACTTATTGAAGACGCAAAGATATACGTTAAAAAACATTTTGGGTCAAATATTGGTTCATTAGATGGTTTTAATTATGCGATATCTTTTGATGGGGCAGAAAAAGCCTTATCGGATTTTCTTGAAAATCGCTTCTCACTTTTTGGGCCTTATGAAGATGCAATTAAGGAAAATGAGAGTTATCTTTTTCATTCTGTCCTTTCAGCATATATTAATGTTGGCTTGTTGACGCCAAAATACGTTGTTTCTCAGACGGTGACATTTGCCAAAGAGAATAATATTAAAATTGCTTCTCTTGAGGGATTTGTTAGACAGATTATTGGATGGCGGGAGTTTATGA